>CAZMVY010000216.1:0-8221 GCA_964569765.1 uncultured Planctomycetales bacterium
CGCGGCGGGCCTGGAGGCCGACCACGAGACGGTCGCGCCGGCGATCGAGGCGTTCGTTCTGCGGGTGACCGTCCGCGCGCCGCAGCTTCGGAATCGCGTATTGCCATTGCCGAGCGGGGGCAGCGCGTGCAAGCGGCTGAACCTGTTTCTGCGCTGGCTGGTGCGGCGCGACAACGTGGATACGGGGCTATGGGATCGGATTCCGCGATCCCGACTGATCGTGCCGTTGGATACGCATATGCATCGGGTTTGCCGCGTGCTGGGGCTTACGATTCGAAGGGGGGCAGACCTCCGCACAGCGCAGGAGATTACGGCGGCGTTCCGGACGGTTTCGCCGGACGACCCGGTGCGGTATGACTTTGCCCTGACGCGGCTCGGGATCCGGTCGGATGGAGAGATGGACCTGTTCGTGAGAGAGTATGGGTTGTCGGCGGCAGTCGGACCATGTACCGTGCGAGGCCGGCATCGATTCGGGAAGAATCAGTCGAAAGGAGACAACCATGTTGAGCAAGAAGATGGAAGAAGCCCTGAACGAGCAGATCAACGCGGAGTTGTATTCCTCCTATCTGTATCTGGCGATGGCCGCCTGGTTTCAGGAGGCGAACTTCGTCGGTTTCGCCGCGTGGATGCGTGCTCAAGCCAAGGAAGAAGAGGAGCACGCCATGAAGATTTACGACTACATCCTGGAGCGAAACGGGCACGTTTCCCTCAAGCCGGTTGCCGCGCCCGGCGATTCGTTCGGCTCGCCGCTGAAGGTCTTCGAGGCAGCATACAAGCACGAGCAGTCCATTACCGCGCGGATCAACAAGCTGGCCGAACTGGCGGCGGAGGAGCGCGATCGGGCGACGGCTCTGTTCCTCGACTGGTTCATCAGCGAGCAGGTGGAGGAGGAGGCGCAGACGAATCTGATCTATGAGCAGCTGAAGATGGTCGGCGAAGACCACGTCGGCGGGATCTTCATGCTGGATCATCGGTTCGGCAAGCGGGAATAGCGGCGGCGGTTGGGGGGCGATGCCTCGCCTTCGGAGATGGCGAAGGCGGTGTCCGTCCGCTCGCCGGTCGAACCGCAGCATGTTTCCCGGTCCAGGTGGCCCCTGTTCGGGCTTGGCCGCGATGGCACGTTTTCTCGGCATCGACTACGGCACGAAGCGGATCGGCATCGCCCTCAGCGATCCCGACGCACGTATCGTTTCGCCCGCGCGGGTCATGGAGGCGAAGGGTTCGCCCGCGGCCGATGCGGAGGCTGTGATTGCCCTCGCCGCGGATCTCGGCGTGGATGCGTTTGTGGTGGGCCTTCCGCTGAACATGGACGGCACGGAGAGCGAGCAGACCCGCCTGACTCGGGCCTTCGCGCGGGAACTGGAGAGCCGGAGGGCGGGCGCTGTTCACCTCTGGGATGAACGGCTCAGCAGCCATGCGGCCGACGGCCTTCTCGCGGAACGCGACCTGACGCGAAAGAGACGCGCGGCGCGTCGGGACGCGATTGCCGCTGCGGTGATCCTGTCGGGGTTTCTCGAAGCGCAACGACGGCCAGGCTGAGCTGTGCCGCGGGGGGGGGCCGGGTTCGCCTTCTTGCGGCCCGCGCCTTGGTCGGCGCGGCGGGACCGCATACAATCTCACCTCGCGGCATGGGCGCGGAACCCGCGAAGGATCACGCATGAAAGATTTCCCCGGCATCGCCTCGCTGGACAAGGAGTGGCTTCTCTGCAACGGCCGCGGCGGGTTCGCCTGCGGGACGACGGTCGGGGTGATGACACGCCGCTATCACGGCTTGCTGCTGGTCGCGGCCCGACCGCCGCTGGAGCGGTGGATGCTCCTCAACGCCGTGGTTGAGAAACTGACGCTGGGCGAGGCCGTTATCGAGCTGGCGAATTTCGAGTTTGAGAATCTCTTTCATCCGCGGGGCTACGAATGGCTGACCGAGTTCACGTATGATCTCTCGCCGGCGCGGCCGTGGGTGCGGTTCGTGTACCGTTGGGGGGGCACGTCCGTTGTGAAGTGGGTGCGGCTCCGTGCCGGCTGCGACGAAGTCGAATTGCGATACGACGTGAGCGTGCCGGCGGGGCAGGAGCTTCAGTTCGAGATCCTGCCGCTGGCGTCGATGCGCGACTTTCACGCCGTCCTGCGGGGCTGGTGCCCGATGAAGCTCAGTGCCGGCGTCGGCGGCTTTCTGCTGCAGGGTCCGCACTCGACCTGTCCGGAACTGATGATGCACGGCACGCGTGCCGGCGCCGACGGTCGGGAGGAGCCGCTTCTATTCGATCCCGCGGCGGACTGGTGGCACGGCTTCCGCTACCGCGTGGAGAGGGCCCGCGGCCTGGACTATCAGGAGGATCTGTTCGCCCCCGGCTGGTTTCGCACGCATGGCTCCGGGAACTTCCGGATCACGCTGCGGGCGTGGGCGCAAGGGCCCGGCGGCGAGGAGGAGGCTGCCGGGGGCTCGCCGTCCGCCGCGGAGGAGGATTCGCACACCCCCGTGGAGCGCCTTTCAGTGGGCGACCGCCTGTTTCGGGCCGCGCGGCAGTTCATGGTGGATCGCCGCAGCGCGAAGGGCGGCTGGTCGCGCACGATCCTCGCGGGGTATCCCTGGTTCGGCGACTGGGGGCGCGACGCGTTTATATCCCTTCCGGGCCTCCTGCTGCTGGACGAGCGGTTCGACGAGGCCCGGGAGGTCCTGTGCACGTTTGCCTCGGCTCAACGCGACGGCCTGATCCCCACCCGGTTCAGCGCCTACGGCGCCGGGTGCGATTACAACAGCGTGGACGCCTCCCTCTGGTTCGTCCATGCTGCGGTCGCTTACCTGACGGCCAGCCGGGATCTGGCGACGTGGCGGGATGTGCTCCAGCTTGCGTGCGAGCGCGTGGTGGATGCGTTCGTGGGCGGCACGCGATTCGACATCCGCATGGGTGCCGACGGGCTCGTTTCCGCGGGCAACCCGACGACCCAGCTTACCTGGATGGACGCCAAGTGCGGGGATATCGTGTTCACTCCCCGGCACGGACGGTGCGTGGAGGTCAACGCCCTCTGGTATCATGCCCTGTGCCTGCTTGCCGAGCGGACGTCGGACGGCGGGAAATATGCAAGCCTGGCGCGGCGGGCCAGGCGGAGCTACGCGCGGACGTTCTGGAACGAGGATTGCCATTGTCTTTACGACTGTGTGCGGCCGGGCGAGGCGGACGCGTCCATCCGGCCGAATCAGATCTTCGCGGTCAGCCTGCCGCATTCGCCGCTGGAACCGGCTCAACAGGCGGCCGTGGTGGAGTGCGTGCGGAAACACCTCCTGACCCCGTACGGATTGCGGTCGTTGGCGCCTTCCGATCCGAGGTATCACGGCCGGTACGAAGGTAGCCCACCGCAGCGTGATGCGGCGTATCATCAGGGCACGGTGTGGGCGTGGCTGATCGGCCCGTACGTCGAGGCGTATCTGCGGGTGCATGGCTTCAGCCTGGAGGCGAAGGCCCAGTGCCGCGAGCTTCTGAGGCCGCTTGTGGCCCACCTTGATGAGGCGGGGCTTGGGTCGGTCAGCGAAATCTTTGACGGCGACCCGCCTTATCGGCCGAACGGATGCATCGCACAGGCGTGGAGTGTGGCGGAGCTGCGCCGGGCGCTGGCGATGGTGGAGTAGGGAGCGGCCGGCCGCGGCCGCCGGGGCCCGAAAGCCGGGGGCAGGAACCCCGTCATCGGGGGACGACGCCTTCACGTTTCTCGCGGGCGCGTCGCGCCGACCGGTCCGTCGTCGTTGACCCGCCGGGTATGCGGTTCCTAGAATAGGACGCGGTCAGGGCCGGGGCCGGCTTGCGGGGCAGTGCCTCTCGGGCTCTTAAGCAGGCGGCGGCGCCCGGACGATTCTTCGACCCGCCACGCGGGACGGACAGGGTGAACCAAGAGCGACGGACAGATCTCAGCGTTCGATCCGAACGAGCAGTCCTGGTCGGTGTGATTCTGCCGAATTCGCAACCGGATTGGGGAGACCCGCTGGGGGAACTGCGCTGCCTCGCGGAGACGGCCGGCGCGATTACCGTGGACCAGATCATCCAGCGGCGCGAGCGGATCAACCCGGGCTTCTACGTCGGCAGAGGCAAGGTCGAGGAAATCCGCCGGCGCGCCGAGGCAAGCAACGCCGATGTTGTGATTTTCGACAACGACCTTTCGCCGGCTCAGATCCGCGAACTGGAAGAGTCGCTCAACTGCAAGGTTCTCGACCGTAGCGAATTGATCCTCGATATCTTCGCGGCAAGGGCGCGCACGCACGAGGCCCGCATTCAGGTCGAGCTCGCGCAGCTCGAGTACACGGCACCGCGCCTCCGCGGCATGTGGACGCACCTCGAACGCATCGCCGGCGCGGGGGGCGCCACGGGCGCTGGAAACGTGGGCGGCATCGGTACGCGCGGCCCCGGCGAGCGTCAGATCGAGATCGACCGGCGGATCGTTTCCCGGCGCATGACGGCCCTGAAACGCGAACTGGCGGCGATTGACCGGCGGCGGGTGCAGACCGTCCGCTCGCGAAGGGATCAGTTCACCGTTTCGCTCGTGGGCTACACGAACGCCGGCAAGAGCACCCTGATGAACGCCCTCACGGATGCCGGCGTGCTCGTGGAGGACAAGCTCTTTGCGACGCTGGACACGAAGACGCGGAAGTGGAATCTCGGCAACGGCCAGGTTGCGCTGCTCAGCGACACGGTCGGCTTCGTCCGTGATCTGCCGCACCACCTGGTGGCTTCATTCCGCGCAACGCTCGAAGAGACGATCCACGCGGACCTCCTGCTCCATGTGATCGACGCCGCCGCTCCGAACGCGGAAAAGCAGGTCAAGGCGGTGATGGCCGTGTTGACGGAGTTGGGGTGCTCCGAGCATCGGATTCTTCCGCTGCTTAACAAGATCGACGCCGCGGAGGATATCGCCCTTGTTCAGACGCTCGAGCGGCAACTGCCCGGAGCCCTGCGGATCTCTGCCCGGAGCGGCCGCGGTCTCGACCAGCTCGTTCAACGGGTCAGTGACGTCATGCGGGGCGATGTCCGGCGCGTCAGGGTCCGTCTGCCCGCGTCGGATGGCAAAGCGCTGGCGTTCATCGAGCATCACGGGGAGGTGCTCGATCGGCGTTACGAGGACCACAGCGTCGAGCTGGATGTCCGCCTCGGCTCACGCGACCTGCTTTACCTTCAGGAACATCACCGCTCCGCGGCCGTTACGGGGCTGTAGTACCGGTTTGCCCGCCGGGGCGCCGGCGGGGTCGCGCGATACTTGCTGCGGCGGGCGCGTCACTGTCGCCAGGGCGGTTTCTCGGGCAGGTGCGCATCAAACTCGCTGATCAGCGCGCGTTCGTAGTCGGCGGTGAACCGGCCCGAGAAGAAGCGGTCGAGCGCCTCCCCGTAAAAGCGCTTCCAGCTTGCCTCCTCCCGGCCGGGGTTGATCGGATAGAACAGGGCATTGTTCGCACGCGCCGCCTTCAGATCTCCCGGGGCATCGCCGATCATGAGCATACGGTTCGGCGCGTACCGCCCCGCGGCGGCGAGCCGGATGTGCTCGGTCTTCGTGCCGAGTTCCTGGCCGCAGATCATCGCCGCGTAGCGAGCGAGGTCGTGCTCCTGCCATTCACGCAGGAGTGCCTCGGTCGGCGTCTGGCTTACCACGATCACATCGGCTTGCTCGACGAGCCTCGCCAGCGATTCGCGGACGAAGGGAAACGGCGGCACGTTCTTAACCATATCGCCGATCGCGGCGTTGACGGCGAGGCTCCATTCCAGGGCGTGTCGCAGCGTTGCATCACCGGTCTGCTCGATACGCTTGCGGAGGTTCGCGTTGTCCAGCGGGACGCCGGAGGCGATGAACTCACGGATGGCCCGAACGTCCGGGATGGTCGCGCCGCGGGCCTTCACCTCGGGGCGCTCGCGCAGCAGGTCCAGCACCTTCACGAGCGCCGGCCAGCGGTTGACGCCGCGATCCTTGGAATAGAGGTTGACGAACTCCCAGCACTCGCGGGCGTACTTCGAGACCGCCTGCAATCCGAAGAACTTGATCGCGGCGGGGGCGAAGCACTCCTTGTGCTTGATTTCCATCGTGTCGAAGATGCAGCCGTCGGAGTCGATGCCGACAAGGAACGAGTGTCGTGGCTGGAACGCCGAAAACGCTGCGGTTACGTCAGGCATGGGCATTTCTCGCCGCTCACACGCCGCTGAACGCCGAGAAGCCTCCATCCACCGGCACCGTGATCCCCGTGATGAACTGCGACGCCGGCGAGAGCAGCCACGTCACCGTGCCGTAGAGGTCCTCGGCCTCACCGAAACGCCCCATCGGCGTGTGCGTGATGATCGATCGGCCTCGCGGCGTCAGATCGCCCGTCTTCTCGTCGGTCAGCAGGAAGCGGTTCTGGTGCGTCAGCAGGAAGCCGGGCGCGATCGCATTCACGCGGATCCGCGGCGAGTATTCCTGCGCCATGTGCACCGCCAGCCATTCCGTGAAGTTCTTCACGCCCGCCTTGGCGGCGGAGTAGGCGGGAATCCGCGTCAGCGGCCGGAACGCATTCATGGAGGCTACGTTCAGGATCACGCCCTCGCCGCGATCGGCCATGGCCCGCCCGAAGACCATCGACGGCAACACGGTGCCGAGGATGTTCAGGTCCATAACCTTACGGAATGCATCGATCGGCAGATCGAAGAAGCGCTTGTCCGGGCCGGTTGTGGCGGCGGGGTGATTGCCCCCCGCACCGTTGACCAGGCAATCGACCCGGTCCAGCTCCCGAACGCAGGCCTCGCACGCCGCCTGGACGCTCTCGCGATCAAGCACGTTGGTTTCGATGGCGATGGCCTTGCCGCCCGCCTTGCGGATCCGATCGGCCACCGCCGTCGCGGCGTCTTTCGACAGGTCCAGGACGGCCACGGCCATTCCGGACGCTGCCAGGTGCTCGGCCATCCCGCTGCACAACACGCCGCCGCCGCCCGTGACGGCGACGGTCATTCCGGTCACATCGAACAACGCCCGAGGAGTTGTCTGGTTCATGGGCGGGTATCATACCGGGTTTCGCCCGGACGCCAAGATGTGATATCGGGTCGGTACCGATGCGGGTCTGGAACAGTTCGGGCGGGTGTCTGGGGGTGCCTGACGGATTCCACCAGTCCGTTCCTGCCCCGCAGCGCCGTTCGCTTTGGCGGAGAGTGTGACGACCCACCGGTGCGGACTACTTTGACGTTACCGACGTGAGTTGGGCGGCTCCGGTCTGGTCGGCGGCGGTTGCGGGGTTTCGCGGACCGTAGCGGGGGCCTGTGGGCCCTTCAGGGGCCGGGCCGGCCGTTCCTCCGGGGCCGCCGATGCGGCGTTCCGATTCCACAGGCGGACATCCGTGATGGTCGCCTCCACGCGACACTTCTCCGGCGGGCGGTGGTCTCCGGGCAGCGGGCTGCCAACGATGCGGGCCGTCGCACCGGGCATGAGGGGACCGCACCACTTCTCGTCGATGGCCATGGGCGTCGCCGCCCACTCGTTGGATGCCGCGATGGGCATATCGTCCTCGTTCAGGACCGTGACACGTATCGACAACAGCGAGACGACCTCCTTACCGCGATTGCGGACCTCGATCACGGGTCGAATACGCTCCCGGGTGCCCTGGTCCCTGTGGTCGCCACGGCAGGGCACCATCACGAGGCGGGCTGTCACCTCGAGCTGGTCGCGGTAGTCCGCCGACCGCACGTCGTTGAGCATGTCGGCCAGCGCGGGCGGCAACGATCGGCGAAGTTCGGGCAGGTTGCGAAGGCCCGCCTCGGTAAGGCCGACCAGACTGTCCGTCTTGCGGTCCGCGATGTTCATGCCGTAGAGGATGATCCCGGCCAGACTCAAGATCGACGCGACGGCGGCCATGCTGACGCCCCACGCCAGTGTCGACAGAAATGACCGAGGCCGGGGGGGCACGTCCCGGTAATCGTTGCTCATCATGACTCCGGTCTCCTTGGGGGTGCTTTTTCGTGCGGAACGCCCGCATGACGGTATTCGTGGGAGGGGGGCGATTATTCGGGAGTTTTCGGGAATGCGACGGGTGGCTTCGGCGCGCGCCGCGTCATCGAACTGAAAGACGCGGCGGGCGATCCGGTGCGCTCCTTGCTCGGCCCGCCGGTGACGATGCCAGGGTCGAGGATCATGCTTAACCTTGCGCCGGATGCGGTGGAACTCCTCGGGGTGAATGAACGGTAGAAGGGGGGATACGACAGTCGTCCTTCGCGACGCGCCGTGC
>CAZMVY010000217.1:0-8203 GCA_964569765.1 uncultured Planctomycetales bacterium
CGCCATCCGCGCCCGCGGAGAGGAGGATGAAGGACTCCGCGTTATAGGGCTTGATCGCGCCCGAGGTTCCGCTCTTCGTCGCATTGAACACATCCCGATTGTAGAACTTCTCGTTAAAGCTGTTGAGTTTGGGCTGTGTGCCCATCGGTCCAACGGCGTTCGTGTCAAACTCCTTGAGGTTGTGGAACTTACCGGGTTTCAGATCCCAGCCTGCTTTGCTGAGGGAGGCACTGCCGGTAAAGTCGGCGTTGTCCTCCTGGCAGTAAACCCCAGGGTTGGTGCCGCCCTTGGTGCTCTGAACGAAGGCGGTGTTCCCGGCGCCCGGATCCGCGCGGTAGTAGAGGATCGGGAAGCCGTAGCCGTCGAGCAGAATGAGGCGGCCGGTGTTCGGCGCGTTGGATGAGCTTGCGTTGGGGGCCTTTTCCGGGTCGTTGTCGCGGACGGCCGGGGCAGCCTCCAACTGGATATAGGGTGCGCGGCGCTCGTACTTCTGGTAATCCGCGTAGGAGATCGCGCCGGCGGTAGCGCTGAGGGGTTTCAGGGCGGCGGGATAGTTGTCGCCCGGATCGCCCATGTCGATGCCCTGCATATCGCCGCCGACCACGCGGGCCAGCCAGGGGGCGCCGCTGAGCATGTTGTTGCCGCCGGCGAGGCCAGGCCAGTCGCTGATGCGGTCCTGGCCGGGCGCAGAGCCGGGGTACTGGTCCCGGTTGTCGTTCCGGAACATCTCGAGGCCCTTGCCGATGGCGTCGATCTGGGTCTGGACCTTGACCTTCTTGGCCTGGGCCCGTGCCTGGGCGAGCGACGGCAGGAGGATGCTGATCAGGAGGGCGATGATGCTGATCACCGTCAGCAGTTCGACGAGGGTGAAGCCGCTCGCCTATCGAGGTCTTGTCCGGGTCATGGTAACTCTCCAATCACATATGGTCTGAGTCCGAATCACGTCGGGCGGCAAACTCCGTCCGCCCATTTTATTCTACCCGTCAGCGAGACTGAGTGCTACGTGCCGAGTGCTGAGTGCTGAGTTGTGCACCTCGCCCCGGCCTTGCATTCTCACGCGACGTTTTCACGATCGCGTACCGGATCCTGCCTGTCGCCTCCCATTCCTCGATCAGCCGCCCCAGCCTCTCGGCCGGTTCCCGGGAGCGGCGCCGGGCGCCCGCCCCCCAAACCCTAAATCCCACCCCCGCGTCCCGCCTACGCGCCGCCCGACACCGAGTTAATCAGCGTCACCAGCGGCATGAACAGCGCGATGACGATGAAGCCGACGATGCCGCCGAGCACGACGACCATGACCGGTTCGAGCAGGCTCACGAGGCCGGCCACGAGCGTCTCGACCTCTTCGTCGTAGTTGTCCGCGATCTTCATGAGCATCTTGTCGAGATCGCCGGTTTCTTCGCCGACGTCAAT
This sequence comes from uncultured Planctomycetales bacterium, assembly GCA_964569765.1. Taxonomy (GTDB): domain Bacteria; phylum Planctomycetota; class Phycisphaerae; order UBA1845; family PWPN01; genus CAZMVY01. The sequence continues at coordinate 1,411 of CAZMVY010000217.1, forward strand.
CATGTTCACCACAATCGAGTCGCAGACGCGGGCGGCGCGAAGCGGGTTGGCGAAGCTCTCGCCCTCGCGGATCGAATCGTGCACGCCGCCGAGGGCGCGGGCGTACACCTCATTGCCGCAGGTGTCCTTGGCGATGGTGAGGGCCTCGAGGATCGGTACGCCGGCGCTGATGAGCGTGCCGAGAGTTCGCGTAAAGCGGGCGACGGCCGTCTTGGCGAGGATGTTCCCCATGATGGGGATCTTGAGCTTGGCGACGTCGATGGCGTAGCGGCCGCCCTGGGACTTCTTGAGGAGCTTGACGAACAGAAAGAGCACGGCGGGGCTGATGAAGATGACGACCCAGCCGGGCGGCGAGCCGGGGACGAACCACTCGGAGATGTTCATCAGCACAACCGTTATGACGGGCAGTTGCGCCCCGAAGTCCTTGAAGATCTCCTTGAACTTGGGCACGACGACGATCATGATGCCGCTGACGATCAGCACGGCGAAGCTGATGACGACGATCGGGTAGATCATCGCGCCGATCACCTTGCGTTTGAGCCGCTGGGCCTTCTCCATGAAGTCGGCGAGTCGCTGCAGGATTACGTCGAGCACGCCGCCCGTCTCGCCGGCGGCGACCATGTTGCAGTAGAGCCGGTCAAAGGCCTTCGGCTGCCTGGACATCGCCTCGGAGAGGGTGGCGCCGCCTTCGACGTCGTCGGCGACGTTGCGGATGATGACCCGGAGCATGCCGGGCTTCTGCTGCTGTTCGAGTATGCGGAGGCTCCGAAGGATCGGCAGGCCGGCGTCCTGGAGCGTGGAGAGCTGGCGGGTGAACTGCGTGACCTGCTTGATGGAGACCCGTCCGAACCCGCCGGCGCTCTGGCTCTTCTTCTTGCCGCCGGCCGCCTTGCCGTCGGCGCCCTTCGCGGGGGCTTTCTTGCCGCCCTTCTGGCGGATCTTGGTCGGGAAGTAGCCCAGGCTGCGAATCTTCGAGAGAGCTTCCTCGGTGGAGTTCGCCTCGACTTCGTCCCGGATCTCCTGCCCGGCCTGGTTCATGGCCTCGTATTGGAATTTGGGCATGGCTAGGCTCCGCGTTGGGCGTTACGAGTTACGAGTTCAGGGTTGGACGTTCGCATCCGTCCCGCTGTCGGGCGGCTCCCCGCCCGCGCGCGCGAGCCGGCGGTTCTTCAACTCTAGACTCACAACTCCGAACTCTTCACCTTCTTCCGTAAGCGTCTCCTTGACGACTTCCTCGATCGTCGTGATACCCGCCGTGATCGCCAGCAGGCCGGACTCCCGCAGGGTCCGCATGCCCCGCTTGCGGGCCGCCGCCCGGAGGATGTTCGACGAGGCCCGCTGCATGATCAGGTCGCGGATGTCGTCGTCGAGCACCATCACCTCAAAAATCCCCATCCGGCCCCGATAGCCCGTGTTGTTGCAGTAGTCGCAGCCCTTGCCGTAGAAGAACGGCTTGCCGGCCACATCTTCGGGGCGGAGGTCAAGTTCCATCAGCATTTCTTCGGTCGGATGGAACTCCTCTTTGCAGTTTTCACAGATTCTCCGCACGAGCCGCTGTCCGATGACGGCCTCGAGCGTGGCGGTGATGAGGAAGGGCTCCAGCCCGAGGTCCATGAGCCGGGCAACGGCCGACGGAGCATCGTTCGTGTGAAGCGTCGTGAGTACCAGGTGTCCGGTCAAGGATGCCTGTACGGCGATCTGGGCCGTTTCAAGGTCGCGGATCTCGCCGACGAGGATGATGTCCGGGTCCTGACGCAGGAAGGACCGCAGGCACCGGGCGAAGGTCAGGCCGATCTCCGGGTTGATCTGGCACTGGACCAGGCCGTCAATGTCGTACTCGACGGGATCCTCGCTGGTGAGGATCTTTGTGTCGATCGTGTTGAGTTCATTGAGGGCGGAGTACAGGGTCGTCGTCTTGCCGGAGCCGGTGGGGCCGGTACAGATGATAATGCCGTTGGGCTTGTGGATAAGCTGGCGCACCGTGTTGAGTTCGTCGTCGCGCAGGCCGATGCGGTCGAGGTCGAGGCGGACGTTGCTGCGGTCCAGCACGCGCATGACGACGCTCTCGCCGAACATGGTGGGGAGCACGGCGACGCGGAGATCGACGGGGTTGCCGCCGACCATGAGCTCGATACGGCCGTCCTGGGGCAGGCGGCGCTCGGCGATGTTGAGGTTGGCCATGACCTTGATACGGGAGGCGATGGCCATCGCGATGTGCCGCGGCGGGGGGACCATTTCGTAGAGGACGCCGTCGATGCGGTACCGCATCTTGAACTCGTCCTCGAACGGCTCGAAGTGGATGTCGGATGCCTTGTCGCGGATGGCCTGGAGCAGGACGAGGTTGAGGAGCTTCTTGACGGGGTTCGATTCGGCCGCCTCCTTGAGCTCGTCGAGATCGATGCTCTCGCCGCGGTTTTCGAGCTTGGCCAGGTCCTCGTCGCCGGCCAGTTCATCGATCAGGTCGTTGATGGTCTCGACCTTGTCCTCGGGGTAATAGCGGTTCAGGGCGGCGTCGATCTGGTCGGGCGAGCTGATGAAGGGCTTGATGTTAAAGCCCATGAGCGTCTTCAGGTCGTCGGTCGCCTGGAAGTTGTCCGGGCTGGCCAGGGCGATGGAGAGGAGTTTGGTTTCCGGCTGCCAGTCGGTGGGGATGATCTTGTATGTATGGGCGACCTGGGACGGGATCAGGCTGATGACCTCGTCGGGGAGGTCGATCTTGCTCAGGGCGATCGGCTCCATACCGACCTGGGCGGCGAGGGCCAACTGGATGTCGCTCTCCTCGACATAGCCCAGTTCGACGAGGATCTGGCCGATGGGGCCGCCTTTCTTGGCCTGGATTTCCTTCGCCTCCGCGGCCTGGGTGCGGGTGATCTTGCCCATCTTAATGAGAATGCGGCCGAGCTGGCGTCCCTTGAGCTGGCTGATATGGGGCATTCGCACGGCAGGCTTGGCCGAACCTGCCGAGGGAGGGGCGGCGGGGTTCCTGGGAGCGGGAGGACCGGCCGGTGCGGGCGGGGTCTTGGCCGTGGCATCGGGCGTCAGCGGTCGCGACGGCACCCGGCGGGGGGCGTTCTTGTCGCCGTCGGGCGGCGATGGGGCCTTCGGAGGCGGCGTGGACGCGGCCTCCGTGATAGGCCGCGAGCGTACCGGTTGCACGCTGATCTTCGGCTTTGCGCCGGCGTCGAGATCCACGGCTCGTTCCCTGGGTTTCGGGGGGGGCGTCGGTTCAGCCATAGGTACCTCTTGCGAAACGCCGGGCAGAAGCGGATGCAGGAAAAACCGGGAGAGCCCGGGACGGCCCGGCCGCGTGCCGTTCCTGCTTCCGTCTCGTTTTCTCAGTCTTTCGCTGCATCATTTTGTTTCGGGTCCTTCGCATCGTCGTGGCGGGCCGTCCGCCTCAGGCTTTCTGTTGCGGCGGCAGATCGTCGTCCTTGTCTTTCTTCTTACCGTCGCCGGACGGTCCGCCGGGGCCGCCTGTCCCCGGGGCCGTGCCGCGTTTGAACGCCTCGATCTTGTCCTGCATCTCGCCGGGATGCCGGGCCTTGTCCATCGCCTCCTCCTCGGAGATCGTGTTGGACATGTAGAGGCTGAGCAGGTGCTCGTCGAGCAGTTGCATGCCGTACTTCTTGCCCGTCTGGATGCTCGAGTCGATGCGGAACGTCTTGTTCTCGCGGATGAGGTTGGCGATGGCCGGCGTGACGACCATGAACTCGTACGCGGCGACCATGCCGCTGGGGATTCGGGGGCAGAGGGCCTGGGAGAGCACGGCGATCAGCGTAGTCGAGAGCTGCACGCGGATCTGCTCCTGCTGCTCGTGGGGGAAGGCGTCGATGATGCGGTTCACGGTGCCCTGGCAGCCGGTGGTGTGCAGGGTGCCGAAGACGAGGTGGCCCGTTTCGGCCGCGCGGATAGCGGACTCCATCGTTTCGAGGTCGCGGAGCTCGCCGACGAGGATCACGTCAGGGTCCTGTCGCAGCACGCGGCGGAGGGCCTCCGCAAAGCTCGGGACGTCGCTGCCGACCTCGCGCTGGTTGACGATCGATTTTTTGTGCTGGTGGTAGTACTCGATGGGGTCCTCGACGGTCACGATGTGGCGGTCGAAGTTGTCGTTGATGTAGTTGATCATCGAGGCCAGCGTCGTGGTCTTGCCCGAGCCCGTCGGGCCGGTAACGAGGTAGAGGCCGCGCGGCCGGCGGCAGAGGGCCTTCGTGATCTTCGGCAGACCGATCTCCTCGAACGTGAAGAACTTGCTGGGGATCAGCCGGAGCACGAGCGCCAGGTTGCCGCGCTGTCGGAAGACGGAGACGCGGAAGCGGCCGGCGTCTCCGAAGGCGAAGCCGAAGTCCGTCCCGCCCTCCTCCTGGATCTCCTGCTGATTGCGGTCTGGGGTGATCGACTTCATCAGGGCCACGGTGTCCTCGGGTTCGAGGACCTTCGTTTCCAGCGAGCGCAGGTGGCCGTGAAGCCGCAGGACGGGCGGGCGTCCGACGGTCAGGTGAATGTCGGAGGCTCCGCGCTTGATACACGTTTCCAGAAGCCGGTCAATGTGAAGCGTTGACATCGCAGTCCGTGATCCCGTTGATCGGTTGATCCATGGCCCGTTTGCCCGGAGGCCCGGCTACTCCATTTCGCGGTTCGTTCCGCCCTCGCCGGCCGGCAACAAGAACCCTCCGCCGCAGCCGCTGTTCCGCCGGAGGTCCCCCGCGGAGTCTCGCCGTCGCAGCGGCCGCTGTCGAGCGGCGGTATCCGAAAGCCGTGCTCCGCAATCGCATTACTCTTCCACTGCCACCAGACCCTCCGCCTGGGCGTGGCGGGCAACCTCCTCCATCGTGGTGACCCCTTTGAGAATCTTTCTCTTGCCGTCCTCCAGGAGCGTGCGCATCCCCGAGGCGCGGGCGACCTTGCGGATCTGCGCCGTCGGGGCCCGGTTGAAGGCCAGCTCGCGAAGCTCGTTATTCATCGTCATCATCTCGAAGATACCGTAGCGCCCCCGGTAGCCGGTATTCGCGCACCGGGGGCAGCCGGCGCCTTTGTAGAGCGTCTTGCCCTCGAGCTCCTTCGGTGTGATCCCGAGCAACCGCATGAGGTATTTGTCCGGTTCCGGGTCTGGCTGCTTGCACTCGGTGCAGATCAGCCGGATGAGACGTTGCGCCATGATCGCCTGGATGGAGCTGGCCACAAGGAACGGCTTGATGCCCATGTCGATCAGACGGGTGATCGCGCTGGGCGCATCGTTCGTGTGGAGCGTGCTGAAGACGAGGTGGCCGGTGAGGGCCGCCTGGATAGCCACCTCGCCTACCTCCAGATCGCGGATCTCGCCGACGAGGATGATGTTCGGGGCCTGGCGCAGCATGGACCGGAGGATCTTGGCGAACGTCAGCCCGATGTCCTCGCGGACCTGGCACTGGTTCATGCCGGTGAAGTTGTACTCAACCGGGTCCTCGGCCGTGATGATCTTCTTGTCCGGGCGGTTCAGCTCCTGGAGCGCGGCATAGAGGGTCGTCGTCTTGCCGGAGCCGGTCGGCCCGGTGACCAGGAAGATGCCGTTCGGCCGCTTGATGATCTTCATGAACCGCTGGTAGTCGTCGTCCTCGAAGCCCAGCGCCTGGATGCCGATCCGCACGGAGTCGGGCCGCAGAATACGCAGCACAATGCTCTCGCCGTGGTAGCTCGGCAGCGAACTGACGCGGAAGTCGATCTGCTTGTCGCCGATCGTCATCTTGATACGCCCGTCCTGCGGGAGGCGTTTCTCGGCGATGTCGATTCCGGCCATGAGCTTCAACCGCGTCGTTACCGCGTTCTTCATGGAGAGGGGGATCTTGTCCCGTTCCAGGCAGACGCCGTCGATGCGGTAGCGGACGCGCACGCGGTCAGCCATCGGCTCAATGTGGATATCGCTCGCGCGGGCCCGGACGGCCTCGGCGATAATCATGTTGATGAGGCGGATGATGGGCGCATCGGCGCCTTCGGCGGCTTCGGCGGCGGCCAGCTCGTCATCATCGGGGGCGTCCTGGTCGATGCTGGCCATCGTCTCTTCGATGTTGCTCTTGACGCCGCCGAGGAAGGTGTCGATGAATTTCTTGATCTTGCTCTTGGGGGCCAAGGCCGCGTCGATCTCGGTGTTGAGCCGGAACCGGAGCACGTCGAGGAGATCGAGATCCAACGGGTCGCTGACGATCACTTTGAGGCGGCCGTTCTGCTGGCCCCGGGGCAGAACCTTGTAGTCCTTGATGATCTTTTCCGGGATGAGCTTGATGTTTGCCGGGACGGCGGCGTCCTTTTCCAGATCGACGTACTCCATGTCGAACTGGGTGGCGAGGGCCTTGGTCACGTCTTCCTCGCTGCACAATTCGAGTTCGACGAGGGCCTCTCCGATCCGCTTGCCGTTGGCCTCGGCATACTTCAGGGCCTCCGCCAGGTTCTTTTCCGACAAGAGGTTCCAGCTTACCAGGATCTCGCCCAGCTTCTTCTTGCGGTGGGCCATAGCACCTTCCAGCTTGCCCGTTCGGGTAAGAAAGTCACCGGCTTGCCGGCTCCGGTATGAAGCGCTCGGGGTTGCTCCACAGGGCCTTCCGGCCCCCGCGCCCCGGCTCCAAGTACCCGGCCGATGCCTCGCCGAGCCTCGCGCGAAGCACCGCCTGCCCATCCCGCCGACCGGACAGGCAACCATAGTATCTTATTGCCGCAGCCCCTGTGCATCAAGTGCGGCCCTGCCAGGGAGACAGGGTTGACCCTCATGAAGCAGAGCCGCCCCGCGCCCGGGTCGCTGGCTGTCGTTGGCGGGCTGATTTCC
>CAZMVY010000218.1:0-8183 GCA_964569765.1 uncultured Planctomycetales bacterium
GGCGATGGCGGGCGGCTATCTCGCCCGACAGGCGGCTTTCAAAGAGTACAGCGCCACCCGGGCAGCGATGGCGCCGCTGGCTGCAGTGGGCGGCCGAGGCATGGCCGAGGACCTGCTCACCTGGGGTCCGTCCAAGTCCTTCGGCTACTCGCCCCAGGAGGCGTCCTCGGCCCTCCAGAACTACCTCCGGGCCTCTGGGAGTTCAGGCAGCGCGGCAGAGGGACGCAGTGTCCTGAACCTCATGCGCTACTACGGGATCGGGCCGGGGACTACCGGGCAGGTGGCAAGCCTGCTGCAGCCCGGCGGCGGGCTCGCCGGCAGCAGCTTCGGCCCCGCAGGCCTCGCCCAACTCTTCGGCGGATTCGCCAGCCGCCTGGGGCTCGGTCCGGGGCGGACCGAGGAGTTCCTGGCACGCATCGCCGGCAACACCGCTCGCCTGGCCGAGCGAGGGATCCAGGGGAACGAGATCGGCCTCGGCACGGACCTGCTCGCGTTGCGGGGCATCGACAAGCAGGCCTTCGGCGGCTTCCAGGGCTTGGCGGCCCAGGAACGGCTGCAGAGCACCGTGCAGGGTGCAGGGCAGGGCTTCGGGCTCGGGCTGTTCCCGAAGCAGGCGCAGAGCGGGCTCCTGCTGGCCTACGCCATGCGTCAGCCGGGCGTGACGAACATCATGGAGGCGGCCGAGTGGCTCGAGCAGGCCAGCTCCCGTCCGGAGGGGAGCCTCGCGGTACTCCGGGGGGCGGCTGACCAGGCCGGGCTCCGCGGGGTCGTGCGCGAAGGCTACTTCTCGGCTGCAGCCGGCAACGTTCGTCAGGGGAGGCTGCTGGCCAACGGCGAGTGGAGAGTCCCTGAAAGGGAAGAGGTGAGCCGCGGCGCGATGGGCAGGCCCACCGGCCAGATCTCCTCCTACATCGACGGCCGTTCGCTCGAGCTGGACTACGAGGGCCGGAGGTACGCCCGGGCCGCAAATGCCATGGCGGAAGACCACGGCGCCTACATCCGGATGCTCGACAGCCAGGACAAGATGGAAGGGGTGTTGTTCTCGTTCGGTGAAGCCGCGTCGACGATGATCGAGGAGACCATCAACATGACGCAGGCGCTGGGCAAGGCGGCAGAAGATATCCGGAAAATCTTTCAGGAGCCGACACGGCCGAAGGGCCCCCAGGGGAGGCGCAAGCCCGGCTCCGGGAGCATGGTGGAGGACTTCAGCGGAGCCTTCAGGAGCCTCTTCTGATGTCCGGCTACCGCTCGATCGTCCAGGCCAAGCGCTCGTCCTCGGCCCGTTCGGTGTCCCCCTGGCTGCGGCTGCTGGTCCACCGGCACGACCAGGTGGAGCCCTGGGACCTCTCCGACAGCCTGCTCGGCTACCAGCAGGCCGACCGGCAGGGGCCGCCCTTCAGCTCCTGGGGCGCCACCCTCAAGCTCCCATCGAGGTCCCGTCTCCTCGCGGCGCTCGAGGGCCTGTCCGATGACGACTGGGTCGAGGTGAGCGTCTCCCTCGGCGGCCCCCAGGGAGACTTCCTGCCGCTGCAGCTCGGCCCCCTGGACTCGATCCGGGCGAAGATGCAGGTGGCCGGCGGCACCGAGGAGTGGGTGCTCTCGCTGAGGGGGCGCAGCTGGGCCAAGGTGCTCACCGACACCACGGTCTCCACCTGGCAGCGACTCTCCAGTGCGGGCCTCGACGCAGGGTCCATCTTCAGCCCGGAGGAGGCCAACGAGATCTCCAGCCGGCTCGCCGCGGTCGCCAGCAGCGGAGAACGTACCGCTGATCTGCTGGCCGACCTGCTGACATACATCCTGCGATTCCAGTGGGCGCTCCCCCCGAGCTTGCTGGCCCGGGGGTTCGGTACGGGACGGACCCTGGCCGACGTGATGTGGTTCCTGGGACCGCCGGCGGTGAGCACGGGCGGGGCCAGCGAGGTGGACGGCGTGGTGTGGCGCGGCCTCTCGATGATCGGTGGGGTGCGCGGGACCCTCTGGCAGCTCCTCAGCAGCTTCCAGAACGACCCGGCCCTGGTCGAGCTCTGGCCAGGCTGGACCCTGGAGGAGGCCAGCTGCCGACTGCGGCCGGTGTTGATCTTCCGGAAGCGACCGTTCTCCGCCGAGGACTGGGGCAACCTGAGTCGCCAGCAGATCGCACTGGACCGGGTCTCGGCTCTCGACCTCGGCAAGGGCGGGCTCGAGCGTTTCAACGTGGCCCTGGTCTCGCCGGCCATCGCGGGGGCCGACTTTGAGAGTGCAGTTCTGGCTACCGCTGATGGCCCCTGCTTCGTGAGCACCGAGGAGCAGCGTGGCATCCTCCGGCATGGCACCCGGGGGTGGTTCCTGACGGACAGCCAGTCGCCGCCGGATCTCGACCCCCTGGAGCAGGCGCAGCGGCTCACCAGATGGTTGGTCGCTGCCTACCTCGAGACCCCGGACTTGCTCAACGGGAGCATCGAGGTCGTGGGCCAGGCGCTGCCCCCCACGGTCCTCGGCAACCGAGTCGCGCTGCGAGACACCAGCGGCAGGGACCTGCTCGAGTTCTACTGCGAGGGCCTCGACACCAGCTTCGAGGTCGGTGACGACGGCGAGCGCACCTGGCAGCAGGTCCTCTCGGTCACTCGCGGCCGAGCACTGGAGAACGCGTGATGCCTCACCTCTCCGACGGCACCGTGCTCTCCGCCTCGACCTCGACCCAGCGTGGCGGCGCCCCCCGTCGCACCTGCCCCTCCCTGGCCCGGGGCATCGTGGTCCGCTACCAGGCGGCCGATGAGTCGCCGCTGCGCGTGCCCACGGTGGACCTGCTGCTGCCCCGCTTCGGCCTGCTCTGCCAGGCGGTGCCCGTGAACAACTCGGGCGCCGCGGGCAACGGCACCGCCTGGACGCCCTCGCCGTGCACCGACTTCGACCTGTCGCGCTGGGACAGCTACTCCCCCGAGCAGCTCGACGGCGACCGGGTGCTCGTCGGCTTCGTCGATGACGACCCCGCCCTGCCCGTGGTGCTCGGCCCCCTGCCCTCGCAGGCGGCCTCCTGGCTGCCCACCGCGGCCGACGGTGCGGTGCGGGTGCTGCGGCACCAGGGCACCGAGGTCCGGCTCGACCGGCTCGGCAACCTCACCGTGGACACCACTGCGGCCCCCCGGGACAACGGCGGCCGGGCCCTGGACCCGGGGGGCCAGCCCGCGGGCCGGATCCTGCTCAACGTCGGCGCCTCGACCACCCTCGAGGTCCAGGTGGCCGGCTCCCGGCGGCTGCTGGTCCAGGACGGTCGGGTCTCCCTGGTCGCGGACGAGGTCCACCTGGGCGAGGACGGGCTGCTCCCCGGCCACGGCGGGCTGCCGGGCGCGCCCGGCGTCGTCACCGGCCAGTGCAACTGCGCCTTCACCGGCGCGCCGCACCCGGTCTTCTCCTCCGTGGTGAAGGCCGTCAAGGGGGTCTGACATGGCGCTCACCGCAGCCAGCCTCGCCGCCCGGGTCGACGTCAGCGCGCTGGCGACCCAGATCGGCGCCAGCCTCGCCGCGGCCTACAGCGCCGCGCCCGCGGGGAGCAAGCCCACGGGCAAGGACAACCTCGAACTGTTCCTCCAGCCGGTCGTCGACGCCCTGGCCGCGGCCGTGGTCGCGGAGCTGCAGCAGAACGCGGTCGTCGCCGGCGACGTGGTCGTGGCCTCCGTCTCCGCGGTGACCGTCGGCGCCGGGGTCTCGGGCCCCGGGACCGGCACCCTCGCGGCCGGGAGGATCCTCTGATGGGGAGCTGGACGAGCACCCTGCGCTCCACGGTGGGCAACGCGGTGGGCGGCGCGCTCTCCGCCCCCTTCCTGCTGCTCGAGCTGCGGCAGGTGCGATCGGCCGCGTCGGCTGCTGCGACGAATTCTGTCGCAGCCGGCTCCCCCTCGGGGCTCCTCGCCGCGTTCCGGCTCCCCCTGCCGCCCACGGACGCGCGGCTGGAGCTCGACCCCTCCACGGTGATCACCCGCACCCAGGGTGGCGTGGTCCGGGAGCACTCCGGCCCCCGGGTGCGCCGCATCACCTTCCAGGGGGAGGTCGGGCGCGTGTCCCGGGTCGGCACCACCGCAGCCGGCGAGACCCGCTTCCTGCCCTCCCGGCAGCTCTTCGAGGAGCTGCACCGGTTCCTCGAGGACTACCTCCGGCGCGCGGCCCGCTCGCCGCTCGCCGGGGCCCAGACCGGCCAGGAGGTGGAGCTCGTCCTGCGCTACTTCGACCGGGACCTGCACTACGTCGTCGAGCCGCAGCGCTTCACCGCGATCCAGGACCCGCAGCACCGCACGACCTTCCGCTACGAGCTGGCCTTCGAGACCGTGGCCGAGGCGGACCGGCCCGAGAAGGCGACCGGCTTCTTCGGCGAGGTGATCTCCCGCACCGCGGGCGCCCTGCAGCATGTCAACGACCTCAGCGAGTCCTTCCCCCTCGCGTCGGCTCTCCTGGCGGACCTCACCGGGCCGGCGGCGACGCTCGTGCGCCTCTTCACCGAGCCGCTCCGGATCTTCCGGGCGGCCACCGAGCAGATCCTCCAGGCCTCGACGGACCTCACGGCTCTGCGCCGGCTGCCCGCGGACCTGGTCCTCGAGGCGGTTCGGGCGGCGGAGAACCTCCGCCTCGCGGTCGCGGAGCAGGTGGCCTTCCTGACGCAGGCCGCGCGGGAACCCGTGGCCGCGACCCTCTCCAACCTGCAGATCGCGCTCGACTCCCAGCAGCAGGCCGCCGAGCGGCTCTACCTCGCCTTGCGCTCGACCGTGCTCCCCGTGGGCGTCACGGGCACGGCCGTGGGTTACCAGACCCACCTGGTGCGAGCCGGCGAGAGCCTCGAGGCCATCGCCTCCCGGCGGCTGGCCGACCCGGGCCGGGCCGGGGAGATCGCCGAGCTCAACGGGCTCGCGCCCCCCTACCTCAGCAACAGCGGCCTGCCGGGCACCGTGCGGCCGGGCGGCTGGCTGCTGCTCCCCGAAGATGCAGGGCCCGATGCGGACGGCACCGCTGCGGGCACGAGCTGGGGCAGCGACGCCGCGCTCTACGGGGTCGACCTGCAGCTCGCCGGCGACGACCTGGTCGCGGTCTCCCGGGGCGGCGCGGAGCTGGACGACCTCGCCCTGCGGGCCGGGCAGGACAACGTCACCGACGCCCTGCAGCGGCGGATCGCCACGCCCCTGGGGGGCCACGCCCTGTTCCCCGGGCTCGGCATCCCCGAGGACAGCACCACCCTCGGCGCCTGGCTGCTCTCGTGGACCGTGGAGCAGGTGCAGCGGGATCCCCGGGTGGCCGACGTCACCTCGCCCATCCTGACCGACGCCGGGGACCAGGCCGACGTCGAGCTCACCGTCCAGCTCGTGGGCGGCCAGCAGACGACGCTTTCCGGGAGCACCCCCTGAGGAGGAGGCCGTGTCGTTCACTCCCCGTACCGAGACCGAGATCCGCCAGTCCCTGCTGGCCCGGGCCCTCGCCTACACCGAGCTCACCGACCTCTACGAGGGCGGCGTCCTGGTCGAGCTGCTGTGTTCCGTGGCCCGCAGCCTGGCCCGGGCGGAGCAGGGGATGCAGCAGGTGGCCAACCTCGGCGACCTCGACCGCTGCGTCGGCGAGGACCTCGACGAGCGAGCCGCGGAGGCGCTCCCCGACAGCCTCGCCCGGCAGGCTGCGACACAGGCTGTCGCTACTGCGCGCTTCTCCCGGGCCGCGGGCGACACGGTGGGGGCGACGGTGGTCCCCGTGGGGCAGATCGTCGCCCGGGACAGCGACGGGGCGCTGTACGCCACCACGGCCGCGGCCACGGTGCCCCACGGGAGCCTGACTTCGAACACGGTGGCGGTGGTCGCCCAGACCGCGGGGGCCGCGGGCAACTGCGGCGTCGGTACCCTGACGGTGCTCAAGAGCCCCCCGCCCCGGATCGTCGCGGTGCCCAACCCGACGCCGGCCACCGGCGGCCTCGACCAGGAGAGCGACGCGTCCCTGCGCAACCGGGTGCGGCAGCGGTGCCGCTCCCTGGCCCGCTGCAACCCCGCGGCCCTGGACACCCTGGTCCGGGCTTACACCAACCCCGCCGGGCAGCAGGCCCGCTTCCTGAAGCTCGTGGAGACCCCGCCCCGGGCCGACCTCTGGATCGACGACGGCACGGGCGAGCTGGACCAGTCGACGATCGTCGCGCCCGGCGAGGTGCTCCTCGAGTCCGCGCCCGCGGGGGAGACGGTGCTCTTCCTGCCGCACACCGCCATCAAGGACGTGCCGACGAAGCTGCTGCTCACCCGGGGTGGCCTGGTCAGCAACCTGCTCAGCTCCATGGGTGAGTTCACGGTGGAGCCGGCCTGGGGGCAGATCCGGCTGCGGGACGCGCTGCTGGCCGGGGACCGAGTCGAGACCGGCAACCGCTTCGGTGAGCTCCACGCCTACACCTACTACACCGGCCTCGTCGCGGACGTGCAGCAGCTCCTCGACGGCGACCCCTACGACCTCACCACGACGCCCGGCTGCCGGGCCGTGGGCACGGTGGTCCGGGCCCTGCCCGCGGTCGACCAGGACATCCCCCTGCAGCTCGACGTCACCTGGCAGGGCGGCCTGAGCGACGCGGACCTCGCAGCCGCGGCCGACGAGCTGACCACCGCCCTGCTCGGCGTGGTCAACGGCCTCGACATCGGCCAGCCCCTGTACGTCGCCCGGCTCGTGGACGCGGCCATAAAAATCGCTGCCGTGGTGAACGTGCGGCTGGTGACGCCCGCGGCCGACGTCTACGTGCCCGTCAACCGGGTCCTGCGCTCGAGCGCGACCCTCGTGACGCTGCTGTAAGGAGCCCTCGATGAACAAGACCAAGCTGTACCGCGGCCTGCGGGTCGACCAGAAGCACTTCGAGGCCATCCAGGGCCACGCGGAGGACGGCCTGCAGCTCGACGCCCTGGCCGCGTTGCGCCGCACCGACTCCCCCGCGCTCCCCGGGGCCGCGGCCGGCGCGCTCTCCGGCTTCACGCCGACCTACGATCCGGGCACGACCTCCCTCGTGCTCGCGGGCAGCGTCGGCGCCACCCGCAGCCTCGCGCTGGACCCGGACGGCACCCTGCTCGAGCTGCTCACCGATTCCGACCCCGTCGACCTCGCGGTCTTCGCCCCCGCTGCCCCCTTCGTGATCTGGGCGCAGAAGGCGACGTTGGCCACCGACGTCGACAACGTCGTCATCTACACCCCCGGGGTGGGCGAGACGATCCAGGCCAAAGAGATGGTGGACCGGGACACCCTGACCTTCCTGGCCCTCGCCCCCGGCGTCCCCGCGCCCGACGCCACCTGGTTCCCGGTGCGCCAGTGCTCGAGCTGGAACGTCGGCGTCCCGGTGACCCGCCTCTGCGGCCCCCTGCGGGACCAGACCGCCCACTCCGTGGCCCTGGACCTGCAGAAACCCGTGAGCCTGCTCGAGCTCGTCAAGCAGCGGGGTGACGCGTTCGACGTGGAGCACGAGGGGCCGGGGAGCACCAACCCCGGGCGGCACACCCTGATCCAGCCCTACTCCGTCGGCATCCTCGACCTCGCCGGGACCATGCGCTGGGCCTTGTCGGCCTTCGGTGGTGACCTCAACATCAACGGCCTCGCTGGCCTCGACCTGGTCGTCCAGATCGGCGGGACCGAGGCCGCGCGCCTGTCCGCCGCCGGCGAGCTGTCGACCCTCGGGGAGTACGCCTACCAGAGCCGCAAGACCTTCACCGAGGCCATGCCGACCATGACGTGGCGGCACGCAACCTACGGCCTCGCCGGGGACGAGCTGTGGGACTACTCGACGGAGAGCGGCGGCGGGGCAGCCTACTTCCCCGCCTGGCGGCCCGGCGGGAACAAGACGACGCTCGGCGCCCTGCTGATCCCCCTGCGCGTGCCCCCGGGGAGCCGGTTGCTCGCCTTTTCGGTCTACCACATGCTGACGGCCCTCGGCGCCAACCCCGCCGTGGTGACCGCTCGGCTGCTGAAGATCACCCCGCCCGGTGATGCGAGCGAGATTGCGACCAACAGCCACGACGTCACCAACGGCATCTACAACGACTCGCTGGACGTCATCGTGGCGGTCCCCGCGGTCGCAGCGGTGGGTGAGGAGTTCTACGCGGAGGTGACCCTCAGCGGAGACTACGTCGCCGCGGACACCAGCCTACGGGGCGCCACCCAGACCATCGACTGCCTCCACGTCCGGCCGTGACCTCCCCGGCCTCTCCCCTGAC
>CAZMVY010000219.1:0-8107 GCA_964569765.1 uncultured Planctomycetales bacterium
CGGACGAGTAGTCTGAGCGAATGTCTCCTGTGGGTGGTGGCGGCGGCATGAGTCGGGCTGGCGTTGCGATGGCGGGTCTATTTCACGTTCTTTCACGAGAACGTGCACGATATCGCGATTGTCCAGTCGGACGAGTTTTGTATTGCGGGTGCGGCCCTGCGGACGCATGTGCATCGGGCGACGCGATCCTCCCCGGTACGCGGCGACGGTGAAATCGTCCGCTTGGGGGTTTCCGGTGGTGAGCGGTCGCGGTAGGGGGGCGGCGTTGTCGCTTCGGCTGCTTCGGCCGTTGCGGTGAGACGGGAGGGTGCAGCGCAACACAGGAGGCCCGGCGGAGGCGACCGGGCCTCGAACCACCTTGCCTATATGCAGCGCCCGCAGACATCCCGGCTCATGCAGCCAGGATGCTTTCCTCCAGCGCGATACGAATCTTCTGAAGCGCCTTGTTCTGGATCTGCCGCACGCGCTCCTTGGTGACGCCGATCAACGCGCCGACCTGCTCGAGCGTCTTGGGGGTTGCCGGTTCGTCGGACACGGAGGGCGCCAGGGCGAACCGCTCGCGAATGACCGTCTGCTCAATGTCGCTGAGGTCGGCCAGGTTGTTGTTGAGGATGTCCCGTAGCTCGCTGATGCACTCGTGGACCACGTCGTCGCGCTTGTGCTCGAGAAAGTCGCTCTTTTCGAGCGTCGGGTCGAACTCCGTGGGGAAGCGTCCGCGGTACCGGCTGGTCCGCATGGCGACGCGTGAAAAGCTTTTCAGGATTGCGCGGCAGGAATACGTGCTGAACTTGAAGCCCCGGGAGCAGTCGAACTTGTCGACGCTTCGCAGCAGGGCCATGTTCCCTTCGCTGATCAGGTCGCCGAAGTCCACGCCGCTCAGGCGGGTTCGCTTGGCCATGGCCAGAACGAGGGGCACGTTGGCCTGTACAATCTCGCTTCGGGCCATCAGCGATCGGTGTGCCCAGGCGAGGAGCAGGCGCGTCTGCTGCCCGCTGAGGCGTTTGCCGGCGTGGGCCGCGAGAATGCGGTACATCTGACGCCGGGCGTAGTTCAGGCGACGGAACAGGAGCTGTTCCTGGGTCACGTTGAGCGTCGAGACGCGGGCCTCGCCCCGGTCCGTCTCCGCGAGCATCGCGGGCGTCTCGGAGAAGTACGTCGCGTTGGGCCGCGGCAGCCTCGCGGGTCGGCCGAAGAGCGCGGTCTCGATGTCGGGCTTCCGGAAGCTCGGATCCTCGACGTATTCGCACGGCGTCGCCAGGATCTGCGAGAGCAACTCCCGGTCCGCCAGCGAAAACCCGGCAAGGACCGATTCGCCGGGGGGTTTGGCGGTCGGCACCAGCGACCGGGTGCCATGCGGCACTTCAGCGGTCTCGTCGTTTGGAAGCTTCGCAATCATGTTACCGACTCCCTCGGTCTCCGCCGGGCCGACGCTTCCGATACCGGACAGGCCCCCGCCCTTTCATACGAGTCCCGGAAGCCTCCGGATCGTTGCATCATCGTGCAACCCAAAACGCCGCCTGCCGGAGAAGCCATCCCAATCACCGCCCACGCAAAGCCACACGCTTTGCGCACGCTCCGACACACTACGCTGGGGAGAGTTACTGCGGGGAGTCAACTGCCACTACTAATATAACACACGCCCGCCGACGTGGCCAGCGAAAAGCGCGATTTCCACTGCGCGCCCGTAAAATCGGTCGCATTCCCCACCGCCGCGGGTGCGCAAGACGCGCTTCCGGGCCGCCCGGGAGGGTTCGATAAAGCCGGGCGGATTCCGTTCTTTCCGTACCGCAACGTCCGCTTCCGTGAATGCCTGCACAGATGGCCCACGGGCGGTTCCTGTCGCGCTACTGTGCGACCCGTGCGTATGCCCCCTGGCGCGGCCGCTAGCCGAACCCTTCATTCGCCGGTGGCGGCTCGATGCAGTTGGATTTCAACCTTGTCGCTCAGTTGCGAGTAATACTCGCGAAGAATTGCCGCGACCTCCGGCCGCGAAAAGTGCGGGTCCAGCTCGCCCCCCTCGCTGAGAGCCTTGCGAACCGCCGTCCCACTGAGCAGGACCCGGTCTTCCTTGCCGTGCGGGCATGTCCGCATACTGGCCATGCCTTCACACCGGTTGCACCAGAAGGTCCAGTCAATTTTGAGCGGCCTGGTCAGGAGGGCATCCCGGGGGATCTCGTCGAAGATCTTCTGGGCATCAAAGGGCCCGTAGTAGTTTCCGACGCCTGCGTGATCGCGCCCGATGATCATGTGCGAGCAGCCGTAGTTCTGACGGAACAGCGCGTGCAGGAGCGCTTCGCGCGGCCCGGCGTAGCGCATGTCGAGCGGATAGCCGCCCTGGATGGCGGTGTCCTTCACGAAGTAATGGTCCACGAGGGCCTGAATGGCCCGCACGCGCACGTCCGCCGGGATGTCCCCCGGCTTGAGACGGCCGAGCAACTGATGGATGTAGAGGCCGTCGCAGACCTCGATGGCGATCTTCGCGAGGTACTCGTGGCTGCGGTGCATGGGGTTGCGAAGCTGCAGTGCCGCGACCGTGCTCCAGCCCTTTGCCTCGAAGATCTGTCGCGCTTCGGCCGGACGCTGGTAGATCCCCGCAAACTGGCGGGGGAAGTACGATTCGCTCAGGACCTTGACCGGGCCGGCGAGGTTGACCGGCTTCTGTTCCATGACCATCTTCACGCCGGGGTGCGCGGGGTCTTCGGTGCGGAAGACCTCGCGGCATTCGTGGTCCTTGTCGATGGTGTACCGCTCGGTGACCTTCATGGTTCCCATGATTTCGCCCGACTCGCCGGCGATCAGGGCGACCTCGTCGCCCTCTTTCAGGCTGTCGGCGACGGCGCGGTCGGCGGAGAGCGTGATCGGAATGGGCCAGAAGAGGCCGGCGGACGTTCGCATCTCGTCGCACACACCCTTCCAGTCCGCCTTGTTCATAAAGCCGGTCAGAGGGGTAAAGCCCCCGATGCCGAGCATGATGAGGTCGCCGGTCTCCCGGCTGGTCATGACTACCCGTGGAAGGGACCTCGATCGCTCGAGTTCCGCCTCTCGTACGGGGCCGCTGAGCAGCAGCGGCTTCAGTTCGGACGAACCATGCGGGGCTACGAGTTTCGACACGCGGATTCTCCTCAGTCGCAAGTCACATCGTGCGGCGCCGCGGTGGCGGCCCACGAGGCGGAGTATACCGGCCGGCCGTCATCCTGCCCAGCGGTTGACGCGCATCGGTGCGTCCGGCGCGGACACCGGCCATCGACCGTTCTCGGGACCGGTGCGCGGCGCTCGGTCGGGCGCTTGACGCCGGGGCGGGCCGCGCCCAGACTCATGGCCCGGTCCTGAACGCCCGGGGCGAGGGACCGGCCGGCGCGGGTGTCGCGCCCGGTAATGAGTCTATGATTTGAACCTTTGGGGGACCGATCGATGTCAGAGCCTGTTCGCGTCCTTGCTTTCATGGCCCATCCGGACGACGCCGAGATGTACTGCGCCGGCACGCTCGCGCGGCTCAAACGGGAGGCCGGCTGCGAGATCGTCATTGCCACGGCCACGAGTGGCGACTGCGGGTCGATGACCCATCGCCCCGACGAACTTGCCCGCATCCGCCATCGTGAGGCGACGACGGCCGCCGGGCTGCTCGGTGCGGAGTACTACTGCGCGGGCTCGCAGGACATTCTCATCACATATGACGCGGCGACGATCCGGGCGTTTACGGAGGTCCTCCGCAAGGCCCGTCCGCACATGGTAATCTCGCACTCGCCGGTCGATTACATGGTCGATCACGAGATGACAAGCCGGCTGGTGCGTACGGCGTGCTTCAGCGCGTCGTGCCCGAACCTGATCACCGGCGACGTGGACCCGGCGCCGCCGACACAGAACGTGCCGCATCTCTACTACACGGATGCGGTCGAGTGCAAGGATCTTTTCGGTCAGCCCATCGACGCCCAGTTCATCGTGGACATCAGCGCCACGATCGACATCAAGGAGAAGATGCTGGCCTGCCATGCATCGCAGCGGGAATGGCTCCGCGCGCAGCACAAGATGGATCACTACATCGAAACGATGAAGAAAGCGGCGGCGGATCGCGGCCAACGCATCGGCAAGGCGTATGGCGAGGGATTCCGCCAGCACCTCGGCCACGGGTACCCGCAGGACAACCTGCTCGGGAAACTGTTGGGGTTGGCCGACGCGTGACGGCTTGAGGTGGCGGCGGCAGTGGCGAGGTGTCGCGATGGTGCGCCGCCTGGTTATCGCGGTCGGCCGGTTCCTGACCCGTCCGGTCTTCGGGACGCGGGTGACCCCGTCGGATGCCCGGGTCGACGCGTCGCGGCTGCCGGAGGACGAGTTCCCCCTTTACTGTCCGAAGTGCGACTATCTATTGCGCGGCCTGGCGGACGGCCCGTGCCCCGAGTGCGGGACGCCGTTCGAGCGATCGCGCCTGCTGGTGAGGCAGTACGTCCACGAATTCGAGACGCGGCACTGGAGAGCGACGCCGCTGGGCAGAGCGGCCCACTGGTGCTTCGTGGCGGGGTGCGTGTGCATGGGGCGGATGATGCTCACGGCGGGCGGTTCGTACCTGCTTTCGCTTCAGGCGGCGCGGGCGAATCCGGCAAATCCTCCCGTCTTCCTCACGCTGGCGCGGGCGGTGTTCCTCGCTTACCTGGTTCCCGCTTTGCTCATGCTCTGTTCATGGGCGGCATGGTTCGCCCTGCTGGCCGTTCACATCGTTCGTCTGGTGCGCAAGCGCCGGGCAGTAATCGAGGCGATCGTCGCTGCAGACAGGGCAGGTCCCTGATTCGGCGGCCGTCAGCCGGTCCGGTTTGCACGCTTCTGCGTGAAGTACACCGGGCTGTCAGCCGATAAGAACGGCAGGGGAATGCTTTCTTATTGCATCGGGTGCAGAGAGGGCGTGATCGTGCGGTGGTGCGTCAAGGGCCGTTTCCTGCTGCAGGTGGCCGCCGGGTTGGGCGCCGTTCTGTTTCCGGCGTCTCCGCTGCGGGAGCCTCCTACCGCCCCGGTACGACGGCAGTTGGTCCAATTGTCGCCCCCGCCGCCCGGTGTGTCTGTTCCGGCCGACTTCTGCGTAGAACCGCCGGCTCCGTGGACCGGACCTGTTGTGGTGGCAACCGCTGCGGTGCCCACTGATTTGTCCGCTTCAGCGGGGGTGCGTCTCGATGACAGCGTGGCGATTCCAGAGCCTTCGGTGATCCTCTTGTTGCTGGGGGGTGCCGGGATCGCGATGGTCCTTCGGCGGCCTCGCGGGGCGCGGTGAACGACTCAGCCCGGTCGGCACATCTCCAGCCACAACGCCCGGTAAAAACGCATGAATCGCTCGATGTCCGCCGGGTCCTTCGACCGCAGGGGCGGGATCTCCGCCAGCGTGAACCGGTCGTAACCCGTGTTGCGCAGCAGGGCGAAGAGCTCGCGGTACGGGTAGTTCGATGTCAGCTCGTTGATGTGGCAGGATCGGATATTCGGGCGAAGAAGGTTGAATTACTCCCGGACGGACCCGTTCTTTACGTCGCCGGCGTTCGAGTTCCACACCAGTCCGACCCGGGGATGACCGCAGTGATTCATGATCGTCCGCATGTTCGGCGGGTCCGAGGTACCGCCGCCGTGGACCTCGCACCAGATTTCGACTCCGTTGGCCTCGGCGGCCTCGCCGCAGCGCCGCAGCGCCTTGCCGATCTGCTCGAGCGTCTTGGGGACCGGCACGTCCCTGGGCAGGCCGTTGGGGCGGACCTTCACGCCGGCGGCGCCGACGTCGCACGCCAGCTCGCAGAACCGTTTACACATCTCGATGTTCTGCTCGACGACGGCCGGGTCGGGCGAGTGAAACTCGCAGACGGAGCCCAGTCCCCACAGCCGGATACCCCCGTCGGCGAAAAGCTTCTTCACCTCACGGCGCCTGGCCGTGTCGATGGCGGGCTCGACACCGTGCCTGTGGGTGGTTCGGAGTTCGACGCCCTCGAAACCGGTCGCCTTGCAGTGCTGGATGATCGTGGGGATGTCCCAGTCGGCGGCGAAGTTGTACGTGACGAGCCCCAGCTTGAACGGCGGTTTCGGGGTGGGGTGGCCGGCGACGTTGCCCGGTCCATCCTGGGCGGCGGGGACCGATTGGCCCACGACTGCGGAACTCAGGGCGGCGGCTGCCGCCCCCTTCAGCAACATACGCCGGCTTGCTCGGGGATCATTCATATCCGGAGGCTCCCGTTGTCTGTTACGCCCGGGTATCTTACCCCGGTTGGGGTCTGCGTTGCCAGTGAACGGTGGGCATGCACGGGATGGTGTCTGTGCCGGATGCATTGCGCGCTTCGGTGGCCGCCGCGGCGCGTCGGAAGGCCGGCGAGGCGTCTTGCCGTTCGAGGCGGTAGGATAGCGGCATGCGGAGGATTCTGGACGGCGTGCGCATCGTGCTCGTGCGGACGGGCAAGCCCGGCAACGTCGGCGCCGTGGCGCGAGCGATGGCGAATCTGGAGCTGTCGGCCCTGTGGCTGGTGGCGCCGCGCTGCGATCACCTCTCGCAGGAGGCCCGGCGGCAGAGCACGAAGGGCGAGCGGATGCTTCACGCAGCCCGCGTCGTGCCGGAACTGGCGGAGGCCCTGCGCGGCGTCGTGTACACCGTTGGGGCGAGCTGCCGGGGCGGCGTGTATCGCGAGCAGATTGAGATCACGCCTCGACACATGGCTTCGGAAGTCTGCCGGCGCGGCGTCGGCGGGACGGTTGCGCTCGTCTTCGGTCCGGAGGACAGCGGGCTGCGGAGCGACGAGGTCCTGGCGTGCGACGCGATTGTTCGCATCCCTTCGAATCCGGAGTACCCAAGCCTCAACGTGGCGCAGGCGATGATGGTCTGTGCGTATGAGATCTACGTAGCGGCGAGAATGCAGGAGGCAGTAGACGTGACGGCGCCGCGTCCCGCCGGAGCTGCCGGGGAAAGGGAGTTTCTCGGCGCCGGCCCTGCGGAGCCCGCCGATGCTGCCACGATGCACCAGCTCATGAAAAAGCTCGAGTCGGCCCTCGTGCGAATCGGCTATTTGCGGCCGGAGCATCCGGAGCATCTGCTCTTCCCGATCCGCGCGATTCTGGCCCGCGCGGGCCTTTCCCAGACCGAGGCGCGGATCCTGATCGGGCTGGCCCAGCAGATCCAGGAGTACGCGGACAGGTTGGAGAACCGTCGGGGATGAACCGCTGTCGGCCCGCCGGGCATGGCCACCGGCCGTTTATCGCTTCGCATCGAGCGCAAGGGTCAGACACTTTGCCGCGCCGCCGCTCTTGATGTACTCGCTCAGGTCCACGGGATGCGGCTCGTAGCCCCAGTCGCGGAGGGACGCCTCAAGCTTCGTGCAGCCGTCCGGCAAAACGACGTGCCGATCGATGCAGACGGCGTTGCAGCCGAATCGCAGCGCGTCGGCGTCGGTGACCTCGATCATCCGCGCGGCGTATTCCCTGATTACCCGCTGGGCGTAGTCGTCGAAGGCAGCGGGGTAGTAGAGCAGGTCGCCGTCCGCGAGCGGGCAGAAGCAGGTGTCGAGGTGATAGAAACGCGGATCAACAAGTTGCAGCGACAGGACGCGTTCCTTGAGGATCTCGGCCAGAAACTCGTGCGAGCGGATCTCGCTTCGGAAGTGGTAGCCGCAGAAGAGGTTCTCGCCGCAGCGCAGCGCGTCGCCGGCGCCCTCGAAGAAGATGTCCTCCGGCATGCGGAGGACGGGCAGGCCGTGCTTCTCGAACCACTCGGCGAAGACAGGCTCCTCACCACTGCGAGCGGGGAAGCGGAACCGACTCAGGATCACGAGGCATGGCGTGACGAATCCCGCGTTGGCCGTAAAGACCAGGTCCGGCAGCCCCGGCCGCGGGTCGATCAGCTCGATGCTCGCCCCGCACGTGTCCGTGAGCACGCGGCAGAGCTGGTCCCATTGTGCCCGCGCGACGCCCGGGTCGGCCCCGCGCATCCGGGACATCCACGGGTTGATCTCGTATTCGATCCCGTAGTACGTCGGCGGGCACATCAAGAGCGTCGCCATGAATCTCGCCTTCTCGCACTATTGCCGTTTTCGGCAAGAGGGTCATCCCTCTTGGAGGGCGGGCAGCTTGCCCGCTTGTTGGCCGGCGGGGCGCCCGC
>CAZMVY010000220.1:0-8094 GCA_964569765.1 uncultured Planctomycetales bacterium
GTCCGCGTAAGGTCGTCGATGACGTGTTCGAAGCAGGCATGGGCTACCGCAAGGCGATCTACACCCCGTTCCCGCAGGCCGTGCCGAAGGTTCCGGTCATCGACACGAAGTCCTGCACCTGGTTCGAGCGGGGCAAGTGTCGCGTCTGCGAGAAAGTATGCCCCACGAACGCCATCGACTTCGAGCAGAAGGACGAGATTCTCGAAGTGGACGTAGGCAACGTGATCCTGGCGACCGGATGGGACCTTTTCGATTGCCGGCGGATTCCGCAGTACGGCTACGGTCGGCTGGCGAATGTGTTCACCAGCCTCGAGTTCGAACGGATGTGCAACGCGTCCGGTCCGACCGGCGGGCGGAGCGTCCTGCGCGACGGCGTGACGGAACCGCAGTCGGTCTGCATTGTTCATTGCGTCGGCAGCCGCGATCTGCGCTACAACATGTACTGCTCCAGCATCTGCTGCATGCTGTCGCTCAAGCTGGGGCACCTTGTGATGGAGAAGACGGGCGCGAAGGTGTATGCCTGTTACATCGACATGCGGCCGAACAAGAAGGACTACGAGGAGTTCTATCAGCGGCTCCTTGACGAGGGCATGCTCTTCGTACGGGGCAAGGTGGCCGAGGTCACCGATGTTGCCCGTTCCCCGCAGGAGGAAGGCAAGCTGATCGTCCAGGTGGAGGATACGTTGCTGCGGAAGCAGCGCCGGATTCCCGTGGACATGGTCGTGCTGATGGGCGCAATCGAACCCCGGCGCGACGCCCGGGAGACGGGGCTGAAGGTCGGCATCTCCTGCGGCATGGCCGGCTGGTTCATCGAGCGCCACCCGAAGCTTGACCCGATCGCAACGATGACGGAGGGCATCTTCATCGCGGGCGCCTGTCAGGGCCCCAAGGACATTCCCGACGCCGTCGGGCAGGGGGCGGCGGCGGCGGCTCGTGTTCAGGGAATGATCAGCAAGGGTACGGTCCTGATCGAGCCTGTGGTCGCGACAATCGACGCGGACCGGTGCTCGGGTTGCCGGATCTGCAACAACCTCTGCCCGTTCAACGCGATCGATTTCCTGACCGAGGAGAAGGTCAGCCGGGTCAACGTGGCCCTGTGCAAGGGCTGCGGCACCTGCGTCGCCGCATGTCCGGCGGGGGCGATTACCGGCGCCCACTTCAGCAATGACGAAGTCTTCGCAGAGATCGACGGGCTTCTTTCGGATGCCAGGGGCGACGACCGGGTTACGGCCGGTCCGACGGCGCCGTCCGGCGCGGGACCGGTGGCCCGTAAAGAGGAACTCGCGGCCAGACCGTGAGGAGGAGTGCGATGCAGCGGGAGACATTCGAGCCGAAGATTGTCGGGTTCTTCTGCAACTGGTGCTCGTATCGCGCCGCGGACACCGCCGGCACCGCGCGGATGAAGTATGCGCCCAATGTCCGCATCATCCGCCTGATGTGCAGCGGACGGGTGGATCCGACGTTTGTGCTGAAGGCACTTTCGCTCGGAGCTGACGGCGTGCTCATCGCGGGCTGCCATCCCGGCGAGTGCCATTATATCGAGCAGAACTACAAGACGATCCGGCGGTTTGCCATGCTCCGGCATACGCTGCAGTGCCTGGGGATCAGCGAACGGCGGGTGCGCCTGGTGTGGGCTTCGGCTGCCGAGGCGGCGCGCCTCGCGGAAGCGATCGACGAAATGGTCGAGGACATCCGCATGTTGGGACCGTTGCACTGGTCCGCGAACTGGGCAGAGGACGGGGCACACCTGGATGCGGTTGAGAGGATCCTGAGCGAGCACGCCGGGGCGATGGAGGTGTCGCGATGAGCGAGAGTGGCAAAGGTGAAGGCAAAGGCAAGCTCGCGATCTACTGGGCGGCGTCCTGCGGGGGCTGCGAGATCTCGATCCTCGCGATCAACGAGAAGATTCTCGATGTCGCGGGGGCGTTTGATATCGTCTTCTGCCCCTGCATCATGGATACGAAGGCCCGTGACGTCGAGAAGATGCCGGATCAGGCCATCGACGTATGTCTGTTCAACGGTTCGATCCGCACGAGTGAGCAGGAGTACATGGCCCGGCTGCTGCGCCGGAAATCGAAAGTGCTCGTGGCCTTCGGTTCGTGCGCCGGCGAGGGCTGCATCCCCGGCCTGGCGAACCTGACGAATCGCGAGGAGGTCTTCGACGCCTGCTATCGCGAGAGCCCATCCACGGAGAATCCGGATCGGACAGTGCCCGTTCCGGACGTCCGCGTCAACGGGTTCCATCTGACGCTGCCGGTCTTCTACGACACGGTTCGCACGCTCGGGCAGACGGTCGAGGTGGACTACTACCTGCCCGGCTGCCCGCCGGAGGCGCCGCGGATCTGGGAGGCCCTCGTGGCAATCCTGGAAGGCAAGCTTCCGCCGCGCGGGTCCGTCATCGGCGCGCAGACGACGGTCTGCGACGAGTGCCCCCGGACGCGGGAGGAGAAAAAGATCAAGGCGTTCAAACGGACATGGGAGGTCATTCCGGAGGAGGGCAAGTGCCTGCTCGAACAAGGGCTGCTCTGCTGCGGGCCGGCCACACGCGCCGGCTGCGGTGCGCTTTGCCCTCAGGTCAACTCGCCCTGCATCGGATGTTACGGTCCGAACGCCGGCGTCGAGGATTTCGGCTGTCGCATGATGACGGCACTCGCCTCCGTGATTGACTCAAAGGACCCCGACGAGATCGAACGGATTATTCAGCAGGGCATTCCCGACCCGGTGGGCACATTCTACCGCTTCAGCCTTGCGCGCAGCCTGTTGCGGCGGGCGGCCCTGGTACCGGATGCGCAGCGGCACGAACTGCCTCTGCCGAAGGCTTCCGAAGGGAGGAGCACCTGACATGGCGGGCAAACACGTGACGATCGATCCGATCACGCGGCTCGAGGGGCACGGCAAGATCGACATCTTCCTCGACGACCACGGCGATGTCGCGGATGCGTTCCTTCAGATCCCTGAGTTGCGGGGTTTTGAGCGCTTCTGCGTCGGGCGGCCGGCCGAGGATATGCCCAATCTCACGTCACGGATCTGCGGCGTCTGTCCGGAGGCGCACCACATGGCATCCGCGAAGGCGCTCGACGCCCTTTTTCACGCAGACCCGCCGCCGACGGCCAGGAAGCTTCGGGAGCTGTTCTACTGCATCTTCTTTGCGACCGACCACACGACGCACTTCTACGCGCTCGGCGGGCCGGACTTCGTCATGGGGCCCGACGCACCCAAGGAGGAGCGCAACATCCTCGGCGTCATCCGGAAGGTCGGCATGGACATTGCCGGCAAGGTGCTCAAGATGCGGGCCGACGGGCACAACCTCATCAAGATGATTGGCGGGCGGGCGGTTCATCCGAACTGGGCCCTTCCCGGCGGCGTCAGCCGCGGCATCGCAGAGGAGCAGCGGCAGGAGATTGAGCGGCTCGGCCGCGACGCCGTCGAGTTCGGCAAGTTCTCCCTGCAACTCTTCCAGCAGATCGTCCTCGGCAACAAGGAGTACGTGAAGCTCATCACGAGCGACGCCTTTACGCACCGCACGTACAACATGGGCACCGTGGACGCGGCGAATCGCGTGAACTTCTATGACGGAATGATCCGCATCACAGGACCCGACGGCCGGGAACACGCCCGGTATCATCCCCGTGAGTATCGCGAGTACATCGCCGAGCACGTGGAGCCGTGGTCATACCTGAAGTTCCCTTTCCTCAAGAAGATCGGCTGGAAAGGTTTCGTGGACGGAGAGGATTCCGGCCTCTACAAAGCTACCCCGTTGTCGCGTCTGAATGCGGCGGACGGCATGGCGACACCCCTGGCGCAGAAAGAATACGACCGGATGTACGAGGCACTGGGCGGCAAGCCCGTTCACCACACGCTGGCGACGCACTGGGCACGGCTGATCGAGCTGCTCTACGCGGCCGAGCGATGGGTTGAACTCGCCACAGACCCCGAGATTACCGGCAAGGACTATCGCGTCCTGCCGGCGCAGAGCCCGGATGAGGGCGTCGGAAGCGTCGAGGCCCCCCGCGGGACGCTGACGCATCACTACTGGACCGATGAACGCGGCATCCTGACCCGGGTGAACCTGATCGTCGGCACTACCAACAACTACGCCCCGATCAATCTTTCCGTCAAGAGCGCAGCGCGGGCCCTGATCCGAAAGGGGACCGTCGTGACGGAGGGCCTGCTCAACAAAGTCGAGATGGCGTTCCGCGCGTACGATCCGTGCTTCGGTTGCGCCACGCACTATCTCCCGGGGCGGATGCCCCTGACCCTCGTCATCCGCTCGCAGGACGGTCGCGCCATCCGACGGATCCGGCGGGACGCAGACGGGACCGCCGTGGAAACGTTCCAATGATTCCGCCATCGACACCCCGTCTCGCCAGGCCGCAGGAGCAGCCCAGGACGCTGGTGCTGGGACTCGGAAACCCGCTGCTCGCGGACGACAGCGTCGGCCTTCGCGTGGCTCGACGGATACGGCCGCGGCTGACCGGACGACCCGAGATCGAAGTCGGCGAAGATTACTGCGGCGGTCTGCGCCTTATGGAACGTATGATCGGTTTCGACCGCGCGGTCCTGATTGATGCGCGGTGCAGCGGGGGCCGGCCCGGGACAGTCTCTATCCTGCCTCTGGATTGCGCGCCCGGCCGTCACATCGCCTCCTCCCATGACGTGGACCTGCCGACGGCCATCGAGCTTGGCCGGCGCGCCGGCGCGTCGTTGCCGGCGATCGAGAATATCCGGATCGTCGCGATTGAGGCTGCGGACGTGCTCACGTTCCGCGAGGCATGTACGCCGCCGGTCCGGGTCGCCATCAAGCACGCGGCTGACGCCGTTCTGTCGCTTCTGGCCGCGTGGGGTTTGGAGTATCATTCCCGGCGGTGTTCCGCATCGCCCGCAGGGGCGGGCGCCGGCGCCCCGTAGAGGCCGGGCGAAACCGCGAGCGCGTATCCGGCGGCAAACGGCCGAACCCCGGCGGGATACAGACATGTGAGGTCCACAAGAATGGGCGAGAAAGGCCCCCGGATCCTGTTGATCGACGACGACCCGGATATGCATCTGGTTGTCCGGATGATCCTCGAACCGCAGGGCTACCAGGTTGATTGCTGCCTGACGGGGACCGAGGGGTTGGAGAGGATGCGGCGTCAGCGCCCTGAACTGGTAATGCTGGACATCATGCTCGCGCACCCCTCCGAGGGGCTGCAGGTCGCCTGCGAAATGCGTCACGACGAGCGCCTCAAGGATATTCCCATCATCATGATCTCCGCGATCGGCGAGACCATGGGCAAGGATTACTACAGTGAGGTGTGCCCCGGGACGGCGGCGGGCGATCTGTTCCTCGAGAAGCCCTTCGACGCCCCCACGGTCCGTGATGCCGTAGACTGGCTCCTGAAACGCAGGAGTCCCCCTTGCGATTCCACCGGTACGGGGGTGGGGCTGTAGTGCCCGTCGGGGCTTGTCGGCGGCGACCCTGGGGCGATTGAGTTCGTATGCTTTGCCGCGATGCGCGGCGTTTTGCACGGTACCGTTTGCGGTCGACACGCCTGTCTTCGTCCGCATCCGAGCGGTTCTGCGCGGCGTCCTCGAATACCCGGACTGGCGAGAACAGGTACTACGCCGGGCGAGCCTGAGCCTCTGATCCGCCTCCGGTCGACTCGATTACCACCTCGCTCACTCGGGTGTTACGGACCTGCGGTTGACCGGCCACGGCGCCGGGCGATGGGAAGCTGACGGTGAAGCTTGAACCTTTGCCGAGGCAGGAACTCACAATGATACGGCCGCCCGCCTGCTCGACCACCTCCCGGACGATGGACAGGCCCAGCCCGGTGCCCGGGATGCCCGCGGCGATCACATTGGCGCCCCGCCGGAAGGCGTCGAAGATCGGCTCCTGCCCGGACTCGCCGTCCGGCGGACGAACGAGGCTCCCGTCAAGCCCGATGCCAGTGTCCGTTACGTTGATCAGCATCCCGTGCAACTGGCCGTCCGTCCACTCCGGGATCACGGAAACGCTCACTCTGCCCCCTGTCGGCGTATACTTGATCGCATTGTCGATCAGATTCCCAATGCAGTCTCGAAGGTCGCGTGTGTCGACGCATACGGTCAGGTTGCCTTGATCGGGCACGTTGCATGCGAACTCGATCCGTTTGCTCTCCGCGAGGGGCCGGAACCGGCTGTACAGTTCGTGGATGACCTCCCGTACGTCGGCTTCGCTGCGACGATGGCGGGCGGGGTCCGCCTCCTGAACCCGGGCCAACGTGAGCAGCTCGCTCACCTGCGCGATACCCTCCTGGCAGCGGCGGATCACCTTTTCGCATGTTCCCGGTATGGCTTCCGGCGGAACGATGTTCGACCGAACCAGTTCGGTCATTGTCTGGATCGCCGCAAGCGGACTCTTGAGCTGGTGCGCCGCCGTCTGCATGAATCGCGACCGCCTTCGCTGGAGGTCCTGGATGGCGCGTTGCGACTGGCGGAGGGCGGCGTTCGCCCGCTGGAGCTGACGTTCCTGCTTCTGGAACTCGCCGGAGACATGCAGCGTGAAGTACAGCGTTCCGAAGATCCCGGACGCCACAACGATCAACATCGCCACAACGTACTGGGGTTGATCATAGACGCCGATCGGATGGGACGGCAGAAAATCGTAGTGCGGCGTTAGCCACCCGCGCCACTCGCCGATGATGAGCGTCGCATAGAGCAACAGCGCCCAAACACCCTGGAGAACCGCGTGCCGGCGCTTGAGTACGAGAGAGACAATGGACATGTGAAACAGGTAGAAGATCGCGAGCGGGTTCTCGGCGCCGCCGGTGTAGCGGAGGATACCCGTCAGCAGCAGCAGATCGACGGCCACCTGCGCATTGGCGAAGATCACCATCCGCTCAAGTTGTGCGCGAAGGGATGCCGGATTTTCGGCGCCATACCGGAAGAGCCAGTGGGACACGGCCAGCCAGGCGAGGTTTACGGCTGCCAGTGCGATGAGAAGCCCCGCCAGGGCCGGCGGGCGCTGCGCCCCGGGCAATACGAACCGTTCGAGGGCCAGGGCGGCGACGGCGCTCGCCAGAAAGATCCACCGCAGTCGGATGAACCAGTGCAGGCGGAGCATGGGGACCAGCGCCACCGCCCACGGATCGGCTTCGAGCCCTGCAAGCACCTTTGTCCAATCCGATGTTTCCAACTGCAAGCCGCGCATCGCGTCGCCCTCAGAGGTCGTTACGTCAGGAAATGTCCGCTATGCCGTCGCAGAACTGCACATCCTCACGGACGCCGATCGGTTGTCTCGACGCCCCGTACGGTCTCATGTGCCGGCAACGAAGCGGCATGCCGGCCGCATACAGACGGATTATACCCGGGGTGACAGCGAACCGCTTCAGCGGCCTCTGCACCTCCGTTTCCGGCAGTCCGGATGCTGGTGAAGTGCGCGCAGAGCACACAGACGCGATGCAAGGGAGGTAGAGCCGCACTCTGAGTGCGCCAGCATCACCGTCGTGTGAAGGGGACGGTGGGACCGAGCCTGTCGCTACAGAGTTGTGATGCTTGCCTGGAATCGTCCCCGGCAGGATTCGAACCTTCAACCTTTGGCTTCGGATTGAAACCGTAGGTGTTCATATAATCCATTGTCACAGCGTGGCTTAGGATGGCTGCGGCGACCTTGCCGGCGCCCATGGACGCCGTCAGGAGTCATCTGGAGTCGTCAAGGGTCGTCATTTTGCCCAATCGGCCAGTCGGCACGATCGCGTCTCTTGTCTGGGCGTTGGGATACGACCACACCCCGCTCCGGGGCGATGGCGCTGAGCGCCGTCCGAGTATCCGTGGCTCTCATGGCGCGCATGACGTTCGGCAGAAGTCGCTCGTGATCGAGGACGGAGGCAAACGATGTCAGCGTCGGTCCGGTTCCCTCGTCAGACCTCTGCATCCCGACCGCCCGGCCTGGACGCAGCGTCTGGCTTCCGTCGCAGGGTCTCCGATGGCAACTCGCCGAAGCATTCCTTGTAGGCCCGAGAGAAGTCGCCGAAGTGCCAGAAGCCCCACCGCAGCGCCTCGGCTGCCACCGTGGTCGTGCCGTGAGTCGCCGCCCGCAAGGCCTGCCGCACCCGATGGAGCCGGAGCCGGGTCAGG
>CAZMVY010000221.1:0-8024 GCA_964569765.1 uncultured Planctomycetales bacterium
CGGCGACGGCGCGGCGGTGGCGCCGGATGGCGGGCGGCCCGGCGGCCCGTTCTCCGGCAGGGCAGCGGCGGTAGCGGCCGGCAGTTCCTCCGGCTGATAGTCGTAGAACGTCCGCAACTGCTCGCGGAAGTACCCCCCGCGCCGCACCTGGGCCGCATTCAGGACCGCCCCGAAAAGGTGTGCGTTCACACGCTCCAACTGGTCCCGCGCACGCTGGGCCACGCCGCGCGAATTCGCCTTGGCCCGGCACACGAGAATCACGCCGTCCACCACGCCCGCCAGCACCAGCGCATCGCTCACGAGCAACACCGGCGGCCCGTCGAAGATCACCTGGTCATACCGGGCGGCGGCCTGCGTGATCAGCTCCCCCATGTACCGGCCGCCCAGCAGTTCCGCCGGGTTTGGCGGGATGGGCCCGGGCAGCAGGACGTCAAGATTCGGCAGAGCTGTCGAATGCACCAGCGTGTCCAGCACCGACTGGCCGATCAGGGCGTTGCTCAGCCCTTCGCGCGAGCCGGTGGGGAACAACTGATGAATCGCCGGGCGGCGGAAGTTCGCATCGATAAGGAGGACGCGCCGGCCGCTCTGCGCGATCGAGATCGCGAGGTTCGCGGCCACCGTCGTCTTTCCGTCCTCCGGTTTCGGACTGGTGATCAGCACGGTCCTCTGGCGTTCGGCGGGGGCGCTGAGAAGCAGATTCGTGCGGATGTTCCGGAACGCCTCGGCAATGAGCGAACGCGGCGAGGTATGCGCGGCCATCTCCACCCGCTCAATCGCCACTTCCTCGTCGTCCACGTCGGGCACGGTGCCCAGAATCGGCACGTTGACGTACCGAACGATATCACGCGGCGTGCGGACCGAGGTGTCGGCAAACTCCAGCAGGAGCGCGACACCCACCGCGATCACGAGCCCCAGAAAACCGCCGATCGGAAGGTTCAGCTCCCAGCGGGGGGTAGCACGCTCGAGCGGCTTTACCGCGTTCGCGACCGGCTCCACGCGCACCACGGAGCTCTGGCTCAGGATCAGGTCGAGCATGCGGGTGTGGTCCGAAACCAGTTCGTAGTTCTTCTCAAGCCGCAACTGGTCCTCCTCCATCGCCCGGTACGCGGCGAGCTGACGGTCGAGATCGCGCTGCTGCTCCTTCAGCTCCAGGAGCTTCTCCTGAAGCTGAAGGTCCGCCTCGGTCGCATTCAGGTAGGCCATCTGGGCCTGGTCCACCTCGTACTGGCGGATCTGATCCTCCTTGATGGCCATCTCCTCGCTGAGCTGCTGCTCCAGCGCCGAAATCTGCGCATCAAGCTCCCGAACAGACCGGTGCTTCTCGCCGAACCGCTTCGAGGCCATCAGTTTCTGCTGCCGCAGTTGGGAAAGGGCGTTGTTGAGGTTCGCGATTTTCGGATCGTTCTCGATCATCATCCGCATCTGCGGAGAGATGTTCAGGCTCCGCGGCGACACCCCGGCGAGGTTGTCATACATCGCCTTGTACTGGATCTTCTCCGCCTCGAGACGCGTCGTCTGGTTGGTCAGCTCCCGCAGGGCCTCCGCAATGACATTGAGCCCCTGCGTGATGCCCGGCACGGTCCCCAGTTCCCTCGTTACGAAGGCATCCTTCCGCTCCCGAAGCTCCCGGATCTGCCTGGCGAGACCGTCCCGTTCGCCTCGGTACTTCTCGAGCTGCGTATTGTAGTTCCTTCGGGACAGGTAGTTGGCCCGGGCGAGATACTTCTCCACCACGCTGTTCACAATGCGGTGTGGATCATCCGGGCTGCGGCACGACATCGCGATCTGGAGATAGCTGGTGCCGCGAATCGGCGTGACACTGAGTTTGTCCTGAAGGTCCAGCAGCATCTGCGGCCGTTCATCCTGCGAGTAGCTCTGGTACCACTGGGTGTTGATCACCTCGCTGTCCTGAAGGACCTCCGTGAGCACGTCATCGCTCTTGACCAGCAGCGCCTGGTCCATCAGGATCCGCTCCTGAACGTCCGGCGTCAGCGGGGCCTCCTGAAGCGTGTACGGCATCTGCGGCTTCGGCGACTCCACCAGCACCTGCGCCTTGGCGACGTAGCCCGGATAGTACCGCACCCACAGATACGTCCCGACCGTCACGACAGCCAGGAGAACGATCCACAGGAAGAGTATCAGGAAAATCCGCTGGTTGAGGGCGCGGAGGATATCGCTGGCGGAAAACGCCGCCGACGCCGCCCCGCCCGGCCGCAGGATCGGCTCGGCCGGCATGGGGACCCGCTCCTGAAAGGTGACCGGCATCCGACTCATATCTCACTCTCCTGCCCCGCGCGAGGAACCGCCCGCCGGGACGCCGACCCGACCTCCGGCTCCTCCACGAACAGATGGCCCAGTACGTACGAAATCAGCCCGAAAAGCCCGAATGCAATCAGCAGCATGCTCAGCCCGAGCAGCATGTGATACGATCCCTTTGCCCAGTCCTCGTGGCCGAATACCACGAAGAACCCCGTGGTCGTCACCCGCACCACGTTGCAGAAGATGGCGATCGGAACGCAGGACAGGATCATGACCATCCGGTGCCAGAGCCGTCGTTCCGAGCCGAACGCCATCGCCACGCCCAGCGCCACGAACGCCATCATCAGCCGGATGCCGCTGCACGCCTGCTCGACATTCAGTTCGCCCTCTTTGCCCTGATACAGATAGGAAATGACGATGTTGTGCGCCTCGGCCTCCATGTTCGGAACGGCGTTGAGGATCCGGGCGGCCAGCGCCGAGGCGATCTTCTGCAGCGGGATGGTCATCTGCTCGTAGACACCGCCCGGGATAGGAAGCGCGAAGACCAGAAACGCGATCGCAAACCACGCCCAGCGCGTCACCGGCCAGCCGCACAGCAGATACGTCACCCCGAAGATCATCAGTATCAGCGACAGGCTCTGGTAGTAGGCAATCGCCGTCCGCGTGTAGTACCAGTACATGGCGAATGCCGCGAACATCACCACCAGCCCGGCGTATCCCGCCCGGGCCCGCACCGTCGGAAAGCGATGACGCTGAAGATAAAGGTAGTAGACGCTGAAAACCGGGATCAGGAACCCGTGCGACCAGTCCCCGATCGTCTGCCACTTCACCACGAGCGTCAGCAGAACGTGCCAGTAAAGCACCGCGATCAGCGCCGCCGCCACAAGCGCCTGAAACGCCGTCCTGGTCCAGTCGATCGACGAGGATACCTCCCGCGACGGCCGCCGCGCCGAAGCGTAGCCTGCGTCGAACTGTGAAGCGCTCGTCATGCCTTCCCGGCCCTCTTACGGCAGCAAACCCAACTGCGCACGTCGCGCCGCCCGCCGGCTCGCGTGGACGGTGTCGGGGTTTTCTTTTGGTCCATACGCATCAATGTCGCCAAAGTTCCGGTCGTAAACAAAGCCGAAGCCGTAGCTCATGCGGAACGACGTTCGAACCGTCGCCAGGAAGGGCGCCACAATATTCGTCCCCACGTTCACAATGTCGTTCGGGCGGAGGAAGACGTCCGGTTGGTTCCCCGCGAAAATCTGCTCCAGGTTGACCGGAATGATCTGCTCACGGTCCTGGTCGAGTCGCCGCGTGATCTCGCACCGCGACGGCCATGCCAGCAGCGCAAGCCCTCCGCTCGCCGCAATCGCCTGCTTCAACGTAATCTCCCGCCCCGTCAGCGAATACACACCCGGCCGCTGTACCTGGCCCAGCAGGAAGAATTCGCCCAGGGGACCCGGATCCACGCGAATCACATCGCGGTGGCGAATCACGATATTATACCGTGCGTCGCCGCGACGGAGAGCCGCCGCCGGGATTCGGATAATCCGCTGATGTGTTTCCCCGGCTACGGATTCCCACGTCACCGGCTCGCTCGTGGCGGCCTGCGTGGCCGCGGTCGTCGGAACGCTTGCAACCGGCGAAGGCTTGGCCGCGTCTTCCCCCGGCGCCGGTGCGGTTTGCGAGGCCGCCTGGGGCTTCTGGTCAACCTCCACCCACTGCCCGTTCAGATAGATGAACTTCGGCATTGGCGGCGGCGCCTCGGGCGCAGCCACCGATGTCGCCGGGGCCGACGCGCCCCGGCTCGTCGTGCTCGCCGGAGCGATGACGTCGATCAATTCACGCTCGCTCTCGGGCGCACTCGCCGGCATCGGGGCGGCAGGGCTCGCCTGGGCCAGCATACGGCGAGACCCGCCACCACCCAAGTCGCTGATCGTCACGGGAGCCACAGGCGGCGGCTCGAGCGGCGTTACCGGCGACTGACCGGGCTGCCCCGACACCGGCGCCGCCGGCATCGAGACCGGCTTCTGTGTGCGTTTCGGACGAGGCTGGGCGCGGTAGACGTAAATCCATTCCACTTGCTCCCCAAGGCCGCCCGCCAGACTCAACGCATCAAGAAGACGAAAATCCGATTCAAGGATTCGATAGGTGTCCGCGGCCGTCACCCCCCCGAAGATATTGAAAAACTGCTGCCGCTGACGTGGAAAGACCACCTGAATCGGCGGTATCGACTCCTCCCGGAAGATCCCCTTCTGCACACACAGATCACGGATCTCTGCGTCCACCTCGCGCGCCGTCATCCCCTCGACGTGGACCCATCCGAGCTGCGGAATCTGCACATCACCCACCTCATTGACCGTCAACGTCAGATCCGTGACCGGCTCGTACTCCAGAAACTGAGGAATCCGAATCCCGACAACGTCGTTCGGCTCAAGCCGATACTCCTCGACGATCGCAACGGCATCCTCCGGCGTGGGCTCTTCAGCACCCGGGATACCCGGGGGCGTATCCTCAAACGTCAGGCTCCGCTGGATCTCCGAGATCATCGGCCGCTTGAAGTCGCCGCTCACCTGCGTGGGGTCGAGAAAACTCGTCCACCACCAGTTTCCGCAGCCGGCGATCGCGCCAACCGTCGCAAACAGCAGCGATGCCCGCATCGCCCTCACGGTTAACCAACCTCTCGTGCCGACCATGGCTGTTACCCTTTTGCGAAGCCGTGTACCTTCCCACCCGAAACGCGGAGGCCGTTGCCAATCGCGGCGGCCTGATCGCAAGGCACCGAACACATCTCACCGTACACCCCGGCCCCCCGTACGCCCCGGTCTACCCCGCCGAACGCGCCGTTCATCGGCGCGGCCTCCCGCATATCGTTTCTCGTGCCAAGACGCAAAGACACAACAATCGCTTTCAGCCTGCTTGCTCGCCTCTTCACCAACCCTCATAGATTCCCCGCACGGCGTAGCTGGCGAATCGCTACGACACCGCCGCGAGATCATGCCATTAACAGCCTACAAAATAACGACTTATATCGATCCTCCCGCCCGAGACACACCCTGGGTATCACTGCGGATCACTTGACCGCGCGACGAGACTAGTTATCGGCAATCGCTTACAGGTCGGTTGAGGTAAGTGTGTGCCGTCTATCACGGCCTTCGCTACTCGTTCATCCGGTCACCGACGCACTCCGCCTCCTTTGCGCATGACGCCCTTCGAGGCACCCATCCACGGCACGACGAAAACCCGTCACCACAGCCTTGCTGCGCCGCAATGCCACCTCTGGTGCTGTGCCAACCATCAGCGCTCCCGGGGATTCCGGTTGCGAAGCAAACGTCTATTCCCGGCAGCACCCATCCGTCATGCGTCTTTTCTGCACGGGACCGAATGCTCCCCCGGAGGCCAGCCTTCGGCCGAGAGCCGAGCATCCGTAGCTATACGCGATTTCGATACGGAGTGTGCGGATCGCATGGACTTTTTTTCGGCAACGCCCGACTCCGCCATTCTCCTGCCGCGACAATCACCTTGACCGCAGGGCCGAGGCCGCGCCAATCGATGGGCCCCGTCCGCGAGACGAAGCGGGCCGCCGCGATGCCGCCTCGCTTGTGAGACCGACGTCGGCAATCTCGATACAAGGTGAGCGAAACGATGAGCGATTCAGTAAGGCGACGGGAGGCTGGCAATCGGACGGCCGGCATCTGCCGCAAGACCCACCCTCTTCCCCGCGCCGGGCGCACAGGTCGCCGCGACCCTCAGAAACGTATGTTGCCGGCGCGGGGCGTGCCGGTCTCGCCGGCTGAAAGCTGATATGCAAACCCGGCCCACTTGCGGCGCCGGCCCTGCGTCATACAATGCCCCGTCCGCAACAAACGTAAGTCGTGCAAGCAGGAGGCTAGAGGATGGCGACACAACAGGTAGGATTGATCGGCCTGGCGGTAATGGGGGAGAATCTCGCGCTTAACATCGAAAGCCGCGGATACTCCGTGGCCGTGTATAACCGCACGTATGAAAAGACCAAAAACCTCGTCGAAGGCCGCGCCAAAGGCAAGAACCTCGTCGGCTACGAGACCCTCGAACAGTTCGTCGCGGCGATCGAGAAACCGCGGCGGATCATCCTCATGGTCAAGGCGGGGCAGGCCGTCGACGACTTCATCGGCAAGCTTGTTCCGCTGCTCGATCGGGGCGACCTGATCATCGACGGCGGCAACAGCCACTTCCCCGACACGATCCGCCGGAACAAGGCCCTCGCGGAAAAGGGCATCCTCTACATCGGCACCGGCATCTCCGGCGGCGAGGAAGGCGCCCTGAAGGGCCCGAGCATCATGCCGGGCGGGCAGCCGGAGGCGTACGAACGGATCAAGCCGGTGCTGCTCGACATCTCGGCGAAGGTCAACGGAGAGCCCTGCTGCCCGTACATCGGACCGGACGGCGCGGGCCACTATGTCAAAATGGTCCACAACGGCATCGAGTACGGCGACATGCAGCTCATCTCCGAGGCCTACTCGCTGCTGAGCTACTGCCTCGGGCTCAGCGCGGCGGAATTGCATGACGTTTTCAGCCAGTGGAACCAGGGCGACCTGAACAGCTACCTGATCCAGATCACGGCTGACATCTTCAGGCGGATCGACGAAGAGACGGGCAAGCCACTCGTGGACCTCGTGCTCGACAAGGCCGGCCAGAAAGGCACGGGCAAGTGGACCAGTGTCTCGGCGCTCGATCTGGGCATTCCCGCAATGACGATCGCGGAGGCCGTCTTCGCCCGCTGTATCTCGGCAATTAAGGAGGAGCGCGTCGCGGCCGCCAAGGTGCTGAAGGGGCCGCCGGAGAAGTACCGCGGCACGAAAGAGAAGTTCATCCAGCAGATCCACGACGCCCTGTATGCCTCGAAGATCTGCTCGTACGCGCAGGGCTTCCAGCTCATGCGGGCGGCAAGCCAGGAGTACAACTGGAACCTGAAGTATGGGGAGATCGCCATGATCTGGCGCGGCGGTTGCATCATTCGCGCGCACTTCCTGAACCGCATCAAGGAGGCGTACGACCGCAACCCGTCGCTGCCAAACCTGCTGCTGGATCCGTATTTCAAGGACATCATCGAGCGCTCGCAACTCAACTGGCGGCGGGTGGTTTCGACAGCCGTAGACCGCGGCATCCCGGTTCCCGCCTTCTCGTCGGCGATCGCCTACTACGACAGCTATCGTCGTGCGAGGCTCCCGGCGAACCTCATCCAGGCCCAGCGGGACTACTTCGGCGCGCACACCTACGAGCGCGTAGACAAGCCCGGCATCTTCCATAGCGAGTGGGCACCGCCGAGCGCCTGAACCGGCCGCGATCGGCACGATCACCCGGCAGACACAGCAGACACGCGCCGCCGCGTGTCTTCTTCCAGGGCCGCTTCGCCCCCCCCCGTGCGCAGCCGCAGGCAGGCCCGCCGCGGGAACCGACGCCAAGACGACGGGCCGGCGCCCGGTCATGCGCGGGTCGCCGGCAGACGGATCACCATGCCGACCGTCTGGTCCATCGCAGGGTGACGCAGGATTTCGACCTCCGATCCCGGCGGCAGCACGCTGGTCAACGCAGTAACCTCGGACTCATACGCGTGGAGGAGGATCCCTCCCCCGGCGCGGAGGTGACGCGGCGCCGGGGCCACCAGGCGCCCGATGAGCTGCTGGTGATACCGCAAGACCGGCCGCGACATCGCCAGACCGGAGGTCTGCGAGATCGACGAAACCCGCCGCAACAGGTTCTTGGCCACGGTGGCGACAACCGTGTCCGGTCCGAAGCTG
>CAZMVY010000222.1:0-7999 GCA_964569765.1 uncultured Planctomycetales bacterium
CCCTGCCGCCCGGCCGACTACCCGCCGACCCTCTCCGCCGCCGTGTGCAGGGCTCGTTGCATCCCCCGCGCTCGGGCAACGTGCTCGTCGTCCCCGCGCCGTTCTGGTATCTCTACCCAGAACCGGAGAAGTACGCGGCGACGCACGGCTCGCCCTACACTTACGACACGTATGTGCCGGTGTTCCTCGCCGGACCGGGCATCAAGCCGCAGGCCGTGAACCGTGCCATCGCCCCCGAGGACATTGCCCCTACCGTCGCCGCGTACCTGAGAATCAAGCCGCCCTCCGGTTGCACGGGAACTGCATTGTCGGAGGTACTCGACGGAGGCGAGATTCCGGCTATACAGTCACCGCGAGACGCCATCAGTTCCACGCGGGGAGCTGTCGACTAGGCCGGAGAGCCTGGGACGTCCGGCGGTCCGACGGTCGGCCGTCATAGAACGAACTTGGAGGCGAGTTGGCCCGTCGATTGCGGTTCGCGTGCGTTTGCGGGCGAGCGGCACGGTCTGCCCCCCCGGCGATCTTAGCGCAAAGTTAACCGTGCCGAAACCCAAAGAACACCACCGACGTGTAGCCTGAAGCTCGTGAAGCCCCGGGGCGGATGAAGGAGCAGGACATGCTCAAGACCATTCTTGTGGCATATGATGCCTCGGAAGCGGCGGAGCGGGCCTTTCGCTTCGCGCTGGAACTCGCCAGGGCCTTCCAGGCAACGATCCGCGTGCTGGCGGTCGCCTGCCCGCCGGAGCCGCCGACCGCGCTTGAAATGGCCGGGCTGCTCGAGTCCGCGACGGAACACTTCAAGCACGCCTTCGCCGGTCTCCAGCACGCCGCCCAGACTGCCGGAGTCCGCATGAGTACCCGGATCGTCGCCGGACATGCGGCCGAGGAAATCATCCGTGAGGCGACGGAACAAAAGGCGGATCTCATCGTGATGGGACGCCGCGGTGGCAGCCGAATCGAGCGTTGGCTGCTCGGGTCCGTTTCCAAGCGCGTGCTGAGCTATGCGCCGTGCAGCGTCGCCGTCGTGCGATGAAGCGGGAAGGACAGCTTGCCGTCGGATTCCCCGAAACGCCCACGGAATCAAGGAGACAAATGCATGAACAGCCTGTCGGTTCGGATCCTGGTTCTGGGGACCCTGATCGCAGCACTTCCGGCCGTCGGCGGCTGCCGGCGCGAAGATGGCGGCGGGACCGTCAACGTGGTCGGGTCCACCTCGCTTCAGCCCTTCGCCGAACTCCTGGCGCAGGAGTACGAGAAGAAGAACCCCGGCTGGAAGGTGGACGTGCAGGGGGGCGGCTCGACGGCCGGCCTTCAGGCCGTCACCGACGGTCTGGCCCAGATCGGTATGTGCTCCCGGGAGCTGACGCCCGACGAGGCGGCGAAGTTCACGCCGATTGTCATCGCCCGCGACGGCCTTGCGATCGTGGTAAACCGCGACAACCCCGTTCACGAATTGACGATCGATCAGATCCGCGGCCTCTTCAGCGGCCGGATCCGGAACTGGAAGGAGGTAGGGGGCAAGGATGAGCCGGTGCGCATCATCACCCGGGAGGAGAGCTCCGGCACGCGGGACTGCTTCGTCCACCTGGTCATGGGCAAAGAGAAGATCTCCCGCGAGGCGCTCGTGCAGGAGTCCAGCGGCGCCGTGAAGGAACTCATCAAGGGCAATCCCGCGGCGATCGGCTATATCTCGCTGGGACTGGTCGGCCGGGAGCTCAAGGCGCTGATCGTGGACGGCGAAGCGCCGACGGCCGCGAACGTGCTCGCCGGCAAGTACAAGCTGGCCCGACCGCTCCTGTTCGTCACGAAAGGCGAGCCGAGCCCGCCCGCGAAGAATTTTATCGACTTCGTGCTTCGGCCGGAAAGCCAGAAGACGCTGGAGGCGGAGGGATTGATCCGCGCCCGATGAAACAGGATAAGATCATCCGCGTGATCCTGATGACGCTCGCCTGTACGGCCATCCTGGGCCTGGTGGTCATCGCCGTCTTCATCTTCAAGGAGGGCATGCCGATCATCCTGCGGCTCGGCGGGCGCGAGTTCTTCCTTTCCGCCGACTGGGACCCGAAGGCCGGCCGCTTCGGCATCCGATCGATGATCCTCGGCTCGCTGATGGTTACCGGCGGCGCAATGG
The DNA here is from genome assembly GCA_964569765.1 of uncultured Planctomycetales bacterium. Classification (GTDB taxonomy): domain Bacteria; phylum Planctomycetota; class Phycisphaerae; order UBA1845; family PWPN01; genus CAZMVY01. The sequence goes on from CAZMVY010000222.1 coordinate 2,132, forward strand.
TCATCGGCGTCACGTTCAGCCTCGGCCTGGCGGTCGTGCTGACGGAGTTCTCGCCGCCGCTGCTGACGCGCATCCTCAAGCCGGTCATCGAGCTGCTGGCGGGCATACCATCCGTGGTGTACGGGTTCGTGGGCGTCGTCACGCTCGTGCCCCTGATTCAGAACCACCTGGGCGGGCCGGGACTGTCGGTGCTCGCCGCCTCAATCGTGCTGGGCATCATGGTCCTGCCGACGGTGACCAGCATCTCCGTCGATGCGCTCCACGCCGTGCCGCGCGCGTACCGGGAAGGCTCCATCGCCCTGGGCGCCACACGCTGGCAGACGGTCCGCATGGTCCTGTTCAAGGCGGCGCGATCGGGCATCGTGGCCGCCGTCATCCTGGGCATGGGCCGGGCCGTCGGCGAGACGATGGCCGTGATCATGGTGAGCGGCAACACGCTGGCCGCGCCCCGGGGGCTCCTCGAGCCGGTCCGCACGCTGACTGCCAACATCGCTCTCGAAATGGGCTACGCATCCGGAGACCATCGCCAGGCCCTCTTCGCGACGGGCGTCACGCTCTTCGCGTTCATCATGATTCTGAACACGATCGCCCTGACCGTCTCGCGGCGCCAGGGGCAGGGGGTGCGTGCGACATGAGACTCACACCCGTCGCGGCGGAGCGCCTCGTCGTCGCCGTCCTGTGGGTCATGGCGGCGATCACGGTCGGCGTATTGTTCTTCATCATCGCCTTTATCCTCGCGCACGGCCTGCCCCACGTCTCCTGGGGATTCCTCACCGAGTCGCCCGGGAAGATGGGCCGCGAGGGCGGCATCTTCCCGATGATCGTCGCCACGGCCCTCGTCGCCGGCATCGCCGTGACGCTCGCCGCACCAATCGGCGTGGCGACCGCGATCTACCTCACGGAGTACACCCGCGAAGGCCGCCTGACCGCCGCGATCCGCTTCGGAGCCGACTGCCTGGCCGGCATCCCGTCGATCCTCTACGGGCTGTTCGGCTTCGTCTTCTTCGCGATCACGCTCGGGCTGGGGCTTTGCGTGCTCTCGGGCGCCCTGGCGCTGGCGCTGATGGTGCTGCCGACGATCATCCGCACAAGCGAGGAGGCGATCCGCGCCGTCCCACCGGCCTACCGGGAAGTGAGCTACGGCCTGGGCAGCACTCGCTGGCAGATGGTCACCCGCGTGGTGCTTCGCTCGGCTCTGCCGGGCATCGTCACCGGCATCGTCCTGTCCCTCGCACGGTGCGTCGAGGAAACGGCCGTCGTGATGCTCACGGCCGGCTCCGCCATGCGCCTTGCTTGTTCCCCGTTCGATTCCTGCCGCCCGTTATCGCTGCACTTTTACATTCTCTCGCGCGAAGGCATCTCGATGGAAAAGGCCTACGCCACGGCAGCCGTGCTCGTGATCGTGATCCTGGTGATCAACTTCTTCGCCTATGGACTCATGCACCGGTTCATCGGAAAGGCAGGACGGCATGTCTGAATCGGTCCACGAGAAGCTCAGAAAGGCCCGCCGCTTCGCCCTGAACGGCACCCACGTGCCCGTGCCACCGGCGGCGGAACCCCGGCATGTGCCGCTGCGACCGACGCTCGCACCCGCCGCCGAAACCGCACGCAGTGCTGAAGAAAGTGTCGAGCCGAAGATGGTCGTGCGGGACTTCTCGGCCGCCTTCGGCGCCTCGCCGGTGCTCAAAGGACTCAACCTCGACATCCGCCCCCGCGAGCGGCTGGCCGTCATCGGACCGGCATCCAGCGGCAAGACAACCTTCCTGCGCAGCTTGAATCGTCTCAACGCCCTGAATGACGCGTTCCGGTACAGCGGCCGGATCCTCCTCGACGGCCGGGATATTCACGATCCCGAAATGGATGTTGCCGCTTTGCGCCGCCGCGTCGGCATGGTCTATGCCGTGCCCGTGGCGCTGCCGTGGTCGATCTACGAGAACCTGGTATATGGCCTGAAACTCGCCGGGATCCGCGACCGCGCAACACACGAAGAGCGGGTCGAAACCGCGCTGAAAAGCATGGCCCTCTGGGACGAAGTCAAGGACCGGCTCCAGGAGCCCGCGTACAACCTCTCCGGCGGGCAACAACAGCGGTTGTGCCTGGCTCGGGTGCTGGCGCTGGAACCCGAGGTACTCCTCCTCGACGAGCCCTGTTCAGGGCTGGACCCGATCTCCACGGGCAAGATCGAGGATGCCCTGGTCGAGCTCAAGGCGAAACACTCCATCGTGCTGGTAACCAACAACACGAAGCAGGCGGCGCGCGCCTCGGACCGGACGGCGTTTCTGCTGATGGGCGAACTGATCGAGATCGGTCCGACGCCCCGGGTCTTCACCCGTCCGGCGGACCCGCGCACGAACGATTATCTGGTGGGGCAATTCGGGTAGGGGCGGTCGGGGCATATGGACTGCAAGATCGAGGCGCTCGGGCTGAACCTGTACTACGGCGGGTTCCACGCCCTCAAGAATGTGAGCATCGCGCTCCGGCCGCGCGCGATCACGTCGATCATCGGGCCGTCGGGGTGCGGGAAATCCACCCTGTTGCGCTGTTTCAACCGCATGAATGAGCTGATTCACGGCGTGCGAACAACCGGGCAGGTCCGGATCGACGGCGCGAACATCTACGACCCGGCGATCGACCTGACCCGTCTGCGCCGCCGGGTGGGCCTGGTCTTTCAGCGGCCCAACCCTTTTCCGCTGTCCGTGTTCGACAACGTGGCCTACGGGCTGCGCGTGCACGGCGTGACCGATCGCGCGCGGCTGGCCGACGCGGTCGAAAGCGGCCTGCGCGCCACGTGGCTGTGGGACGAGGTGAAAGACCGGCTCCACACCCCCGCGCTGCGCCTCTCGCCGGAACAGCAGCAGCGGCTGTGTCTCTCGCGGCTCGTGGCCGTCGAACCCGAGGTCCTGCTCATGGACGAACCCTGCTCCGCGCTCGATCCGATCGCCACGGCCCGGATCGAGGAGCTGATGCGGAATCTCGCCGCCCGGTACACGATCGTCATCGTGACGCACAACATGCAGCAGGCCGCCCGCGTCTCCAGCGAGGCGGCCTTCATGCTGCTCGGCGAGCTGGTGGAGTTCGGCCCGACCGCGCGGATGTTTGAAAACCCGCAGGACAGACGAACCGAGGAGTATGTCTCCGGCCGCTACGGTTGACGACGGCAGGGTTCTCCGAAAGGACCGTTCATGAGTGCGCATTTTGTGAGTCTGCTCGATGAGCTGCGACGGCGTTCGCTCCGGATGGCCAGCGCCGTCGAGGACATGCTCGACGAGGCGTGCGAGGCGGCTCTGCGGACGGACCACGCTCTCGCGCAGCGGGTCATCGCGCGGGATGCGGAAATCGACGCGGAAGAAGTCGAGGTGGAATCGGAAGTGATCCGCCTCATCACGCTGTTCCAGCCGATGGCGTCCGATATGCGGCTGCTCTGCACCGTGTTGAAGGTCAACAGCGACCTCGAACGGATCGCCGACTGCGCGGTCAACATCGCCGAGCGGGCGCGCCACCTGGATACCCGCAGCGGCGCGCATCAGAACTCCGACCTGCGCCACATCGCCGCGCTCGTGCGGCGGGTGCTGCGCAATGCCGTACAGGTGTATTCCGCCGAGGATGCACAGGCCGCCCGACAGGTTCTCGGCGAGGACGACGCCATCGATGCGTTCTACGGGCAGTTCATACGGAAGCTGGCGGCCGACGCAGCCCGGTCCCCCGAATGGATGGCCGCGCATCTCGACATCCTGTCCATCGCCAAGAACCTGGAGCGGGTCGCCGATCACGCGACGAACATCGCAGAGGACGTCATCTTCCTGCGCACCGGCCAGATCGTCCGCCATCAGGCCCGGTAAGCCGGCCCGCCGCGGGCGATCCGACGGTCGGAACGCCGGCTCATCCGCACTCGGCCAGCCGGATGGCCAGCGACGCCAGCACAAGCGGAACGTTCACGCTGCGGTCGATGCCGGATTCGGCCGCGACGATCTCGCGGATCGCGTTCGTCAGGCCGCGCGGCGAACTCCGCCGGGCGATCGCCTCGATCACGCGGGGCTGGTCCACGTTCACCGGCAACGCGGCTGCGCCCGTCCGCCGCCGCAAAGCGTCCGTGTAGAACGCCGCGAGCGCCGCGAGCATCGCCCGCAGGCCGACGCGGTGGGTCTCCGTGTCCGTGTCGTCGCCTTCGTCGCGGCCGGCGATCCGCTTGGCATACGCGGCGGCCTCCTCGCCGAGAACCTTCGCGAAATCCATGGCCGTCTGCGGCGTAAGCGAGGCAAGCTGCTCGCCAACCGTCCGCTTCATTTGCGGGATTCCGTGGTCCGCGTACTGCACGGCCACGCCGAGTCGCCCCTCCGCCATCCGCGCCAGGTACGACAGTTCCTCCGGCGGCAGGCCCGGCCGGAGCTCGCGGAGCTTCGCCTCGACGAACTCCGCAGGCAGGGCGCGAAACGGCACGGGATGCGTTCGCGAGCGGACGGTGGGAAACAGCCGGTCCACCGCCCGCGCAAGCAGGATGATGAAGGTCGTCGCCGGGGGTTCCTCCAGCGTCTTGAGCATCGCGTTCTGGGCGGAGTCGTTGAGCCGCTCGGCCTCCTCCACGAGGAAGACCTTCGCCCGGCCGCGCATCGGCCGCCGGCCCACGACGTCGATCAGGAACTCGCGGATGATGTCGACGCCCAGTTCCAGGCCCTTGCGCTGCCGCGCCTCCGGATCGCGAAGGAATTCCCGGAGCCCTCGGTGGACCACGTGCAGGTCCGCGTGCGTCCCCGCGCGCACGGTGTGGCAATCCGGGCACTCGCCGCAGGCATCCACGCAGTCGATCCCCTCGAACGCGTCGCCTGCCCATTCCGGCGGCTCGACCGGCCGCGGCTGCGGACACAACAGCCGCATCGCCAGCCGGTCCGCCAGCATCCGTTTCCCGACGCCAGGCGGCCCGTGAAAAACATAGGCATGCGGGACCCGCTCCCCGCTCAGCGCGCGGAACAGGATGCGCTGCGCCCGCTCCTGATATCGCACATCAAAGATCGGCACGTTCGATCGTCTCCAGCACCCGCCGGTGCACGGACTCCGGCTCCCCCGTGCCATCCACGACCACGACGGGTTTCGGATACACGCCGGCAAGGGCGAGGAAGTTCTCGCGAACCTTCCGATGGTAGTCGAGCGGCCGTGCCTCCATCGCGTCGGGGTGGCTGTCGTCGAAGAGGCTCTGCTGACCCGCCGCATGGCGCTTGCGGTTTTTCCCCGCGTGGTGCGGCTTTCGTCCGGTCCGCCGGAAGCCCTCCTCCACAGGGACATCGAGAATGACCGTCAGGTGCGGCCACGTCTCGCCGACTGCATACCGGCCCACCTCGATCACCCGCCGCGGATCGTACCCGGCCGCGCCCTGATACGCGCACGTGGCCGAGATAAACCGGTCGCACAGGACCGTCCTGCCTTCCCGCAGGGCCGGTTCGATCACCTCGCCGACAAGCTGCGCCCGGCTCGCCATGAACAGGAACGTCTCGCACCGCACATCCATGCCGGACAGGTCGTACCCGAGCAGGACGCCCCGGATCCGATCGCCGATGACCGTGCCGCCGGGATCCTTGCCGCGGACCACAGCCACGCCGCGTTCCTCCAGGTACCGCTGGAGCAGGTCGAGCTGCGTTCCCTTGCCGCTGCCGTCAGGGCCGTCGAAGACCACGAACTTCCCACGTATCTTGTCGATGAGCGTCACCGGTTGGCGGATCCTTCCACGTAGAGTCCGCAACGCGGACCCTGCCCTCTGGAGTGCGGCCTCTCCGAGGCCGCCGTCGCGGGCCACAACGCGGACCCTGCCCTCTGGAGTACCGCCTCTCCGACGCCGCCGTATTGGTCCGCAACGCGGACCCTCTGGAGTGCGGCCTC
>CAZMVY010000223.1:0-7815 GCA_964569765.1 uncultured Planctomycetales bacterium
CCTATTTTAGCAGGAGTTATGACACCATAACTCTCTGACCGAAAACGGCACTAGAATACGCGAAAAACGAGCGGAGGGATACGAACCGCCGCCGACTGCCGCGACCGGACACTTGTCGCGGGTATAATTGTACAGGCGGCGGTGTGCGCGGAAAGGAGCGTGCGGAAATGCCGAACCGGAGTCCCTGGGCCCTCCTGAGACGAAGCGTGGTCGCCATCGCTGTGCTCGTGGGGGGGGGCACGGTCTGGGCCGGCGTACCGGCCCCCGCTCGAACTGCACCGTGGCAACGGCACGCGGTCGATCTGCGGCTGGCTGCCGGGTTGCGGATCCGCGCGATTCACGCCCCCGCGCAGGCGCCGGCAACCGTCGAGAAAACCGGACCGTCGACGACGGGCGCCGGCCAGCAGGCCGTGCCGATCGACGGGTTCGTGCCCTATGTCGCCATCGCCCTTACCGACAAGAGCCGCCCTGGCGAGTTCGTCTTTGCCCACGTCCTGGCCAGCAGCGTGGTCGGAAACCCGCTGAACGCGCCGCTGTCGCAGAACTACGCGATCGGCATTCTCGATACCGGCGGCACGGTGAACGTCATCGGTCACTGTGACCGGACTACGGTCGGGTTGACGAATGCCTGGCTCACGGGCAACACAATCACGATCGGCGGTGCGGGCGGACAGGTAGAGGCGGATATCACGCAGCCTCTGGGGATGTTCGTCGCGGGTTTGCAGGCGATTGACCCGGCCACATTGCTCCTCGATACGACGCGGCTGCTCGGCCACTGGCACGTCAGCGCGGTGGTGCCGCCGGAGCCGGCCTGCGGAGACCTGGTGGACATCCCGAGCACGGTCGGAACGGCCCTCGTCGCCTTTCGCAACGTGTGGATTCGCAACGACCACCCGCGAACCATTGTCCGCAACGGGGTGACCTATACGGGCCCCGAGGTAAGTGTTCACGTGCCGGGTGATACGACCGTGCCCGCGTACAGCCATGTGGTCGCGTTGGATGTCCGGCCGACGACGCTCGCATCGGCGCTGGCTACGTCAGCGTACTTCATCTCGTTCGAGAACCTCGACGACTTCCGAACGCCCGGCATCCCGACGGCCCTGGTGGACCAGGAAGGCAGCCTGCCCACGGGGGGCTGGTTCGTCGCCAGCACGTGGATTCAGGAGGGTGCCCGCCCCGAGATCAACAAGCTCTTCATGGTGGATACGGGCGCGCAAATCTGCGTCGTGCGCTCCTTCGTCGCAGGTCAGCTCGGTCTGAACCCACAGCAACCGGAGTTCACCGTCGAGGTAGCCGGAGTTGCCGGCGATATCACGATCGCTCCGGGCTTCTACCTGGACTCGCTCAAGATCGACACCCTTGGCGTCGACCAACTGCAGTTCACACAGGTACCGACCATCATTCTCGACGTGCCGTCCGTGGAGGGGGGCATCCTCGACGGCATCATCGGCACGAATGTGTTCTACAACCGCAATCTGGTCTTCAGACTGAACCTTACCGGCACCGCGAGGCTGGAAGTCTCCGACCCCGTCGTGCTCTACTACGGCGACTTCGACGTGGACGGCGACGTGGATCTTGCAGACTTCGGCCACTTCCAGGACTGCGCGAACGGTCCGAACCGGCCGCCGAAACGAGGCGACTGCCAGGACGCCGATGCCGATCGTGACAATGACGTCGATACGGCCGACTTCCTGCAGTTTCAAGCCTGTTTCAACGGACCGAACCGACCCATCCGGGCCGAATGTCCCACCCGATAAGGCCCGAGAGAACGCCAGACCGCGGCCGCGCGGCCGGCTGAGCCGGGATCCAACTCGGCCGATGCGCCGATGAAATCGGCTTACCGACCGTGATTGGCCGGGAGGTCAACAGGCAAGCCGGGGTTCCAATTCCCACGTTCTTGTGCGGACGGTATTTCGTCACGCTGCGCGCAATGGATAGAAGAACCCAATCCCTTGCGCTACTTGACTTCCGTAGCGCAAGCGGTAGTATCGGTTCTCCATGTGTTCATCGATCGTCGGCTGGGCGAAAAACGAGCGAAAATTTTCCCGGTTCTGCCCTTGCAGTCTGGGGGACGAAGTGGTATATAGTGGGTCAATGTCCTACCGGGTGGAACGGGATCGGTTGATCCTGAGTCGCCCGGTGGCAAACGATCGCCGTAGTACCAGTTCTGACCCATGCTGTACATCGGAAGGCATGAGCTCACGATCGATGAGAAAAAACGGCTTTCCATCCCGGCGTCAATCCGGAATGCGATGGATCGGGAAAAGGATGGTACGGGCTTCTACCTGGTGTTGGGCGATCAGCCGCGAACCCTCTCGCTGTTCGCGAATCGGTACTTCCTCCGTTATGCGAAGCGGCTCGCCAACGAGATGGCGCCCGGTGCCGAGCGAGCGATGTTTGAGAAGGTGTTCTACTCGCACTGCGAGGAGCTCGAGATTGATAAGCAGGGACGTGTGGTCTTGCCGGAGTACATGCTGGAGGCGGCGAAGCTCGGCCGGTCGGTGTGCCTGACGGGTTCCCGTGACCATCTGGACCTGTGGAACCGGGATGATTACGAGGCGTTCATTGCGCAGAATCGCGACCAGATGATGGAACTGCAAAGGAAGGCGCGGCAGGCTTTGACGCAAATGGGTCGGGACCGTAGCGCGGATTGAGACAAACGGTCCGTCGGGTGCAGGAGGCACGCGGACCGCATGACAAGGGAATACGACGAGCGAGGTGGAGGTACAGGCTGCGGGGCTCCGATGCGCGGTCCGGAGCACCCGCAACCTGTCCGAATGTCCACAAGGCGCGGGCAGGTCTCGCGGTTGGTGTTGCATTGATCTGATGCACTCGAGCCTCGGAGCGAAGGGAGTCGCTCCGGCCCGAGTGCCGCGTGGTCAGCCGCGAGCCGGACACAACAGGACACGGCGATGCTTACCGGCAGCGTTCGGATAGTCAGACGGCAGCTTGGGTTGTCGGCGACCGATTACGTGCCCGGGGATCACGGCGAGGATCTCGCGGCACATGTGGCGGAGCTGGAGCGGCGCGTGCGGCGCCTGAACGCACGAGGCGGCGCGTTCGCCTGCATCCGGCTCTCCCCAGACTTGCTCACATGGCGGGCGGCATCGGAGGCCACCGCGTAACGCAGGGAAGCCGGTCTTCAGGGACGAACGACCGCTTCCCACTATTATTGAGCGCCTCGTAGAAAATGCAAACGCAGGCGCGAACGACGCTCCCGCTGGGAGGCCCAGACAGACGTGGACGGGCAATGCCCCGAACACATACCAGTGCTGGCCGAGGCACTGTTGGAGCAGTTGGCCTTGCCACTCGGCGGTATTGTGGTAGACGCGACTGTTGGTTTGGGTGGACATTCGGCACGGTTGCTTGAGAAACTGGGTAAAGCTGGGCGATTGGTTGGGCTTGATGTTGATGAGGGGAATCTTGCCGTGGCCAAGGAACGGCTGGCTGCCTGGGCGGAGCAGGTAGTACTTCAGCGACGCAGCTTCGGCGAGTTGCGCGCAGTGCTGAATGAACTGGGAATGCCCGGCGTGCATGCGATCGTGGCTGATCTCGGGGTCAGTTCCAACCAGCTTCTCGATCCGTCCCGCGGCTTGAGCTTCGCGGAGGACGGGCCGCTGGATATGAGGCTCGATGATCGGCTGCCCACGACGGCTGCCGACCTGATCAATGCCCTTCCCGAGCGGGAGCTGGCCGACCTGTTCTATTTCAACGCTCAAGAGCGATTCAGTCGCCGCATCGCCAAACGAATCTGTCAGGAGCGGCGCAATGCCCGTATCCGGCGGACCGCCGAGCTTGCCCGGATTGTCTGCTCTGCAATCGGTGTGGATCCGCACTGCCGCAAGGCCAGGATACATCCTGCCACGCGGGTCTTTCTGGCGTTGCGGATGGCGGTCAACAGGGAGATTCCACAACTGGAATCGCTCCTGGAACAGGCGCCGGAGTGCCTGCTGCCGCCGGGTGGCGGTGGCGAGGGCGGCGGGCGCATTGCGGTGATCAGTTTCCACAGCGTCGAAGATGGAACCGTCAAACGGGATTTTCGGCGCCGCGAGGCGGCCGGCCAGTATTGCGTAGTGACCAGGAAGCCGATTGTGCCGGATGCTGACGAGATCCGGCGAAACCCGAGGGCTCGAAGCGCCAAGTTGCGCGTGGCGCAGCGCGTGGCGTGAAGGCCGAAGCGTCGGCGGGGGAAAAGAAAAACACACCGGCAGGATGTGGATGCGAGCACGGAGGTTCTGATGACACGCGAAACCAAAGTGGGATTGATTGTGGGTTTGGGTTTTATCGTAGTCTTCGCCGTCATCCTGTCACACAAAGGCGGGCAGCCGCGAGCGACCGGAACGGGCGACCTGGGCCCGCTGGTAGACGCGAGCCCCCGGCCAACCGGACCATCCGAGGGCAGTCGGAATCGCATCCAGCATCCCGGTACCACGGGTGCCCCGCGAAACGATACGCGCGGCCCGGGCAACGCGAGCCCCGCCGCCGGCGGTAATGCGCGTCCGCAACCGGGTACGCCCGAAATCCGGGTGGAACCGCCGAAGAGCCTGACGGGCACCGAAGCGCCAAGCGTCCCCTCGCCGACGGCGCAACCCGCTGGCGGCAAGACGCATGTGCCGCTGCCGGAGATGCCGGGCAAGGGGCAGGCGGACCGCGGCAGCGAGGCGCTTTCCCCTTCGCTGAAGACCTGGCTTGACGAATCGCCGAATAAGACTGAGCCGGATGCGGATCGGATGGGAGCCACGGCAAGACGTACGGCTCCCCCTGTAGCCGCACCCGCACCGCCGCCTGCGCCGGAAGTGAAGCCGGCTGCTCCCGCACCGCGCGGGGCGGAGCCGGCCCCGACCTCGGTGGAGCCGGCGACGGAGCCGAAACCCCGGATCAAGCAGGAGTACATCGTCAAGAAGGGTGAAACGCTGACCCGAATCGCTCAGAGCGTGTACGGAAAGGGGACGCCGCGTGAAGTCGAGGCCATCATGAAGGCCAACCGCAAAGAGGTTCCGGACGCCAAACGGATTCGCGCGGGCGCCAAGCTGGTTATCCCGGAATTGCCGGACGGCCAGTTCGAGGCGGCCACGTTCCCACCGTCAAAGACCAATGCCTCCCCGCCGGCTCAGATCGCACTGGTCACGCCGTCCGCGGGGTCGGGCCCGGAAACGAAAGAGCCCAAGGAGGATCAGACGGCCAAGACGGCAAAAGACACCAAGGCAGCCGCAACTCCCCGGGAAGGCAAAGAGGCCAACGGAGCATCGGATAAGCCGGAAAAGCTGGACAAGTCGTCGAACTGGCGCTGGTACACAGTGCAGGAAGGCGAGACCCTCGCCGGGATCGCCCGCAAGCATCTTGGCAGCGCGGATCGTTGGAAGGAGATCGCGGAGTTGAATAAGGGCCGATTCCGGGATCCCATGCGTGTGCCGGCCGGCGCGAAGATCAAGTTGCCGTCGCAGATCGCGGGCCTTTCGAGGTTGTGACGACCGGGCGGAGCCTCGCATGACGATACCGCGGTTCACAGGGCTGTTGGTCCTGTTCGGGGCGCTGGGGATCGCCGTCGTGGTTCTGCGGGCGGACCAGGTTCGCCGCTCGAACCACATTCAACAGCTTCAGTTCGAGCAGATCGCGCTTCGCCAGGTCATCTGGACCAAGGAGATGGAGATCGCCCGGCTTCGCAGTCCCCAGATGATCCGCGATCGGACGAGCCGGTTGGCGATCCCGCTGGTGCCGCCCTACGAGGAAAAGAGCGTTTTGCCGCAGGAAGAGGCGTGGGTGGCGGAGTAGCGGCGGGTCGGGGCCCGTCGCGGGAAGGAAACAAAGGCATCCGGGAGGGGCGGCCGGCCTTCGCCCGGGTCCGGTCGAATGAGTCGCAGAGGGATCGCACATGCCGGTACGCACGCGGCCCCAAGCCGCTTCGACCACGTTGCATTCGCGCGCGGGAACCCAGCTTCGCGGACAATTCATGCTGGCTCTGGCGGCGGCGTGTCTGCTCGCGCTGGTGGGTCGGCTGTGCTACATCAATGGGGTGCTGGCGGTGGAAGGGCAGCGGCTTGCGAGTTACCTGGCGGAGCAGCAGCGGACCAAGGTGCCGATCCGAGCCCGTCGGGGCGAAATCCTCGACGCTGCCGGCCGTGTTCTGGCTGGCAGCCAGGAATGCCCCAGCATCTTCGCGGACCCGAGTATGATCCAGGACCCCGGGTTCATCAGCGAGAAACTGGCCCCGATGCTGGGCATGCAACGGGAACAACTCCGGGCGCAACTGCTCGAGGCCGCCGCGGCCGGCAAGCGCTTCGTCTGGATCCAGCGTCGCGCCGGTTTTCCGGAGGGCCGCGCGGTGGAGGAGTTCATCCGCGACCAGAAGGTCGTCGGAGTCGGGGTGATCAACGAGCCGTACCGGCGATACCCCATGAACACGGTGGCGGCGCACGTCATCGGTTTCGTCGACATTGACGACAAGGGCCTGGAAGGCATTGAGCGGCGCTACGACTCCCTGCTGCGGGGCACACCCGGATCGCTTACGGTTTACTGCGACGCGGCGCGGCGGCCGATGTGGTCGGCTTCGGACAGCGACGGCTTTGTTCCGCCTCGCAACGGTATGAGCATCCGACTTACGATCGACGTGGCGATCCAGGAAGCCCTCGAGGCCCAGGTAGCGGGGGCCGTTGAGCATTTCAAAGCCGTCAGCGGCGTGGGACTCGTGATGAACCCGAAGACGGGCGACGTCCTGGCGATGGCGAGCGTACCGACGTACGATCCGAACAAGCCCACCGCCAGTCCGCCGGATGCTCGCCGCAACCGCGTGCTGACCGATCCCGCGGAGCCCGGCAGCACGTTCAAGCCGTTTACGGCTGCCGCGGCGCTTGCGGAGAAGGCCGTCCGGCCGGGTGAAACGATCTTCTGCCACAACGGGACGTATGTGGTCGGGGCCCGCCGGCTCAGCGACGCGCACCCGTACGGCGACCTGACGTTCGAGGGCGTCGTCATCAAGTCGAGCAATATCGGTATGGCGATCATCGGGCAGCGTCTCGGCAATGCGAAGCTGCACCAGTATCTTTCCTCGCCGGCGGGCTTCGGATTCGGCTCGCCGACGGGGATCGAACTGGACGGCGAGGATGCGGGCATCCTGCTGCCGCTGCGGAAGTGGACGTCGTTTTCCACGATGTCCGTGCCCATGGGCCAGGAAGTGGCCGTTACGCCGCTTCAACTGGCCACGGGCTTCTGCACGATCATCAACGGCGGGAAATACGTGCGGCCGCGGATCGTGCGGGCGGTCATCGATCCTTGCGGCGAGGTGGTGCAGGAGTTCACCGGGCCGCAGGTGGTTCGCCAGGTCATTCCGCCCGACGTTGCGGAGTACATGACCAAGACGGTGCTGGTCGGCGTGGTAAACGAGGGCACCGGCATGAAGGCCCAACTGGAGAACTACCAGGTCCTGGGCAAGACGGGGACGGCGCAGATCGCAAGAAAGGACGGACACGGGTATCTGCCGGACGCATTTACGAGTTCGTTCGTAGGCGCGGCACCGGCTTCGGATCCCGCCGTGGTGGTTCTGGTGATGATCCGGCAGCCGAAGAAGGGCATCGGACATTTCGGCGGCACGGTGGCAGCGCCGGCGGTGCGGGAAGTGCTGCGCCGGACGCTGGCATACCTGGGGGTTCCGCCGGACAAGAAGCCGCCGGCCGGAGACGTGCGGCAGGCCCGCGGCGGGGCGGCCCGGAAGCTCTCCGTGCCGGAGTGGTAATTGGCCATGCCGACGGCGGGCGTGACGAGAGACACGCCCCCGGTGTGCTCGCGCCGCCGGCGCGGATCGCGGACGCGACGGCGGGG
>CAZMVY010000224.1:0-1392 GCA_964569765.1 uncultured Planctomycetales bacterium
CAGTAGCCGTAGGATCCGCTGTGCGGACGGTAGGCAAACGGTAGGGTCGCCACCGCACGAATCCCGTCCGCACAGCGGAACCTACGTGACTTATGGGCGTCCCGTTTTCTGCCCACATGTCTGGCGTCTTGGCTGTGCGTCCGGCACAGGCACATGAACGGGAACGCTACGGGCGGAACTGGATGGCGTAGATGTCCGTATCGCGGAATGCGATGCGGAGGCGCACCGGCCTGCCCGCGAGGGTCGAGACGTCGGACTTGCCATTCCAGCTTACGCGCCGGTTGATCTCGTTCGTCGTGTGGATGAGGTCGCACTGATCGAGGCGATATCCTTCGATCGGCCGGCTCTGCTCGTCCAATAGCTCGCACCGCAGCAGACCGGCGGCGGAGGTGTCGACGTTCAGGACCAGTTCCCGGCCGGCGAACTTCAGCGGTGGCGTGGTGAATTCGCCGCCCGCGTAGGCGGCGCGGACGGAGACAAAACCGTCGCGGCGCGAGACGAGGCGGCTGACGATGCTCGTGTTTGCCGTCGGCGCCAGGCCCGCGGCAGTCAGCAGCCGGTTGTTCCGTTCGGCGCGGGCGCGTTCGTTGGGTGGCTGGTTTGGATCGACCGTGCTCCAGCCGTGCAACTGATCGCTGCCCAGGTAGTACTGGTACATCTCGCGACCGTCCACCGACGGAACCAGCCCGTAGAACACGCGGGCGCACTTGCTGTCGAACTCGCCCTTCATGCCGAGGCGGACGAACGGGCGGCGGTCGAAGCGGTTCCACGCGATGCCGTCCCGGCTGGCGGCGAAGCGGGTGTCCAGCGGGCCGGCGTTCACGGGGCAGTCCTTGGGGAACTCCGCCAGATGACGCGGCGTGTAGTGGAAGTATGCCTGCGGGAACATGTAATAGGCGTCCTGCGCCCAGGGGTACTTGATGACGCCGCTTGTGTAATAGTCCATCACGTTGGCGTCGCCCAGTTTCGCGTCCTGCTCGTCCGGGCCGAGGACGATCGGCGCATCCTGGGCCTCGGCGAAGCCGCCGAGGCGGTCGGATTCGCTGCGGGCCACCGTCCGCAGGCGCGGGCCGGTCTTCTTCACGTTGCGCCGCATGTAGGCCACGTACTTGCCAATACGATCATCCCAGAAGATCACGTTCTGGGAGTCGAGGTGGTTCGGCTTCTGCGGGGCCGTGAAGGTCAGGACGTGCTCGTGCGTGAGTTTCCAGTGGATGCCGTCGGGCGAGGAGAAGACCACCGTGTCCTTGAGTTCGTCGGAGATTCGCACGGCGTAGCGGAACCGCTGGTCCTCCGGGGCGGTCGGGTCGAGGAAGACCATGCCCTCCGAGCCGCAATTGTCGAGGCCGGCGGCCCCGCCGCCGATGCCGCTGTTGTTGTCGCGGGTGCGCT
>CAZMVY010000224.1:1402-7664 GCA_964569765.1 uncultured Planctomycetales bacterium
GGGTCTTTGAGTTGGGGGTTGATTGGCAGGGGGTTGCGTACCGGCTGGTCCTCGGGGGCGGTGGGGTGTTGGAATCCCTTGCCTGCCTCGCACATTTGTCGAGGCCGGCGGCCCCGCCGCCGATGACGATGTTGTTGTCGCGGCTGCCCTTGTACTCGGTGAGGCCGAGACTGGGTTTCTCAAAGTGGATGCCGTCCTTCGAGCGTGCGTAGCAGATGCCGGGTCCTGCGGGATACCAGAGGTGATAGATGTCGCCGACCTTGTGCACGCAGCAGTAGACGCCGATATCGCCGTCTTCCCACGGTCGGTCGGCAAGGAGGGTACGTTCGCCCGTCTTGCGCGGCGGATGAACGACCAGCTCGACATTTCGCGAGGCGGCGAAGAACCGGTCGTCGAGGAAGACCTGTCGCCGGTCGCCGATATCCAGAACGGCGTCGGCGCCGCCCGGGCGGGTCGCGCTCGCGGCCCGGCCGGCCGATGCAATCTGCGAGAAGACGATCAGCGCACAACCCGCACGACTCGACCACCAGTAGAGACCTCGCAACATGGACGGATTGCCCCCTTGAGAATGTTCAGGTCCGGCGCGTGCCACACGACGTGGCAGCGGGTCTGGCCCGTTTCCGACGCGGCATGTTACCCCCCAGACGGCCCGCTGCCAAAGGGGCCGCGACGGGCCGGCTGTCTGGTGACCGCTCTGATCGGGGCGTCAGCCCGGCCGGCTCGCGGCCTGGCGCAGGGCGCGAAGGAAATCGTCGCCGACTTCCCCGCCCAACCGCCGGCAGTGTTGAACATCGCGCCACGCGGCGTCCCATTCCTTCAGCTCGTAGTACGCCGCGGCTCGCCGACGGTAGGCTTCGGGGAAATCCGGTTTGAGCGCGATGAAGCGCGTCAGGTCGCCGACGGCGGCGCGATAATCCCCCCGGTCGCTGAGGATCATGGCGCGGTTGAAGTAGCTGCCTGGATAATCCGGGCGCAGCTCAACCGCCTTGTCGTAGTCCCATATCGCCCGTTCGGTTTCGCCGATGGCCGCGTATGCGAGGCCGCGGTTGCTGTACGCCTGCGCGAGGTCCGGCCTGAGCTGAAGCGCCTTGGTGTAGTCGCGGATCGCGGCATCGTACTGACGGAGCATGCCGTACGCGTTCGCGCGGTTGTTGTAGGCCTCGGCGTAGCCGGGGTTCAGCTCGATGGCCCGGGTTGCGTCGCGGATCGCCAGATCGTAGCAGCCGATCCGCCGGTATGCAGCGGCTCGGTTGCAGTAGGCCTCGGCAAATCGCGGCTCCAGCTCGATCGCCCGGGTGTAGTACGCGATGGCCTGCTGGTGGTCGCCCTTGGCGTCGAGGACCAGGCCGCAGTCGCTGTGAAGCCGCCCGGAGCCGGGGGCGAGACGCAACATGTAGAACTTGTGCCGCTCGTCGGTCTGCCATTGCGCGATGTAGTGGCGTGTGCCCATGGCCAGCAGGACCGCAGCGGCCAGTATCCCTGCCGCCGGCAGAGCAGGGCGCCAGAGCGGCCGGCCGGCGGTCGGCTCGCCCGCCAGCCCGATGATGGCCCACGTCAGCACGATCACCAGCCCACAGGCCGGCAGGTAGGCGTACTTGTCTGCCGCGATCACATTCGTGAACCCGATACCGCCCATGGTCGGCAAGATGACCACGAAGAAGAACAGCCAGCCTGCCAGCAGGGCTCGCGTCCATCGCAGGCTCAGCAGCAGCACCGCCAGCAGCACCGCCGTGCCGATCACGCCGACCTTAACGGCCGAGTGGCTTAGCGCCATCGGCTCCGGCTTCGGATAGAACGATGATAAGTGCAGCGGCAGAATGATCTTGTGCAAATAGAAGACGACGTTATGGCACGCGCCGAGCAGGATGGCGGCGCGTGATGTCGGGTCGGGCACGGCTACGCCGGCCGTGCGCGCCTGCGAGATCATCGTAATGATTGCCGAGGCGCACGAGAGGGCGAACAGCGGCGTCTTTTCGATGATGGCCCGCACGCTCAGCCGCTCTAGAGGCCAGAAGTCCAGCACCAGGAGGCCGATGGGCAGCAGCGTCGTGGTGGGCTTGGCCATCAGGGCCAGGGCCAGCAGCAGGAAGCATAGGGCATAGGACAGCCGGGAGCGGGTGCGGACGAAACGGAGATACGCGTGCAGGCAGCCCAGGGCGAACAGGGATGCCAGAAGCGTCTTGCGGTCACCGACCCAGGCGATAGGCTCGACCGTCAGGGGATGCAGACCGAACAGCAGGGCTGCGCCGAAGGCTGCCCACGGTCTGCCGAACAGTCGAGACAGCAGCAGAAAAACGAGGACCGTGTTCGCCGTGTGGAGGACCAGGCTGGTGCGATGGAAGGGCCGAAGGTTGTCCGGCGAACCGCCGAGGGCGCAGTCCAGCATGAGCGAGATCATGGCCAGCGGCTGGTAATAACCCTTGACCGTAGCCGGCGCGAGGACTTCGGTCAGAAACTGCCCAGCCCCTCTCCAACTCGGATTCCGCACCCGGTTGTTGTCGGTGAGATACTCCTGGTCGTCGAAGGTGAGGGCCTGGCATGTCAGCACGGGTCGGTGAACTGCGACAACCGCGCCGACGAGAAGGAACCCCGCTATCGTTACGGTCAGCCGGGAGGGAACGGACGGTCGGATGGTTGCCGACGCGGCCGTCATGGCGCGGCGGCGGGGACGTTCCGCGGCGTACGCGGCCGTATGTCGTGCCCGTCCGCGAATCCTCCAACGCCCTTTCATCGAGCGCCACATTCGTTCCTGCCATGCGTTCCCGCGGCGAACGAGATGATCTGCTTCGCGTTCCGGGGAATCTCGCCGTGAAACGTATTAGCGCGAGCGTATTCAGTCATGGCGAGGGCGTCAAGAATCCGGCGAGACCACCCTTTCGGTCCGTGGCGGTGGAAAACGGCGGCCCGGTGTTGGGGAGATACATGGCTGTCTCCTTGACTCTGCGGCGGCAGCGGGGATAATGGGCAACTACCAGTCACAATGGTGACCGTTCGGTAACCCAGCCGGGGTTTTGAAATGACAAGTCCAATGAGGCTGCGGATGGGGTTTGTGCTGATCGCTCTGAGTGTTTTCGTTGCCGGCCAGGGGGGCGGGCCGTGCGGCTCGATCGCATTCGACAGCGGGGGAGGCGCATGGACGAATCCTGACGCCTCAGGCGGCGACCCGTTGGCCCCGCTGATCCCTGACCCCGACCCGCTGGCCCCGCTGACGCCCGAGCCCGATCCGCTGGCGCCGCTGGTGAACACCCCCCGCGGCGCGTGCGGCCTGTGGGTGGGCAAGCTCACCGGCACCCGGCACTGGGTCAAGACGGTGCATTACGAGTGCCCGTGGCAGGGCGGCGGCCACGACACAACCGACAGCAAGGATGACACGACGCACACGTCGAGCATCGACATGATGTTCCCCGATGCGTTCGGCGGGGCCGACAAGTGGGGCATGGGAATCAGTTGCGCGCCGACGGGCTCGAGTTCGAGGGCCCTCTCGACCGGCGGTACCGTTACGTACACGCGGCACTGGTACGAGAACTACGACTACGGCGACGAATGCGGCCGGTACCACAACGACGCCATTGACGAGACGTTCTCGTTCGCCGTGAAGGCCGAGGACGTCCAGATGTGGGTGACGGTCCACGCCTCCACCTACACGGAGCAGCAGGCCATCATCGCGGAACGACCGTGCCGCACGGACTACCCCGTGGAGGTCATGATCATGGTGGATGCGCCGGCGTCGGGCGGATCCGGCACGTCGGTCTCGACGGAGACGAGCGGGCCGTGCCACGCGCCGGAGACCACCACCAAGGACGAGCACGCCATCACCGCGAACTCGGCGGCTTCCTACATCGCGATTCTCTACGGCACGTATCACATCGCGGCGAACGGATCCGACACGATCGAAGCGAGCCGCGATACCACGAACCCGGTGAATCCCGACGCGGCCTCGGGGTGTTCCGGCGTCAACGATGCCTGCTCGTGCCAGTCGGGCGAGACGCTTACCGAGCAGTACACGCTGAGCCTGACGCGCTTTCCCGAAGGCGACCGCGACATGGACGGCGAATGCGACAGCGTGGACCCGTGCCCGGATGCGGCATTCGAGAACGAATGCGACAACACGCCGTGAGCTTGTCTTGGGCCGGCGGAGAGCTTTCCTACGCCGCGCCGCTCTCGGTTCGGGCGGCCTCGACCATGGCCGCGAGGTTGGCGACCGGCGTGCCGGGCGGGATGTCGCATCCGCTGCTGAGGATCCACCGCGACCCGGCGGCGGCACGGCACGCGGCGGCGGTCTCGTGGCGCACCTCGTCGGGCGTCCCGAGAAAGAGCAGTGCGGACGGGTTCAGGTTGCCGCGCAGAGCGACCCGCCCGCCGGCGAGCCGCACCGCTTCGTCCACGGGAACCTGATAGTCGACATCGAGGAAGTCCACGCCGGTCGCGATCAGCCCGTCGAGGATCGGCGTAATGCCGCCGCACACGTGCAGGCCGACGAAACGCCAGCCCATCGCCTTGACGGCGGCGATGAGCCGCACGTGGCAGGGCTGCACCTGTTGCAAATACATCGCCGGCGAAATGAAGTTCGGCGAGCAGGTCGCCTCGCCGAAGACCAGGCCGTCGGCACCGCTGTCGAGCGAGCCGCGTGAGACCGCGATCGCGACGTCCGTGGTAAACTCCAGGACGTCGTGGGCGTACTCCGGCCGCTCAAGCATGTCGATGAGGATATTCTCGACGCCGCACAACTGCGAGGCGATGTTCAGCGGTCCACGGAGCGTGGAAAGGACGAAGGCGTTCCGCCCGATGCGATCGGCCACCTTGCGGACGGCGGCCTGGTACATCGGCATCCGGCCGCCGGCGGCGGGGTCGATCCGCCGCAGGTCGCGGAGGCTCGCGCCGCCAGCGAGCAGATGCTGCCGCACGATCGGCCCGGCGTCCGGCGGCTGATCCACACGGGCCCCGAGGGCCTCCACCTCGCCCGCAACGCCAAGCGTGAGTTGCACGCCGTCGAAGCCGAAGCGTTCCTGGCCGCGGACGATCACGTCGGCCATGGCGTCGGCGTCAGTGAAGTAACGACCGAGGGGCACGTCGGCATAGCGCGTGAGCGCGGTGTGGACGATCGGCATGACCGGCAGCCGGTCGGCGGGCTCGCCCGAGAGCACGCGGATGATGGAATCTTTGCCTGTCATGCGGGCATCTTCTCCGGCGGTGGGCGGATCGGCAACCGGATGGCTACGCGCGATGCGGTCCCGTCCGAATTGCGTGAAGCCACGGCAGACCACGAGTACGCGGCCCCCGTGAAGCCTTCGCACGCGGGGTCCGGGGCGCTCGCTTGCGCTTCGCGTTCTGGCGGGCACGCTCGCGGGCGTTCAGAGCCGCACGCCCTTTGCCCGCGCGGTTTCCAGCAGGCATCGCGCCATGATCTCGTAACCCGCGTAGTGCGGGTGAAGGCCGTCGCGCGAGAGGTCCTTGCGAAGCGCACCGGTCGCGTCTGCGAGGTGCGACGCGTAGTCTACGTAGACGCAGCCCTTCGCCTCGCACGCCGCCTTGAGCTGCGCGTTGATCTTTGGAAGAATGCGGGCCTTGCCTTCGTGATTCGTGGTGTCGGCGTTCGTCGGCAGAATGGAGCAGACGAGCACCCGGATCCCTGCCGCGCGGGCGTCGTCCATCATCGAACCGATCGCAGCGGTGACGGTGCGGATGATCTCCTCGTCGGGCTTGCCTGCCCCGAGCATCCTCGCGACGTCGTTCGTACCGGCCAGGATCACCACGTTTCGCGGACGCAACTGGAGCACGTCCGCGGCAAAGCGCTTCGCCATGTGCGTGGAGATGTCGCCGCCGATGCCGCGGTTGAGAATGACACCGTCACTGGGCGCGAAATAGGCGTCGAGTTGCCACAACTCGGTGATCGAGTCGCCCATGAAAACCGTGCCGACGGCCACATCCTCGCGGATGATTTCCTCATTCCAGAAGTCGAAGCGGCCGCGGAGCCGGTCGGCCGACGCGTTGTTTCCGAACAGCCCCGGTTTGATCAACTGCTGCCGCTCCTCCGCCGTACGGCCGGCTCGCCGGATGGCCGGGCCCTGCTGGCATCCCATGACGGCCGCGAGGGTCAGAATCCCGAAAGTCGTTATCCACGCTCGTCGCAGTGCTCGATTCACCGATAGCCTCCTTTACACATCGAGTCAGACACGACACCGTGTCGCCGCGCGGCCGCCACTCCGGCGGGGCCCGGTGCCGCGGTGCCGCAGGTGCCCCCGGCGCCTTGCCGCTGGGCCGT
>CAZMVY010000225.1:0-7663 GCA_964569765.1 uncultured Planctomycetales bacterium
GCCGAAGTGGCGGAATTGGCAGACGCGTCGGATTCAAAATCCGATGCCCGCAAGGGCATGAGGGTTCGAGTCCCTCCTTCGGCAGTCTTCGCAATCCCCAGACCATCCGCCAGTCTCTCCGCCGACGGCGGCTTGCCCGTCGCGCGGCGGCGTGCGCGGACGACACCGGCCAGCGTGCGGCGGCTGCTTGCGTTTCGCGTCCGGTTTCGTTGCATGCCTCGGCGTCGCGCGCACCGACAGGATCTCTGCATACCTCGGCCGGCTACTGGCGGACGGCGCTTGCGGTATCTACGATAGGGGCGTAGCGACGCTCGCGGGGAGGCTCCGGTGGTGTATCGGATCGGACAGCAGGACATGGCTTTGTCCACGAGCGCCCGAACGGCGCCGCCTCATCCGCGTCGCCCGTGGGTTCGAAGGCTCACCGTCGCCGTGCTTTTCGTGACGGGCGTGCCGGCGTCGAGTCACGCCCAGCAGCCCCCGGGCCCGCCGGCATCACGACCGGCAATCGCTCCTCGCGAAGCCCCGCCGGCCGGGGCGGCCGCACCGCGCATCCAGCCGCCGTTCGCTGCCATTCTCGACGACTCCGAGGAGGCCGCCGCCCTGCTCAAGCGGGCCGACGAGGCCATCCGTCGCGAGGACTGGAAGCTCGCCATCGATTCGCTGCAACGGATTGTCGAGATGCCGGGCGACAGCGTGCTCCGGGTTGATGAGCGTACGTATGAGTCCGCCCGGCGTCACGCGCAACGGCGGATTGCCGCGCTGCCCGCCGCGGGCCTTGCTGCGTATCGGCTGTTGCACGACGGTGAGGCAGAGGTGATGTATCGGCGGGCGATCGAGGCCCACGACGAGGGAGTGCTTCGCGAGCTCGTCGATCGCTTCCTTCTCACAACGTGCGGAGACCTCGCAGCGAACGTCCTCGCGGGCTGGTGGCTTGACGAGGGCCGCGCCG
Organism: uncultured Planctomycetales bacterium; assembly: GCA_964569765.1. Classification (GTDB taxonomy): domain Bacteria; phylum Planctomycetota; class Phycisphaerae; order UBA1845; family PWPN01; genus CAZMVY01. The sequence continues at coordinate 950 of CAZMVY010000225.1, forward strand.
CTGCCGCCGTAACCCTGCTTCGGGATCTGCACGACATCTACCCGAATTCCCGCATTCCCCGCGGCATTCTGGACGCCAAGCTCGCGTTGGCAATGGCGCTGGCGGGCCGCCCGCGTGCGGCTCAGGCGATGGCGGATGCCTGGCCGGCCGCGGGCGCTGCGCAGGGTCCGCTTGTCGCCCGGCTGGAACTGCTTCGCTCCACACTCGGCGGCCTGCGGCCGGTCTCGCCCGAGGCACCCGAGGTCTGGCCGATCGTCATGGGCGGCCCGACGCGCGCGGGCCTGATGCCGCCCGTCGAGCCGACCCTGCTCGAGAACTCTCCATGGCGTGCGGCCCTTCCGCACGAAACGCGAGGACGGCTCGACGAGCTGTATGCCTATCAACGGGAAACGCGCGCGCTGCCGGTAATGCAACCGGTGACGGACGGGCGAGTGATCGTGGTGAAGTGCGAGGGTCGCCTCCTGGCGCTGGACGCCGAGACGTTCGATCCGATCTGGCGTGCCGCGCCGACCGCCCTGCCTTCGGAAGAGGCGAATCGTCGTCGCGGGGGTGGCTTTGTGCAGTGGGCGGGCGTCGCGGCCCAGCCTGAGGCGGCCGCTCTGGATCGCAGTCGGCGGGCGGCCGCTCTGTTTCTGGACTATGTGGACGGCTCGGTGACGCTGAGCCACGGACTCGCGTTGACGCCTTCGCGCAGCCCCGAAGCCCTCGCCTATTTGAGTGGAATCCTGGCACGCCGCCCGGAGGCGAATCTCCTCGTCGAGGATGGTGGGACGATCGCCAATCAACTGCTCGCGTATGATCTCCGGACCGGCAGGATCCGCTGGCGCAGCGGCGGCGAGGAGGCGGCAGGAGGGGCCGGCGTTCCGTCCGCCGAGCCGGGCGAGAAACTGACCGGGCCGGTCGAGTTCCTCGCGCCGCCGGTGCCGGTGGCCGAGGGACTGCTTGTGCCGTATCGTTCCGCCTGCGACCTCTACGCCGCCGTCCTCGATCCGGCCGACGGCCGCCTGAAGCGTCGGGTCTATCTCTGCGGCCTGGGCAGCGGGGTTCTGAACTCGTTCGCGGCGCTCCATCCCTGTGTCGCCGACGGCATCGCCTACATCCCGACGGGGCGCGGGGTGCTCATCGCGCTCGATACGATCACCTGGTCGATCCGGTGGGCCGTGCGTTATGGGGCGGACAGCGGGCCGGCCCAACACCTCGCGGGCGCTGTGCCGGCGGCGCGCACGGCTGCGAGGGCCACGGCACAGGGCGGCTGGTTGTGCAGTCCGCCGATCGCGACGGCCGGACTCGTGCTTCTTGCGCCGACGGATGCGGATACTCTGTACGCCTTCGACTGCGCACGAGGCGGAGTGGCGTGGCAGGTAGAGCGCGGCGACAGTCTGTATCTGCTCGGGGCCGATGCGCGGCATGCATGGGTGGTCGGGCCGGGCGTGACGCAGATCGACCTGGAGACGGGCCGACGAACGTGGCGGCAGGAGGTGGGGATCCCCACGGGGCGTGGGGCGATCAGCGGCGACCGGCTCTACCTGCCGACGGCGGAGTATGTGGCGGTCTACGAGGCAGAGACGGGCCGGCCAACGGGCAGGCTTGATCTGCCGTCCGGGCACGCGGCCTTCGGGAATCTGTTGTGCTGGGACGGAGGGCTGTACACCTGTGACCTGGGCGAAGTACGGCGTTTTCCCGACATGGTCCGTGCGTATGAGCGCGCGGTGGCGGCGCATCGGAAGGCGCCGTCGGAGGCTTCGTCGGCGATTCGGCTGGCGTGGCTCGAGATGCTGCGGGAGCAGCCGGGCCGCGCGCTCGAGGCACTCGACGGCGTTCGGGTGGAGGAGGTATCGGCGGATCCCCGTACGGCGCGACTGGTGGATCACCTCGCACACCTGCGTGTGGAAGCCTTGTTGATGATCGCCGGTGCGCCCGCCGCCGCATCGGAAGAGACCAACCGCCTCCTGTTGCAGGCGAAGCAGACCGCCCGTCGGCCTGCCGATGCCGTGCGCGCCGCCCTGGCCCTGGCGGAGCGCTGGAACCGTGCCGGCCGGCCCATGGAGGCCTACCGCGAGTACGCGGAGATTGCCCTCGCGCCGGCCAGCGGACCGCCGACGGGCGGCCTCGTTTCGTCGCAGGCCTCGCCGGGCACTCCCGTCGGCTCGCCTCGCGCGACCGCGCCGGGAGACGTCATGATCGACGCCGCGCCAGGCGTGCGGCAACCGGCCCGGCTGGTCATCGCGGAGCGCCTTCGGACGATCGAGAAGGCCCTGAGCGACTCGCAGCGGGCGTCGCTTGCCTCGTGGCTTGAGCAGAAGCTGGATGCAACGGTCCGCGCGGCGAGCGCCGCCGAAGGAGACCGGCGGTCTGCGGAGATCTCGAGCGGCGCGGACCCGTTGGAGCAGCTTTCGTACATGGCGGATGCCGGCCTGCTCGGCGACGTGGGCGCGCGGGCCGCGCTTCAACTCGGGATTCGGGCGGAGCGCGACGAACGGTGCGAAGAGGCCGAGTATTACTATCAGGAGGTCGTTCGTCGCCGCCGGCCGGCGGAGGCGGTGGCCGAAGCGCTGGCGCGGCTGGCGCAGCTTCATCTCGGCCCGGAAGAGTTGAACATGCCGGCGACGGCATCGGACGAGATCAGCCGCCTGGAAAAGGAATTTGCCGCAACCGAGATTCCGGCAGAGGCTCTCCGGGACGGCCTCGTTGCCGCGCGCGCCGCGGATGCACAGTCGCTGACGTCCGCGCGCATCAGCGGCGCGGCGGCGGCGAGGCGCCTGCGGGAGAGGATCGACAAGGCCGCCTTGGCCGGCCACCGGGAGGCCATGGGGACGCCCCGTCTGGGGCCACCCGGCAAGGTCGCCTGGATCACCCGACACACGGGCGCAGCGCCGCTTCAATTGCGCGGGCGGCGGCCGGAGAGCCTGGCCGAGACGATGCTGCTGCTTTCGAACTGGTCGGAGGTCCGGGCGCATCGCGTCCGCGACGGCAAGCTGCTCTGGCCGGCGACGCTTCGACTGATCGATCAGGCCGCGCCGTCGGTGGGTCTGGCTCCGCCGCTCGCCCCGGCGGGCTACGAACAGACGGTGTTGCGCCCCGGCGCGGTGTATGACGGACAGGTGATGGTGGTGAACAGTGCGACGGGCCTGCACGCCATCGGGCTGGCGACCGGCCTGAGGCTGTGGTCGCGGCCCTATCGCCCGGCCCCGGAGAGCGTTACGGCCTCGAACGCATTTCTCGCGGCGGACGCGGGAGAACTGCTGAGTCTGGATGCCGACGGCACGCTCACGATGTCGAGGATGATCGACGGCGAGGCGGTTCGATGGCAACGGGAGATGGTCAACCCACCGGCGGGCGGCTGGGCCGCCGTCCGGATCGGCGGCGGTTTCGCGATCGCGGTGAACCGGGCGCTGTCCCATGTCTCCGTGTTCCGACGGACGGACGGACGGCATCTCGGTGCCGTGAGCTTCGCGCAGCCCGACGGAAAGGAACGCCGGAAGGTCAGTCTTGTGCTGTTCGACGAGGTGGTCTGCGGACCGGCGGGACCATCCGAGGTGGCGGCGTGCGAGCTGGCGACGCCGGGTGTCGAGCGGTGGCGGTTGCGGTGCGAGCAGGACGGCAGGCCGGTTGCCGTAACGGGGCTGTTCAAGCCGCGGCCCGATCTGCTCGGAGTGGGCTGCGCCGCGGGGGCGGTCATGCTGGTGGATCCGTCGAACGGAAAGATCGTGCTCAGCGTGAAGACGGGTCTGCCGGAGGCGGATATCTTCGAGGGAGCGATCACCGACGATGTTCTCTGTCTGTATGCCGCCACCGGCGACGAGAAGGAGGCTTTCCAGATCGTCGCGATCGACGCCCGGGACGGCCATCTGCTCTGGCACCGCAGCCCGGAGGCGGGGGAGTACTGGTCGCAGCTTCATTACGCGCACCCGCTGGATAACGCCCTGCTGTCGGCCGCGGCGAACGCGATCCCGGTTGCGCAACTCATCGCCCCCGGGGCAGGACCCGCGGGCGGGCGGGCGGCGCGGCGCACGCCGCTGACCGAGCCACAGGAGCCGCCGGAGATCCGGCTGCGGCTTACGCTTCTCGACAAGCGGACGGGGCGGGAAATCGGCCGGCCGGAAACGGTCGCGCTGCCGGCCGCGGAAACGATGGCGATGATACACCATGTGCTGACATGGCCCGACCGCGTGATCGTCGTAGGGGATTCGACGTACGTGGCCTTTCGCATCGACCCGGGGATCGGGGACGCCGCCGCGCGGGATGACCACGCGACGACCGGGACGCCGACCGGGGAGGGTAGCTAGTGCCGTTTTCGGTGAGACCGTTTCATGTGCGTCGCAGCTCGGCGCGGCAGGGGCACGGCTGGCGGACTTGCCGTACCCGGAAGGGCGTTTCGTTGTTGCTGGTCGCGGCCCTGTGCATCGCGTTTGGACGTACGCGTGGAGCGGCGGCCGCGGGGCCGCCGGAGCTGCCGCCGCTGGTCACGCCGGAGACGGACAGGGCGATCCGGCGCGGGCTCGAGTACCTGGCGCGCACGCAAAGCCGTGACGGCGGATGGCGGCACGAAGGGCAGATCGGGCGTTATCCGGTCGCGATGACGGCGCTGGCCGGTCTGGCGCTCCTGGCCGGTGGCAGCACGACGACCCAGGGGCCGTATGCGCCGAATGTGAGCCGTGCGGCGGCGTTCCTCGTGGCCTCGTGCCAGCCGTCGGGGCTCTTCTGCCGTCCGGAAGAGGAGGGCCGCTCGATGCACGGGCACGGATTCGCGATGCTGTTTCTCGGGCAGATGCTGGGCATGGAGGAGGATGCGGAGCGACAGGAGCGGATTCAGGCCGTCCTCCGCAAGGCCGTTACCCTCACGGGCAAGGCGCAGAGTACGCTCGGCGGCTGGTATTACACGCCCGACTCGCACAGCGATGAGGGCTCTGTGACGGTCACGCAGCTTCAGGGCCTTCGTTCGTGCCGCAATGCCGGCGTGGCCGTGCCGAAGGACGTGATCCGAAACGCACTGGATTACCTCGACAAGTCGCTCCAACCGGACGGCGGCATTGCCTACCGCGTGGGGCAGCCGGGCAGCCGGCCTCCGATCACGGCTGCGGCGGTGGTATGCTGGTACAACGCGGGCCTGTACGACGATCCGCGGGCCGCGAAGGCTCTGGCGTTCTGCAAGCAGACGATTCCGATCAGCGGCTCATCCTCCGGCCGGTTTCTCTGGGGCCACTACTTCTACGCCCACCTCTACATGTCGCAGATCATGTGGCTCTCGGGCGAGGCGAACTGGAAGGCGTACTACCCGAAGATGCGCGACCAGTTGCTCTCGATGCAGGCGGACGACGGCTCCTGGGAGGGGGACGGCGTTGGCAAGGTCTACGGCACGGCGATTGCGACGTTCATTCTGCAGATTCCGTACAACTGCCTGCCGATCATGCAGCGGTAGGAAGGGCAGAGAGCGACGAAGGGGCGGGGCGTGTGCCGACTATGCTTTCCCTCCGCCGGCCCCGCCGATAGAATTGAGTGGGCATGGATGTCCTCGTTCAGATCAAGCCCCTCGTGCTCCGTAGGCGGGTTCGTTTTACGGAGAAGGCGCGAGACGAGACCTTGATCCGATCGACGTGATCGAATCGATCCTCAACGCACAGACGATCGACAAGACGCTGCGGTCGCGGAGCCCACGGCGGCGCCGCACCGGCGAGAAGATCTATGTCATCAAGAGCTTCAGTTTCAGCGGTACGCTCATCTCCACAAAAGGCGCGATCGTCCGCGAGGCGGGCCGCGAGACCTTCTGCATCTTCGTCTCGGCGAAGGTCGCCACGTACGACTGAGGCCGCGCATTCGCTCGGGCATTGCGTTGTGTGTGGCTCCAACCGGGTGCGTCGAAGAAAGGTAGCGGTGCGATTGCGCACGGGCCGGACGGTATCTGGCGTGGAGGCCGACGTCTGCCTCGCGTGCGGCGAGCGCTATTACGATCTGGAAACCATGCAGCGCCTCGCCCGAGCGACGAAGTGAGCGAGCCGCCCGGCGGACCTGACGCTTCGCGTCAGAACCGTCCGTGCGACGGCCTCCGCTCGGCGTCTTTCGCATCACACCGAACGACGGCACCCGGCCTCTTCCCCCGAAATGACAAATCCCGCCGTGCGATTAGAATGGGACATCGCTATTGCGACCGGAAAGGATGGATTCATGAGTGACGACACGGACGTTCAGGCCGTCGAGCGCCTGCGGGATGCATATGCGAAGATCCGCGAGGAATTGGGCAAGGCCATCATCGGGCAGGATGAGGTGATCGAACAGTTGCTCATTGCGCTCTTCTCCGGCGGCCACTGCATCCTCGAGGGCGTGCCGGGGCTGGCCAAGACGCTGATGGTTTCGACGCTCTCGCGGTGCCTGAACCTGACGTTTCACCGCATCCAGTTCACGCCGGACCTGATGCCATCGGACATCACCGGGACCGAGGTCATTCAGGAGGACAAGGCTACCGGGGAGCGGGCGTTCAAGTTTCTGCCCGGGCCGATCTTCGCGAACGTGATCCTCGCCGACGAGATCAACCGCACGCCGCCCAAGACGCAAGCCGCCCTGCTCGAGGCGATGCAGGAGCGGCAGATCACCGTCGGCGGCGTGCGCCACCCGCTCGCGCCGCCGTTCTTCGTCCTGGCGACGCAGAACCCGATCGAGCAGGAGGGCACGTATCCGCTGCCCGAGGCCCAGCAGGACCGCGTCATGTTCAAGGTTTTC
>CAZMVY010000226.1:0-7384 GCA_964569765.1 uncultured Planctomycetales bacterium
TGCTCGACGATGATCTGCTGGAACCGCCGCTCCAGGGCGGCGTCCTTCTCGATGTACTTGCGGTATTCATCCAGCGTCGTCGCGCCGATGCACTGAATCTCCCCGCGCGACAGCGCCGGCTTCAGCACGTTGCTCGCGTCGATCGCCCCTTCGGCCCCGCCCGCCCCGACCAGCGTGTGCAACTCGTCGATGAAGAGGATCACGTTGCGGGCCCGGCGGCCCTCGTTCATGACCGCCTTGATCCGCTCCTCGAACTGGCCGCGGTACTTCGTCCCCGCCACCATCATCGCCAGGTCGAGCACGACGATCCGGCGGTCGGCCAGAAGCTCCGGCACATCGTTCGAGACGATCTTCTGCGCGAGCCCCTCGACGATGGCCGTCTTGCCGACGCCCGCCTCCCCGAGCAGCACGGGGTTGTTCTTCTGGCGGCGGCACAGGATTTGAATGACACGTTCGATTTCGTTCAGGCGCCCGATGACGGGATCGAGCTTGCCCTCCCGGGCCAGCTCGGTCAGATCGCGCCCGAACGAATCGAGCGCGGGGGTCTTGCTCTTGCCTTTCTTGACCTCACCCATCGGGGCGCCGGGGGTCTCCTCGTTTTCCACGCCTGCACCCAAGAGATTAAGGACTTCCTCCCGGACCTCCTCCAGCTTGAGCCCGAGGTTCATCAGAACCTGCGCGGCCACGCCGTCCTGCTCCCGCAGAAGCCCCAGGAGCAGGTGCTCCGTACCCACGTAGTTGTGGTTCAGGTTCCGCGCCTCTTCGATCGCGTATTCGATCACCTTCTTGGCACGGGGGGTCTGCGGCAGCTTGCCCATCGTGACCATGTCCGGGCCGCTCTTGACGCGCTTCTCGACCTCGAGCCGGCCCTTCCGAAGGTCCACGTCGAGGTTTTTCAGCACGTTCGCCCCCACGCCCGAGCCTTCCTTCACCAGCCCCAGCAGGATGTGCTCCGTTCCGATGTATTCGTGATTGAACCGCTGGGCCTCCTGGTTGGCCAGCGCCATTACCTTCCGCGCGCGATCTGTGAATCGTTCGAACATTTGCTGTTCCTCTGGGCCTCCCGCGTCGTACGGATCGTTTCAGCGTTCCCCGAGAGCCCGCGGGTCTTACCCCGTTGTATCGGCGCCGATCCTGTCGGCCTGCACTGCACCTGCAGGCGCAATGCACCCCGCTGCCGCCTAGCACGATCGGTGCCGCTCTCCATGACGGTCCGGAAACCAGTGCATTCTAGCACCGCTGCGATGCTGCTTCAACCGCCACGGACCACGCACACACAAACGCGCTGCTTCAATATCGGCTATAACATGGCGTGCGTTCTGCATTGCCGGCCCGGAACGCCGCTGGTCGGCTTGCGGTTTTCGTGTCGCGTCGCCGTCATGGAGTCGGCGACCCCCGCGCCGGCGAGCCTGCCCTTATGGCCGCGTGCGACGTGTCGCGTCATGTCATCGGTCAGGCGGGGTCGGTAATGACGATCTGCTTCCGTGCTCGCGCGGTCCCCGCGCACGGGAATCCTTCGCACAACGGCTCAGTGCCGATACCGCATACGGCAACCGGCTCTTTGCACGATAGTGGTGGAACGCGACAACAGCGCACCGGCCCGAGATGTCGCTTTTTCTGCCTTCTCGCCCATTTCCCACATGAAATCAGTCGCAGGCGGGTGAAAGTGCAGGCTATCAGGGTTTCTCGTGCCTGCGATCGGGCGCCTGTCTTGCCGTGGGCTGAAGACCCGCGAACCGACGATGGACGTAAAATGTTGCTGAATAAGCATCGGGTGCCTTCAATGCCGTTCTAACCCGTTTTCCGACGGCAAGTTGCGCTCGGCCGGCTTGCCGGATGGCGTAGCATCGCTCTGGCGACACAGGTTATCGAACTCGTTGACAAAATCGGATAGGACCCGTTGACAGCGGCCATGGAGGCTGGTAGTATCTATTGTGCAGGGTGCGATTGGCTCGGCGGTCCGCCAGGTGGGTGGGCGCGCAGGCAACGCGTAGCTGCATATCGTTGGGGCGGGGCAGCAGAGAGACAGGTGTTCTGGAGGTGGGTAAAAGGCGTCGCAATGAATGCGTGCCGCCCGTGGCGGTGCATGTTTGGCGGCGCAAGGCGAACGTTGCCGTTGTTTTGGCCCGCGTGGGTCGGCGGCAGCGATTCGGCAGCCAGGTTCCCGCGTGAGCAGTGAGGAGGTCGCTGGAAAGGTTCTACGCGGGCGGCTTCTTCTTCTCGTGCCGCGTGAGCTCGGCGGCAGCCGAGGGGGAAGGTTCCGCGGGGGGCGACCCGGGAATCTGGTGTTCATCAGGAGGGCGCAGGGCGGCCCATGTCAACGGCCCGTAGGAGGAGTTAAGCATGATTGGGAAGCGGTTTTTGTTTCTGACGGCGTTGGCTGTCATTGTGCCCTCGATGGCAATGGCGGCCAGCCTGTCGATGATCCCGCCGGTTGGGAACAACACGGCGTGCGACGCGCTTGACATGACGCCGGACGGCAAGTACGTCGTCGGCACGGCCAGCGGCGGCACGGCCGCGGGATACATCTGGGATGCCGTCAACGGCGCCCGGACGATCCTCGACACGGCGAATGCCAGCCCGGTTTCGGCGACAGGTATCGCCTATAGCGTCAACGAGGGCATCCAGCAGATTCACGTGCTGGGCATGTCGGCCGGCTATCCGACGGTCTTCCACTCGACGGACCAGACCGCGACGTGGACGAAGTGGCGCGACACGGCGACCTACACCACCCACAACGTCGGTTCGATGAACATGATGTCCAGTGGGATGGGTGCGGATGCCGACAAGTACTACTTCGGCCTGAACAAGAACGACAAGCGCTACGTTTACACGGGCGTGGGTGTCGGCACGGCGACGCCGACGATTACTGCCAAGAGCACCTCGAACGTGGATATCGTGGTGCAGGGCATGGGCGGTACCGGCGGGGGAACCAATGGCCGTGCGGCCGGCTACCGGAAGGACACCAACGGCAATCGGCTGGCGATGCGGCTGCAACAGGGCGTCCAAGGTTACATTGATACGTTGGACGTCGTCCTTGCCAACCGGGGCGAGGCGTGGGATGTGTCGGATGACGGGAACGTGTTTGTCGGGTTCGGCCCGACGAATGACGGCGGAGACACGTCGAACCGGCCGTTCGTGAACTTCTTCGGGACGGCCGATCTTGCGTATCCGCTGCCGCTGTTGCCGGACTGCACCAATGCGGCTACCAAGGGGTGGGCATACGGGACCAACGCGGACGGCAAGTACGTCGTCGGGATGCTCTATCGCGAGCTGACGCCCGGTGTGTATACGGAGCGGGCGGTGCTCTGGAGTCTGCCGAATCCGGCGGATCCGAACACGTGGTCGGTGCTTGACCTGACGGACTTTGCCACGAGCGCGGGCATTCTGGACGGCTTCAGCCGGCTGAGTCGCGCCCGGAGCGTTGGCGTCGACGAGAACGGCAATGTCTACGTCTCGGGCCTGGGCTATGCGGCTGGAACGGGCGCGAGCCGTGGCTTCGTGCTGATGGTTCCGGAGCCGGCGACACTGGGGCTGCTGCTGCTGGGTCTGCCGTTGCTGCGGCGCCGTCGCTAAGCCGAGTTGTGCCGGGCGAGGCCCGGTCACAGGTTTGACGCAGGTTTCTCGAAAGCCCTCGGCTTTGTTGCCGGGGGCTTTCTCTTTGTCCGCGCGGTGCTCGGCGCATGCGTGCGCGGGGGCTCCCCCGCGCGGCTATCCTTTGTTCTTGCGGCGGTTCTGCAGTGCGTGGAGTCTGGAACGTGCCTCCTCATCCGTCGGCTGGATCCGCAGGACCGCCTCGAGGGCCTCAATTGCTTCGACGGTGCGGCCCAGGTTCTCCATCGCGATGGCGAGGTTATACCAGGCATCAGCATACCCGGGCTTGATCCGCAGCACCTCGCGAAATGCCTGGCCCGCAGCCTGGAATCTGGCTGTCCGCAGCATCGCAACGCCGAGGTTGTTGTACGCCTCCCAGTAGTGCGGGCGGAGGCGTGCCGCTTGCTCATAATGCCGGATCGCTTCGTCGAGCCTGCCCTGGTCGGCGAGGGCGTGGCCGAGGTTGTAGTGAGCCTCGGCGTAGTCGGGATCGAGCCGCAGTGCTTCGCGGAAGCAATCGACGGCTTTCTTCGCGTCGCCGTCTGCGGCGAGGATGACGCCGAGACTGTTGTGGGCGCGGGGGGAAGCCGGGGCAAGTGTGACCATCCGCTGGGAAAGCGTGTACGAATCGCGCCAGGCGGCAAGGTAGGCACGCGTCGCGGTGATCTCCGCGCCGACAGCGCCTGCTGCGGCGATAGCGACGGCAAGCCGGAGCGCGCGTTGGCGCTGGGAGAGGGCGGGCTCGCTCCAGAGGCGAGCCAGACCATACGCGAGTGCGAGTAGCCCCCCCACGGCGGGCAGGTACACGTGCTTATCCGATGCCGTGACCCAGGTGTACCCTACGGCACCCATAGTCGGAAAGATCGCGATGAGGAAGAACAGGGCAGCGGTCAGCGGCGCGCGGGTCCATCGCAGAGCGATCGCTACCGACGCGAGCAGAACGCAGGTGGCCAGAACGCCCGTCAGGACGGGCGGATTGGAGAGCGCGAACGGTTCGGGAAGGACATAAAGGCAGGAGAGGCGGGCCGGCCAGACCATTTTCCAGCCGTAAAAGGCGATCAGGTAGGCGATGGTCAGCGGGACCTCCGTGAGAGAGGACCGGCCGGGCCAGGCGATGCCGGACGTGCGGCCGCATGCGATGAGGGTGATCGCGCCGGAGACCAGGGCAAGGAGGAAGAAGGGTACCTTCTCGACGATGGCCCGGCGGTTCAGCCGCCGCAAAGGCCAGAAGTCTAGAAGGAGCAGGAGCACGGGCAGAGGCGTGCTCGTGGGCTTGGAGAGCAGTGCCAGGGCGTACATCACGATGGCCGTGGCCAAAGTGGCTCGCCTCCCGCTGCGGGCGTATCGGACGTACAGGATCAGGCACGACAGGCAGAAGAAGCCGGCGAGCAGGACCTTGCGTTGGGCTACGAGCGCGACGGGCTCCACGGTCAGCGGATGAACGCCGAACAACAGGCCGACGACCGCTGCCGGCAGGGGCCGGCGAAAGAGCAGGTAGAGCAGAAGGACGACGAGGCCGGTGTTCGCCACGTGGAGCACCAGATTTGTCTGGTGGAACGGCCGGAGACGGTTGATTCGCCCGCCCCGGGCGTAGTCGAGCATGAGCGAGACGACGTTGAGCGGTTCGTAATAGCCGGAGACGTACGGTTCCAGGACTTCGGCAAAGGCGCGGCGGACGGAAGTCCACCCCGGATTCTGGATGATGGGGTTGTCGGTCAGATAGTTTTCGTCATCGAAGGATGACGCACTGGCGGAGAGGACCGGCCAGTAGGTCGCCAGGACGAGCGTGCAGACCCCGAAGATCAGGCAGGCAACGAGAGCGGGCGGCGAAGGGGTTCTGGAACGGGCGGGGGCGGTGCCGGCGTATTCGTCGTTCGGGCGGGAGCGGTCCTCGCGTGGTCGCGGCTCGCGCATGGAAACATTCTGAGGCGGCACGGGCGCGGAGACAAGATCGGCCGCGCAGCCGCCGCCGCGCCGGACATAGCGGACGCGGCCTGCCGCGGGTGCGTCACTCCTGCCGGCCCGCGGCTTCGGCGATCGCGCGGAGAAGGTGGGGCGAGGGCGTTCCGCCGATCTGCCGGCACCTTTCCAGGTCCGCCCGCGCCTTGTCGTACGCCCTCAGGCGGCAGTACACCATGCCGCGGTTGTTGTAGGCGTCCACGTAATCCGGCTTAAGTTCGATGGCTTTGGTGAAGTCCGCAAGGGCGCGGTCCAGCTCGCCGCGCGCGGCATACACGACGCCGCGGTTGTTGTAGGCGAGCGCGCCGCCGGGGTTCAGCTCAATGGCGCGGGTCAGATCGCGGATCGCCCGGTCCGTGTCGCCAAGGGCGTTGTACGTGTTGCCGCGGTTGTTCCAGGCGGCGGCGTAGTCCGGCTTGAGTTCGATAGCCCGGGTGAAATCGGCGATCGCGAGGTCGTATCGCCCCAGGGCCTTGTATGTGCAGCCCCGGTTGTAGTAGGCGTCAGGGTAGTCGGGCTTGAGCTCGATGGCCCGGGAGCAGTCCGCGACGGAGCGATCGTAGCGGCCCAGGGCTGCGTAGGCGCTGCCTCGATTGTTATAGGCGACGGCGTAATCGGGCTTGAGCTCGATGGCCCGGGTGAAATCGGCGATGGCGCGGTCGTGGTCGCCCAGGGCGTTGTAGGCGCAGCCGCGGGCGGAAGCGGCTTCCGCGCTGCCGGGGCGTTTGGCGACGGCGTCGTCCCAGATCGCCAGTTCGCTGCGGTAGTCGCGATTGCGCGCCGCCGTGAGGACGCCGAAAACCACGGCGGCGACGGTTAGCGCACCGAGGCCAATGAAGGCGGGCGCCCGGGGCCGCATCGCGGCGCGGCGGCCCGCGGCCGCCAAGAGCTGGTTTCCGCCGACGCCGGTGAGCGCCACCACCGCTGCCAGGGGCCGGTGCATGCGGCGCTCGGCGGCGACCTCCGTCACGATCGGCACGACGCTCGACGTGGGGGCGAGGATCAGGAAGAACCACGCTCCCGGAAAGCTCGCCGCCGGGTATCGCCACAGGCTCCAGACGGTCGCCGCCAGGAGGCCGAGCACAAGAATGGCCTGCGGCAGGACATCAACGAGGCGGGTGGCGCGTGGCCAGTCGCTGTAGCAGATCACGAGCGGGTGGGGCCAGAGGGAAAGACGGAGGTAGTGAACGATGACACCGGCCTGCGTCAGAAGGTAATCCCGCGCATGGAATCCGAGGGAGAACCCGACGCTCTGGTCGCGGGGGCCGGTCCACACGATCGCGCCCAGGATGAGCCATGTGGCTGCGAGGCCCACGTAGAGCGCCGCGTGGCGCCGCAGCGAAATCCGGAAGGAGCCCGAGACAAACGCGCGGTCGTAGAGCAGCACCATCAGCGGGGCCGAAGCCATGACTTCCTTGCTGCCCATGCCCAGTGCGCACGAGGCGACGGCGGCGGCGAACCACGTCCAGCGGGGGCGGGAAGGCCCTGCGCGGGCAGCCTGCCCTGAGGGATCGGGGCTGCCGTTCCCGCCGGTGCCCGAGGCGGTGAAACCGCGGATGGCGCAGTAGAGCATCCAGAGCAGGGCCGTCGCCGCGCCCAGCCACGTCGCGGCTCGCTCCCAACGCCCGGCGAAGCGCGGGCTGCGGAGGGTGCGTCGTACGATGGCGAACAGCACGAGGGCGGAGAGCAGATGGACGGCGAGGTTGAAGGCGTGGTATCCGCGCACGTTCAGTCCGCCGATTGCATAGTTCAGCGCGAGCGAGAGCGAGACGACCGGCCGCCCGGCAGCGGTGCTCTGCGGAGGCGCCGACATCGCCTGCCAGAGCGGCCG
>CAZMVY010000227.1:0-7345 GCA_964569765.1 uncultured Planctomycetales bacterium
CCTCAGTACGCCCCGCGGCCGCGGCAGACGGCGGGGATCGTCTTGAGCAGGTACTTGACATCCTCCAGGAGGCGGTAGCCGGAGATATACATCAGCTCCAGCCGGATGCGTTCATCCAGGGGCAGGTCGCCCCGGCCGGATACCTGCATCGGCCCGGTGATCCCGGGCTTGACGGCCAGTCGCCGGCGGTGGGACGGCCCGTAACGGGCCACGACGTTGACGGCCTCGGGCCGGGGGCCGACCATGCTCATCTCGCCCTTGAGGACGTTCACGAGCTGCGGCAGTTCGTCGATGCTCGTCCGCCGGAGGAACCGGCCGAGACGCGTCACCCGCGGGTCATCCTTGAGCTTGTAGGCGGGTTCGCTCAGACGGCTCAGGTCGAGCAGCGCCGGCAACTGTTCCTCGGCACCCTCGACCATCGACCGGAACTTGTACATGCGGAACGGACGCCCGTTTTCGCCCGCCCGCTCCTGCACGAAGAAGATGCGGCCGCGGCTGTCCAGCCGGATCAGGATGGGCACGATCAGGAACAGCGGCGAGCACACGATGAGCAGGAACGCCGCCACGCCGATGTCGAACAGCCGTTTCGCCACGGCCTGCGGGCCGCGGATGACCTGGGCGCGGAGCCCGATCAGCGGGATGCCGTCGATCTCGCCGATGGTGGCCCGGACCAGCACGGCCTCGAAGATGTCCGGCACAATCCGCACCCGCACGGCCCGATCGTGGCACCGGCGGGCGATCTCCATCGTCCGCGCGTGCTGCCCGCCCGGAAGCGCGATAATCACCTCATCCACGTCGTGCGCATCGAGCACCCGTTCGAGATCGTCCGGCCCGCCGAGCGTCCGGGCGGAGCCGGGACCCGGAACCCGTGAACCGCAACCCGTGGCATCCGGGACCCGGATGAAGCCCGCGAGGTGCATCCCGAGGGCGGGATCGGTCTGAAACGCCCGGGCCAGGCGCTCCGCCGCGGGGCCGTCGCCGATGATGACCGCCCGTCTGACGAGATGGCCGCGGCGGTGAAGGGCGCGTCGGCAGGATTCCCTGATCGCACGCGATGCCGCCAGCAGGGCCGTGCCCGCCATCGCGTAGAAGATCATCCCGAGCCGCGGGAACACGAAGAGCCGCGTGAAGTAGACGTACGTGTTGAAGAACGCGATCGTGAGGATCAGGGCCGCCGTGAGGTTGACGATCTCGGGGAAGCTCCGGCGCTTGAAGCGGTACGTCTCGAGCGCGGAGGTGACGCCCAGCCAGATGACGGCGACGGCGGCGAACGTCCGCGCGACGACGCCGGCGGTCAGCGGCTGCGTCGGCTCGAGGTATCCGCGGGCGGCGAGCGCCTCCCTGACGGCGTAGGCCAGCACGATCGCGAGGACGTTGAGCCCCACGTCCAGGACGCGATGCAGGACCAGCGAACCCACGCTTTCGCGCCGTATCGCCCCGGCCATCCGCCACACCCGCGATCCGTATGCCGCGCTGCACCCGCCACGCCCGGGACCGTCGTCCGGGCCGCGCCTGACCGCAGGCGCGGGAGCGGGCGATTGCCGAGGCTACAGTCTATCCGGCCGCGCCGGCGGAACGCAACGGCTTGTCCCGGTCGGCGCCGGCGCATACGAGATGCACCGCGCCGACGAGGAGGCCTCGCGCCGGCCGGGCGTCTTTCCGCGGCAAGGCGGCCTCTCGCCCGGTCGCCGGCCGCGACGGCGGACGTGCCCCCGGTGCCGCTGCGTGTGGATTCGGGCCGATCGGCGACGCCTGCGACGATGGATTCTACGGCGCTGCCGGCGCGGTTCCGGCCGGCGGCGACGGCGGCGTTCGCAATCGCGGCAGGCCTTCGGCGGCCGGCCGGCCGATTGCGATTCGCAGGGGGCAGGCCGCGAGGCCCGACGTGCGAAATCCGCCCCCCGTGCCGGTTCGCCCGGCGTATCCGCTGTTCGCAATGGCTGCGGTCGGCCTGCTCGGACACGCGGCGATGGTACCGCCGTTGCCGTGGCGGAACGCGCGGGTGCTCCACGACCGCTCACGGAAAGCCGCCCACGCGGTCCGGGTGTGCCCGCCGTCCGCCCCGGCCGTCTCCGCAGAGAGAGCCGCACGCCGCCGGCGGGAGGACCGCTCGAACCCCTGCCGCCTCGCTGCCGACGGTCGGCCCGGATGCATCCTGTGATCGCTATGGCCGCGCGGGCGGGCCGCGTGTATAATGCGCGGTTGCGCTTGTGAGGAAAAAGATGGCCAACGAGACGGAAAGTGCATGCGGTGAGCCGGCCGTCGGGAAGACCGGCGCGAGAACATCGTTGCCCCGTGATCCGGAGCGGGAGAAGGCGATCTCCGAATTCCTGGACCGATGGGCCCCGAGCGAGGACAAGGATCTGCTCGCGGAGATGATCGTTACGGTGTGCCGGCTTGCCCGGGATAAGACCAACCGCGGCGAACTGAAGATCATCAATCGGGCGATGAAGGAGCTGCGCTACGCGTTCAAGACGTTCGCCCCGTACAGCAACGTACGCAAGGTGAGCATTTTCGGTTCGAGCCGCACGCCGGAGGGCCACCCGGAATACGAGGCGGCCGTCCGGTTTGCCCGTCGGATGCGTGAGGAGAAGTGGATGGTCATCACCGGCGCCGGCGACGGCATCATGCGGGCCGGTCACGGCGGGGCGGGCCGCGAGGCGAGCTTCGGCGTGGCGATCCGTCTGCCGCTCGAGCAGAAAACCAACCCGATCATCGCTGATGACCCGAAGCTGGTGAACTTCAAATACTTCTTCACGCGGAAGCTCATCTTCGTGAAGGAGGCCTCTGCGATCGCGCTTTTCCCCGGGGGCTTCGGGACGCAGGATGAGGGCTTTGAGGCGATCACGCTGATCCAGACCGGGAAGGCCCCGATCATGCCCATCGTGCTCGTCGATGCCCCGGGCGGGATCTACTGGCAGCACTGGCGAACGTACGTCGTCGCCGAACTGCTCCGCACAAACATGATCAGCCCGGAGGACATGCACCTTGTGCGGGTGACCGACGACATCGAGACGGCCGTGCAGGACATCCTTCATTTCTACTCGCGCTACCATTCGATGCGCTACGTGAAGGAAACGCTCGTTCTGCGGCTCAACGCGCCGCTGGACGGTGAGGCGCTCGCGCGGCTCAACGGAGACTTTGCCGACGTCGTGACCCCGGGCGGCCGGATCGAGCAGACGCTGCACGCTCTGCCCGAGGAGAATGGTGAACTGCCGGACAAGCCGCGGCTGCTCCTGCCGTTCAACCGCCGGAGTCACGGCCGGCTCCGCCTGCTGATCAACGCGATCAACGACGCGTGATCCCGGTGGCAGGATGGCGCTGCGACCCTGACTGTGCCGGCCCCCGACGGGTTGCCGGCTCCGCCCCCGACCGGCTCACCTTGTCGGCGCGCCCCGATTCGCGCTCGTCATCGTGGCGGGCCTGCACTACAATCCGCCGCATGAGCGCGGACACCGCAAGAACGTCGGATCTTGCCGACATCGCCGCCAGGGTCGAGGCCGGCCGGCGGCTCGATCACGACGATGGCCTGCGGTTGTACGCCTCGC
Source organism: uncultured Planctomycetales bacterium (assembly GCA_964569765.1). Classification (GTDB taxonomy): domain Bacteria; phylum Planctomycetota; class Phycisphaerae; order UBA1845; family PWPN01; genus CAZMVY01. The sequence continues at coordinate 3,549 of CAZMVY010000227.1, forward strand.
GCGACATCTTCACGATCGGCCGGTTGGCGAACCTCGTCCGCGAGCGCCTGCACGGGCGCGTGGCCTACTACAACATCAACCGCCACATCCACTACACGAACTACTGCGTGCTCCGATGCAAGTTCTGCGCCTTCTACCGGCCCTTTCCCGCAGGAGGCCTCTGCGCCCCCGATTCCCCGATTCGCGATCCGCAATCCGCCGTCGCGCGGTCCCCCGGCTACACTCTCACCATCGACGAGATTGTCCGTCTCGCCCGGGAGGCCCACGACCGCGGAGCGACGGAGGTACACATCGTCGGCGGGCTGCACCCGAGGCTTCCGTTCTCGTACTACCTCGACATGTGCCGGGGCATCCGCGCGGCCTGTCCAGGTCTGCACATCAAGGCGTTCACCGCGATCGAGATTATCCACTTCACGCGGATCAGCCGGCCGCACCTGTCGATCCGCGAGGTGCTCGAGCAACTGCGCGAGGCCGGTCTGGGCAGTCTGCCCGGCGGGGGGGCGGAGATCTTCGACGAGCGCGTCCACGAAGAGGCCTTTCGCAACAAGGTCGGTGAACAGGGCTGGTTCGACGTGCATCGCACGGCCCATGAGATGGGGATCTTCAGCAACGCCACGATGCTCTACGGCCACGTCGAGACGCCCGGGGAGCGGATCAGGCACCTGCTAAAGCTCCGCGAGCACCAGGACGCCTCGCTCCGCGAACGTCCGGCGCACTTCAAGTGCGTGGTGCCGCTCTCGTTCATCCCGGACGGCAGCGCCCTGTCGCACCTGGGCGGTCCGACGGGCCTCGACGATCTCAAGACGCTGGCGATCTCGCGCCTCATGCTCGACAACGTCCCGCACATCAAGGCGTTCTGGCCGATGCTCACGCCGAAACTCGCGCAGGTGAGCCTCAACTGGGGCGTGGACGACCTCGACGGCACGGTGGTCTACTACGACATCACGAAACGCGACGGCGCCGGCACCCCGCATCAGGAACTGACGGTGGATCAGATCCGGCGTCTGATTCTCGAGGCCGGCTGTGAGCCTGTCGAGCGCGACACGCTGTACAACCGCGTGGTTCGCGTTCCTCCGTGCCGGCAGGGGAGAGGATCGGGGTGAGGGTGGCAGTCTTGTGGCCGCCGCCTGCACGCGGAGTGTGCTGTACCTACCGCCTCCTTGTGTGCCGCCTGGGGGCCGGGGCCTTGCCGGTGGAGGTGTCCGCCGGCTTCGTCGTCGGCTTGCCCTCGCTGACCGCCGGGGGAGGGACCCGGCCCTTCCACATCGCCACGTACTTCCGCGTCAGCTCGATGTACTGCGTCGGCGAATCGCCCCAGCGATCGACATATCTGCCCTCTGCATCCCTCACGACGGCAGGCTTCGCCGGCGCAAGCTGCGTCCCCTCGATCAGTTCGTTCCACGACTCGATTACCAGCAGGTGCTTCTTGAATGCCTCCGGGCTGTTGAGCACCTCCTGCCACTGCTGTTCGTACGAGCCGACCCGGTCATCCTCCCGGAAGTAGCGGTAGGCGCGCGGGTAGGCCGCGCGGCCGTCGGCCAGCCTGGCGTCGCCGCCGGGCCGCTTTTCCCCGCTGTTACGCTTGAAATACCCGGCCCCGATGGAAATCGAGTCTTCGCGGACTCGCGGCCCGGCCAGAGAGGCGTGCCAGCCGATTTCCTGATCGACCACGCCCGCCCGTCGTGAGATCTCCACAATGCTCCCGTCCGCCTGCACGCCGTCCCACCCGCCGTAGTGCGGCCCGTGCAGGTGCTGGTTCACGCAGATGTAGAGCGGCAGCCCCGTCATCCCCTCAAACCGCGCGCGCAGATCCCGGAATGTGCCCGCGTCCCACCGGCTGATCCACTCGCCCTGGTCCTTCTCGCCGCTGCGCGGGTAGAAAAGATCGACGATCAGACGCGTTCGCCTGTTCGCTCCGCCGTACGCCGCCAATGCCCGCCGCGGCATGACCGCGGGGTAGTCGTTCTCGCCGAGGAACTGCCGGTAGAACGCCCAGATCGGCTCGAAGAGCAGGTCCGGCTTGCCGGCCGGCGCCCCGCGGACATCGGCCCTGGAGTAGGAGGGGCTTTCCAGGATGGCTGAGAGCTTCACCGGCTGCTCGCCTCGCTGGTCGAGGTACTTCCAGGCCCGGAACAGCGCGGCGAGTTCGGGGCACGGCGAGCCCTTCTTCACTTTGGCGCCCTTCGCGCCGCCGGTTTTCGCACCGGCACCGCGCCCTTTATCCATGCCCTTCGGCGGGGCGAGCTTGTCTTCGGGGGCGTCGGGCGTGTCCTCCCTGACGAAGTCGTGCGGCCACCACAGATCGACGAAGATGAAATCGATCCCCGCCCACTTCATCGCCCGCAGTTCGGCGACGTGATAGAGCCAGTCATCCGAATCGGGCCACTTCGACGTGTTCGGCAGACGCTTCGTCGGCCACGCGGAGGGGTCGTTGAGCCCGAAGATCTCCGCCCCCGGTTCGTCCGCCTTCGGGTAGTACGGTTCCCACGTCCACTGCGTCCGCTCGCGGGCCGCCGCGCCGCCGTATTTGTACCCGACCCCGTCCACGTACCAGTTGTAATAGTAGGTCGCGACAAGGTGCTGGTCACGATCGAACGGCTCGATCCGATCCGCCGGTCGCGTGGCGCGGGGCGACTTCGCACCGAGCGCCACCGTCAGCGACCACGCGACGCACTGAACGACCATGCCTGACATGCCGTCCTCCCGGCACACCGGTGCTACCGGGCGCCGCCCATCGAACCGGCCATCCCGGCGCTCGACGACGCGCCGGTCCGCGCGTGTCTTTTAGCAGAAGCACCCGGGCGAGGCAAAGAGCCCGCGTCCGAACGGCGGGGCCGGCCGGGGCGGGCGCCTCAAGCGGCGGCGGCGTCTCCGTCGTCCACGCCGAGCGATCGCATGAAACGGCCATAGGTGAGCTTGAACGCCAGGCCCGTTGCGGCGAAGACCGCAGCAAAGAGCGATACATCGGCCCAGCGCCCGACGTACGCCTTGGAGAAGGCGATCGTGCCGGCAGCGACCATGACGGCCCCGAGGATGGCGATGCCGAGCCCCTGCAGAATCGGGCGGCTTCCGCGCGGCGGCACGCCCGCCTTCGCCGCGATCGGCGCCCACCAGCCGAGCGGACGGGCCTGTTTGTAGAACGCGATCAGTTTCTCCTCGGGGTCCGGTGTTGTGAACAGGGCTACGAGGACCCAGAGCACAAACGTCAACGCGATGGACGAGAGAACGATCGCATAGCCGACGTCGCTCTCCGCCGCGAAGATGTAGCGGAAGACGACGTACTTGTTGAGCAGGAAGATCGCCGGCCCGCCGAACGACGCCGCCAGCCGCGCCTTCCCGTTGAACCGCCACCACCACCACTGGCCCCAGTTCGCGGTGATCTCCGCCGACGAGAGCCCGAGCATGAATACGGACACGTCGATCACGTTCTCCGCCACGGTGGCGACGAGCAGCGCGAGGCCCATGATCATGAACATGACCACGCGGCCCACATTCATGTAGTGGGTCGTTGACGCGTTCCGTACGATGGAGCGGCGGTACACGTCGTTGAGGATCACCTGCGCGCCGAAGTTCAGGTTCGAGCTGACCGTGGACATGATCGAGGCCGCCAGCCCGCTGACGGCCAAGCCGAGCAGGCCCGCAGGCAGATAGTGGGACAGCAGCATGCCGTAGGCGAGTTCCTTGTTGACGCGCCCGTCATACAGGCCCGGCCACTTGACCATCGCGCCGAGCGCCGGCAGCGTCGTCACCGCGAGCAGGAAGAACAGCACCACCTCGGTCCAGACGTACATCTTGGT
>CAZMVY010000228.1:0-7315 GCA_964569765.1 uncultured Planctomycetales bacterium
CGGGCCTGGTGAATGCCCGCCGCCCACCGTCTGCAACTACGGCCATGCACCCAGGGCATCCCGCCCGCTTTCAGAACGCTTGCGGGGCGCGACGATTCCGGGGGGGGAAACAGTGCAGAAGCAACTGCGCCGTTGCGTCGCGCGTCGCACGCGAAACCGTCTTACCGATAAGGGTACTATTCGGCGGCGGGCGTGGTCTGTTCCTGCACGGCGATTTGCACCTCGAGTTCCTGCATGCGCCGGGCCGACGGGCGGTGGGCGCCCGTCAGCGGCACCAGAACGCCGGGCAGGGCCCAGGCCAACTGAATCAGACGGATCCCCAAGGCGAGGAAGAGGACCTGCCCCTTTGTTCCGAACGGGCCGCGGAGGAAGAGCATGAGCGCCGCCTCCGTCGTGCCGAGCCCCATCGGCGTCACCGGGATGGACATCACCACGAGCGAGACGCCGATGTAGGCGTAATAGGACGGCCAGTCGGGCCGCATGCCCATCGCGAGCCCCCAGAGATAAAACGTGGCGACCGCGATGACCTGGAGGACGCCGGTGAACGCGAAGGCCGCCAGCACGATGCCCGGATGCTCGCGCATCCGCAGTGCGGCCCGGTCGACGCGCAGGAGCTTGTCGATCCCGGGCAGCCAGCGGAGCCGTTCCTCCGGCCGCAGTCGCCTCCGAAGGCCGGGCAGATAGAAGATGACCAGCCCGACCGCGATGGCCGCAAGCATCAGCAGGATCCAAGGCATCACGCGGCGAATCCGCGGGTCATCCAGGCGAAACGTCGCGGCCGCCGCCGCAAGCAGGACGATGCCGGTCAGCCCGACGATGCGGTCCAGCAGGACGGCCGTGACGGCCTCCACCTTGTGCCGCGTATGTTGGGCGACATAATAGGCCTTGAAGATGTCTCCGCCGGTGGACCCCGGCATCGCGAAGTTGAAGAAGTTGCCCGCGTAGGTCAGCTTGATCCCGTCCCAGTAACCGATGCGGACATCCTGCGCCCGAAGCATCCACACGAACCGAATCGAGGCGAGGACCGGCACAGGTGCAAACAGCAGCAGGCTCAATGCGAGGAGCGGCTTGTTCGCATGACGCCACACCGTCGGCACGCCGTAGTCGATCTTCGGGTCTCCCTCGGCGTCGCGCGGCGTCTCCGCGGGGTCCAGCACGCGACGGATGCCCTCGTCGTCAAGTACCTGCACGCGGCCGTCCACAGCGGAAATCACCTGTAGCCTGCGACCGTCCGCCAGCACGATCCAGTCGCGCCACGACAGTCCGTGCAGTGCCCACCACAGCGCGGCAATGCACACCGCCAATCGCAGGAGGTGAACCAGAATACGTCTCAATGCACAGTACTCCTCCCGATCCTCATACGCAGAGCCATTATGGGGCAAGCGCGGGGAAAACGAAACATTGCGGAAGGGCGGCCCGGAGCGTAGGGTTTGGCGGGCGGTCCGAAACTGCGGTGGGGCTACGTCCGGGCCCGGCCGAGAAGGAGGGTCGTTGAGCGGCGGCGCGAATCGCTGAACCGGCGGATGAACGATGGGCGTGCGTGTTGACTTTCTGATCGGTTGCACCGGTTCCGGCAAGGGTGCTGTGGGCCGGGCAGTGGCGGAACGGATCGGCGCAGAGATCGTCAGCGTCGATTCGATGAAGGTATACCGCCGCATGGATATCGGCACGGCCAAGCCGACCCGCGAAGAGCGGGCTCGCGTGCCGCATCACCTCATCGACGTCGCGGATCCGTGGGAAAGCTTCAGTGTCGCCCGATATGTCGAGGCCGCCGATGCCGCGATTCGCGACATCACGGCCCGCGGTCGCCGCGTCCTGGTGGTGGGAGGGACGTGCCTTCATATCAAGGCCCTGTCGGAGGGCCTGTTCGAGGGTCCCGGTGCGGATCCGCAAATCCGGGCCGAGATCCGCCGCCGGGCCGGCCGCGAAGGGGCGGCCGCCCTGCACAGGGAACTTGCGCGCATTGATCCACGTGCGGCGCAGCGGATTCATCCGAACGACCTCCGCCGGATCGAGCGGGCTTTGGAGGTGTTCCGGCTGGCCGGGCGGCCGATCAGCGAACTGCAGCAGCAGTGGGACGCCCCGCAACGACGATACGATTGTCGTTTCATCGGCCTGCGCCGGGAGAAGGCGGACCAGAACCATCGGATCAACCTTCGCGTGCAGCGGATGATCGATCGCGGCCTTGTGGACGAGGTCCGCTTGCTGCTCTCCGCTCCGGGGGGGCTCAGCGACGTGGCCGCGCAGGCGGTCGGCTACGCGGAGATCATTGCGTATCTTCGCGGCGAGGACGCACTCGAGGATGCCGTCGAGCGGATCAAGATTAACACCCGGCGGCTTGCGAAGTCGCAACGGACGTGGTTTCGCCGGTGGCGCGATGTTGCGTGGGTGGATGTAGCCGCCGCCGAGCCCGTGGAACAGATCGCGCAGCGGGTGCTGGCGCTGCTGTAGCCCGCGGCGGGTCGCGTGCCACGCCTGCCGGACAGTCACGGCGTCAACGGTCATTCGTTTGCGCGAGCGGGTGGGGCGAGGCCGTCTGGCCTGCGAACCGAGTGCCCGTGCGGGCGGCGCGGTCTTCCATGTTGCCGGTCCTGTGCAGGCCCGGCGCAGCCGGCCGGACAGGGCACGGCCACGTTTCGCTTACGGGCCGAAGGAGGCTGAATGTCGCTCACGTAAGGCTGTTCCTTGCAAGCCCTTTTCTGCTGCGTGCTCACCACCGCCTGGGCCGGAACCTCGCCACACATCCGAGCGCCATGCCCAGCAGCGCGGTTTCCATCCCGAGCGCCCCGCACGGCGGAGGCAGCAAGGTTCCGTTTGTGCTCTCTGCCAACGGGATGATCTCGGTGGTCTGGCGAGGAGCCGGCGGCAACTTCGATCGCGCCGCGTCGGACGCGATCGCAAGCGAGCCGGCGAACGATTCACCCGCGCCGATACCGGCCACCTGGCTCACCAGGTTCGCCAGCTCGTTCAACGGAGCACCGAGCACCACTCCGGCGCCACGGCCGCCGGGCCGGTTGTTCACGACGGCCTCGACCGTGGCCTTGAGGGTGAAGGTTTCGCCCACGGTCGCCTCGTACTCATATGGAATCGCAACCTCGGGGATCAGGATCGCCTGGACGGCGTTCAGTTCGGGTACCGCGCCGTTCAGATCAAGACGCACAAGACCGCCCTCGTGGAGGGCGCCGTTCGCGTCCAGCGAGGACCGGTCGTCCGGCGTTCCCGCCAGGCTGGCGTCGGTCGTCAGCACGGTCACGGTGCCGGTGGACTGTCGATTCTGCGTGACCTCGATCCGCAGTGCCGCGTTCACGCCGCTCAGGTCGCTCACGCCGGCGCTGGTCCACAACACGGCGATCCCATCCACGAAAAAGCGGCTGCGCACACGGATCGGCGTGCCATCGGCCAGGCCCGTGTCGGCCGCGGTGAAGACGATCTCGCGGGTTTCTGTCGCCGTCGATCGCGATTCGTAGGAGATCTGCGCGTCGGAAGCATAGGCGGCGGCGCTGATGCCGAACTCCTCGGGCGAGGGCTGCTCGCTCAATCGCGGGTCGCTGAAGGGCGTGATCGCACGGCCGACGGCGACGACGGTGCCGCTCGAGTCGGAGCGGGTGAAGCCGGCGTTGGTGGTCATAGGCAGGTTGCTCGTGCTGATGCCCGGAAAACTGTCGAAGGCGTAGTCGGAATCGGAGGGCGAGGCCCCCCGAAGTTCCTGCTCGCGGCCCTCCACCGTCGCGGAAAACTGCCGGATCTCCGCCCGGGCGGCGACGCAGCACCCGAGGATCCCGACGAATACACCGATTCCCCGTGTAACCGATCTGCTCAGCATGACTTGTCCTCCGAAGGCTCCGTGCGTGAAATCGACCGCACCGACGCGCACACAGCAGTGAAAGGCCTTCTGCGGCGGTTATACCCGCGGGGTCTTCGTTTCGCACAGCCCCGCCGACGCGATCTCCCGGCGGCACGCCGACGCGTTCCGCTGAAGCCGCCCTCAAGACTGTACGCTCCGCCCGCGCGGATGTCGAGAGCGGATACCGGCCGCCCCTTTTCCGGAGGCGACCATCACGGGAACCGCGCGGCGCGCGAGCGTTTCCGCGGGCTTATGGCCGATTCGGAACAGGGGCCGTGCCCGGATTCGCCCGCGCCCGCTTTTCGCCGATCCGCCGTGCGCAGAGCCAGAAACTCGGCATCAGCAGCGGCCGAACGATGAACGTGTCGATCAGCATGCCCAGCGCGAAGGCGAAGCCGAGCTGGCGCAGCAGTTCGAGTCCGCCGGCCCAGAGCGAGCCGAGCGTGGCCGCCATGATCAGCCCGCAGTTGCTGATAACCGATCCTGTGCGGACGACGGCCCGCTGCGCGCCTTCCTCGTCGCCGTATTCGTCGGCCTCCTGTCGAAGCCGCGTGATCAGGAAGATGTTGTAGTCCTGGCCGACGGCGACAATGATCACGAAGAGGAAGAGCTTGACCTTGTAATCCAGTCCGGCGGTCCCGAGCACGTGCGTGAAGAACTCCTGCGTGACGCCGAGCGTTGCCGCGTACGTGAGCAGCGTTGCCGCGATCATGAAGAGCGAAAGCCCGATGCGGCGAACGAGCACGGCCAGCACCAGCCAGATTACCGCCGTTGCCCCGATCCAGACACGCCACTGGTCGCGCGCCATGTAGACGCGGACCTCGGCGATGTACGGGGTCGCGCCCAGAGCGAGGACCTGCGTCTGCGCGCCGAGGCCGTCGGCGGGCGATTGCGCGATCGGCTCCGCGACGGCGCGAACGCGCTGCAGGCTCTGCATGGCCTCGATCGAGAAGGGTTCGTCGCGGAGCGTAAGTTCGAGGCGGATCGTGTGCGTCCGTCGCGAAAGGTAGAAGGGCGCGGCTGCGGTTTCGAGGAGGAGGCGCTTGAGCCCGTCCGGCCGTCCTGCCCACAGGCCCAACGGGTGGTTGAGGTCGTATACGTCCGCGACGCCGTCGATCTTCGAGACGGCCGTGGCGATCCGTGCGCTGATGCCACGCATGGCGGCGGGGTCTGTTTCCGCGCGCCGGTTGTGAATCAGCAAGGTTACCGGGTACAGCTCCCCGGGCGGGAAATGCCGGCTTGCGATGGCCGCGCCGCGCTGGCTGGTGCTGCCGGCGGGAAGCTCGCTGAATGCGTCGTACCGGAAGCGGATGAACCCGGCGCGTACGGCCGGGGGGGCGAGGATGACGATGCCGGCGATCAGCATCAGGGCGGGCCTGCGTACGACGACCGCGGCCAGCCACGGCCACAATCGTCGCTGCCCGAGCGTCGTAACGACGCCCCAGTGCCTCGGCCAGAAGATGGCGCCCCCGACCAGGGATACCATCGCCGGGATCAGGGTTACCCCCGCAACCGGGGCCCAGCAGAGGACCACGCCGAGCACGCGACCTGCGTTGTGCGTGGGGATCATCTCCGTGGTGACCAGACTGAGCAGGCCGAGGATCGTCGTGGCGGAGCTCGCCACGATGGCTGGTCCGACGCGGCGGGTGGTCTCGGCGGCAGCCGCCCGCCCGTCCGTGCCGGGAAACCGGTCGCGTTCCTCGCGGTACCGGGCAAGCCAGAACATCGCGAAGTCCGTGCCGGCTCCGTACAACAGAACGACTGTGAACATCCGCTCCAGATCGGAGAAGGTCCACCCCAGCACGGCCAGCAGGTCGAGGGTGAGAAGCGCTATCGTCGTGCAGATGCCAATGCCGACGATCGGTAGCGCGGCGGCAACCGGCGAGCGGTACACCAGCAGGAGGATTACGAGCACGCACAGGATCGTGACCCATGCCGTCCGGTGGACGCCGCGTCGGGTTACGTTGCCGTAATCGCGGGCGGCGGCGGCCGTGCCCGACAATTCCACATCCAGTCCGGCCGGGCGGTTACGGCGCGAGAGTGCCTCGATCGTGTTGACGGATTCGGCGGCGGCCGTATTGGCATAGAACGTCGGCAGATTCACAACCAGCAGCGCCGCCTCACGATCCGCGCTGAGCAGTCTCTGCCGCAGGTACTCGCTGCTTGGCGAGAGGACGGACCATTGCAGCTTGTGTGCAGCGGCGTACTGCCGGATGGCGACGGCAAGGTTCTCCAGGTAACGCATGTCCGCCGGTTGAAGCCCGCCCGGGCGGCAGGCGATTACCGCCGCCTGGCTCTGTGCGGCCAGTGCGGGAAAGGCCTCGGCCATCAGGCGCAGCGCCCGGTGTTGCTCGGAACCGTCGGGGAGGAAGGATATCGGTTCGCCCGCCTTGCGACCGGCGAAGATCCAGTTCAATGCGATCAGGACGGCTGCCGCCGCGATCCACAGCAGGACGACCGTCCACGGGCGGCGGGAGACGACGTGTCCGATCTGCCGAAACATCGTGGCCTTGTAACCGAGAGGAGAGCGCCGGTCAAAAAGCCTGTCGCTCGGCAGACGCCCCGGTGCGGTCGTGTGGCGAACATGCCCGCCGGTGATGCCGTATGTCCGGCAAATGCGCAAGGCCGGGATCCACCCTTGGCGGGCTGGTCCCGGCCTGATAGTTCGCGCGGCGTGCGATCCGCAGATCGCCGGTCATGGCCCGTCTTACCAGGCGAAGTGCGCAAACGCCTTGTTGGCGTCCGCCATGCGGTGCACATTCTCGCGGGTGGTTACTGCCGTGCCTTCGCCTTTGTAGGCGTCCATCAGTTCCGCCGCGAGCTTCTCCGCCATCGGCTTGCCTTTCTTGGCCCGCGCGGCCTCGAGAATCCAGCGGATGGCAAGGGACTGCTGACGCCGGCGATTGACCTGCATCGGAACCTGATAGTTCGATCCGCCGACGCGCTTCGAGCGCACCTCGATGCCGGGCTTGACGTTGTCGATCGCCTTCTCGAAGACCTCCAGCGGCGAGGCATCCTTGATCTTCTTACTGATAATGTCCATCGCCGCGTAGAAGGTGCGGCTGGCAACGCTCTTCTTGCCCTCGTACATGAGGCAATTCACGAACTTGCTGACCAGCTTGCTGTTGAAGCGGGGATCCGGCATCAACTGTTCTTCGGACTTCGTCCAACGCTTGTACGCCATAAAAGCTGTTTCCGTCTTGCTTTCCTGTTTCCTGTTGTTCGTCCGCTGGGCGCCCCGTCCCCGGGGTGCTTCGCCGCAGCCCTCATCGCTTGCCGGCAATCGCGGGCCGGCCACAGCCATACGACCAAGCCCGTCGAAACCAGACTGGTCATTTTGCCGCTTGCTGCTCGTGAAGTCAACCCGCCGGCCCTGTTGCATTTATCCCCAAAGGCGGCTATGCTCTCCGGAAATCCCGGGGCGTAGCTCAGCCTGGCTAGAGCGCTTGGTTCGGGACCAAGAGGTCGCTG
>CAZMVY010000229.1:0-3043 GCA_964569765.1 uncultured Planctomycetales bacterium
CCGGATGGGCGGCAGGATCGATGGCGTTCAAATCAATGGGGTCACCGGTGTTGCCATCAAACGCCACCGCCCGCGCGTTCCAAGTCACCACGCCGTCCGTCGCCGCAAGAACCGTGGACGCACACAACAGAGTCGCCAGACCAACCAGCTTGATCGCTCTCATCTCAGCCTCCTTCAGAAGCCTCATCTCTCTCGCTCCTTTCCCTTGAGGAGCTTTGTTCCCGGCGGTGCCGGCCGACGCGGCCGATCGCTCCTGTCACCGCACAATAGAAAACTCTCGGGCCCCGTCGGATCACGTTCGCCGCCCGGTCCGCTCAGCGGGTCACGGGCCGCAGACCGTGAGCCGACGAAGACCCACGATAACCGTCAGTCAGTAACCGGAAGGTTGAAGGCCAGATTGTAACACAGGGATTGCGACCCCGGCGCCTTGGGTCAAATCTCTCCGCTCCCGCTCGGACCTCTCTCGCCCGCTCCCATTACCGACTCTCTCTCGCCATGGCACATCCCGGATCAGTCTCCCTGCTCCATCCGGAAGCACCACTCTCTCCGCTCGATATTACCACGGCTCTACGCCAAAAGCAAGCCCCCTGTAGCCAAAAGCCGCAGTTTTTTTGCAGGGCGCGCCCGCCCGGCAGCCTGAGATCATAACCCTTTATTCTACAGTCAGATAAGCACCATGCGCGCCCGCCAGCCCATCAGTGACAACAAGCGATCGTCCAGCGGCGGAAGGCGTTTATTTGTTGAATCGCCGGCAGATCGCGTGAATGTTTGTCCGCCCTTGCACCCTCGACCAGGCGGGGCGCGCGACGAATGGACGAATCCAGCTATCGAGTGTACGGGCGGGCAAGGTCGAAGTCGGGTCCGTCGCATTGCATAAACGACGGCCGCCAATAGCAAGAACCCCCCCGGTTCCCCGGGGGGGTTCTGTAAACTGATCCGTTACCAGCTTAGCGTACCGCTCTCGCCGCGATCAGGCGCGACGACGACGATACAGAAGGGCCGCACCAGCCAGCAGCAGCAGCGTCGCCGGCTCGGGCACAATCGTGAACTCGAAGTAATCGCCCGTGGTCAGCAAGTTTCCGCCAGTGCCAGCCGGGGTCACAACCGTCGCCTCCAGTGATGGCAGATCCGTGTTGAGGTTTTGGCCAGAATTGATGACGGACGAGGTCGTAATTGGACGGCCGTCTTGATCATTGAGAACGATCACCGACCTATACGTGCCGGGAGGCAGCGACGAGATATCGATGTAGCCCTCGCCAATGTCGTAGTAGCCATCCACGCCATCCCTCAGGATTGCGGCCTTGCGCGACGCCAGACCGACGCCCCACTGCTGCTTGCCGATCCAGCCCTTGGGCACTGTGGTCTTGTAGCGCCAGGGACTCCAGTCCAAGTAGCCCATGCCCATCTGGTCAACGAAAAAGACGTCGCCCGGGGCCGCCCAGCCCTTCGCGGCACCCTTGCCGGCACCCACGCCGCCGGCGCTCGCATCATCGGCGACCGAGCCATTTACGCCCACGCCCGGCGCCTTGAAGACTTGAGGCTGGGCGAGATTCTCATCGTCTTGGTGGACCGGCGCCCAGACACCCATCGGGGCGCTCACTTCCTTAACGCCCATAGAGACTACGGCACCGAACAGGCCCTGGTTGTCGCCGGTAACGTCGCAATAGACGTCCCACTGCAGCCATACGCCCGACGGGTAATCGGCCGGATTGATGGGCGCTCCCATATCGATTGGGTTGCCATCGCCGTCGAACGCAATCGCCCTAGAGCTCCAAATCACGGTATTGGCGCCCATCACCGAGGACGCCAACAACAGAGCCACCAAGCCAGCGAAACCAATCGCTTTCATTTCAGCCTCCTTCTCAAAACACATTACTTGGCCTCTTTCTCGGGCCTCCGCCCTGCGGTGCCGGCCCCGCAGCCGGAACCATCCCTCCACCGCATGCACGATCGATACCTGACTCTCTTTTCCGCCCGCGCGGCCCTGTTGCCTCACCGCTTCAGGACCGAAACGCGAAACGAACCGAACTGAACACGAGTCACATGTGTCTGCTGAGGATTACAGGCTGGTGTGCAGGCCCCAGGTGCGAGCTCGATACACCCGAGTGCTTTTCCCGCTCACTGGCCTTTCCTCAACTCCTTTGTCACGCACTCTGACAGGACGGCGCCCGGCCGAGCGCTGCATACGTTCGTGCCGTTCGCCCACCCTGTCATCACCAGATATTACCACGCCCACCCAGCGAATACAAGCCCAAAATAGCGCGCTTCGCAGATTTTTTTGGGGGACCCGGCAGGGAGTAACAACACGGCCAGCCCCAATCGTAACACATTGACACACATGAGGTTATGAAAAATACTTTAGTTTTTCCGCATCGTGACAGGGCCGATCGCCCCCCAAAAAAATGCCCCATTGTCGGCCGAGAACCCACAACGAGGCCAAGCCACCCCACACCACATCGAACCGCCCGGCCGCCACCCGCTGATCGGCGAGCGGGGAGCGCGACAGAAACCGCGCGACAGCGAAGGAACCAGATGGCATGTCCCGGCTCGCGTTCAGACGGCCAGGGGGGCGCATGTCCGGTCGTGCGATCGTGCGGGGGGGGGCCGCGCGCGTTCCGGCTGACGCGGGCCTTGGCGATCCGGCGCGGCCGCGTTCGAAATGCCAGCGGGTCGCGAACCCGGAGCTCGAGCAAGCCGCGCATCGGCGCGTGTCGCTTTTTTTCCCGGGCGGGCCTGTTTAGAATCCGGCACCACGCAGACGCCGCCGGGTCTGCTCGCGGTGATTCATGCAGTTTGTCGTGCTCGTGGCGTTCGCCCTGGTCTTCATGCCTCTCGGCTCGCCGCCCTGGCGGACGATCCATGATCCCCTCGCCGTCGTCGCCGTAGTCGCGGGACAGGCCGTTGGTACGGCCGCGTGGGCGGCGTGGGCGGCACGACGAGTGTTGCGCCGCCTGGATCGCGATCCGATGCGGCCCAGCGTGGCCCAGCGGCAGCACGCCCGCGACGGCGCGACGCTCGGGACGCTGCTGCTCGCGGGGCTGGG
>CAZMVY010000229.1:3053-7313 GCA_964569765.1 uncultured Planctomycetales bacterium
GTGTGGTTCACGGACTGGCCGAACCTGGTCCGCCAGGAGTGGGGCCTCGACCGCGTGTACGGGCTGGCGGAACTGGTGATTCTGCTGCCGTTTTTCGCGAGCCTGCTGGCCGCTTGGGCGATCCTGTTCCCGGCGGATCGGGCGTTGCGCCACCTGGCGATGGAGGCGAACCTCTGGGCGGAACTGCCGGCGCGGCCGCCGTGGTCGCTGGGCCGGTACATGGTGTTTCTGATCCGGCACCAGTTGCTGATCGTAGCGTTGCCGATGATGGCGATCGTCATCGCAAACGACTGCGTGCAGGCGCATGTGCGGTACCTGCGGCAGGTCACACGGCTGTACTGGGCGGACCAGGCGGTGCTCGTGGCGGGCGCGGGGGCGATCCTGTTCTTCGCGCCGGTCCTGCTGCGGGTGATCTGGTCCACGTCCGTGCTGCCACGCGGTCCGCTGCGCGAGCGACTGGTCGGCCTGAGCGGACGGCTGGGGCTGCGATTCCGCGAGATCCTGATCTGGCACAGCGAGGGCATGGTAGTGAACGCCGCCGTCATGGGGCTGCTGCCGCCCGTCCGCTATGTGCTGCTCTCGGACGGCCTGCTGGAACGGATGGAGGACGAGAAGATCGAGGCGGTCTTCGGACACGAGGCCGGGCACGTGAAGCACCTGCACATCCCGTACTACCTGCTGTTCTCGGTGCTGAGCATGTTGATCGTCGGCGGGGTGTGCGAGCTGGTCTTCCGCGTGATGAGGGCGGATCCGTCGTATGTGACCGTGACCGCCGCCGCGCTGCTGGCCGGGGTGTGGGGCGTGGGCTTCGGCTGGATCAGCCGGCGGTTTGAGCGGCAGGCGGACTTTTTCGGGGCACGGGTCGTCAGCCCGGCCGGGCCGGAGGGCTGCGACCTGCCCTGCCACGTCCACCACCCGGTCGGCGATCCATCGGCGCCGGCGGGGGCCGCCGGCCGGGTACCAGGCGACGCCCTGTGCGCCACCGGCGCCAGGATGTTCGGCGAGGCGCTCGCCCGCGTGGCCCAGCTCAACGGGATCGCGCAAGAGGCGCGGAGTTGGCGGCACTCGAGCATCGGCAGCCGGATCCGGTTCCTCAGTGCCCTCGCCGCGAACCCGGACGCCGTCCGCCGCTTCGCGCGGACGATCGCGGCGATCAAGCTGGTGCTCGTGGCCGGTACGGCGGTCGGGCTGGCCATTGGGGTATGGCTCTACGCGGGGTACATGTAGCTATCAACGCGGCGAGCGGCGGCGTGGGAGTGCGGACCCGCCGCGCGGCCCGTGGAAACCTGCATCAGGGCCGGCCGGAGCGCAGCGCATTGAGGCCGGCGAGGGCGTCAGGATCGCGCGGGTTGATCCGCAGGGCCTCGCGAAACTCGCGAAGGGCCTCGTCGAGGCGTCCCTGTGCGGCCAATACGACGCCGAGACGGGCATGCGTGGGGGCGTGGTCGGGGTAGAGCTGGAGGACCTTGGCGTACTCGGCGGCGGCCTCGGCGTAGCGGCGCTGCTGCACGAGCATCTCGGCCAGATTGTGGCGGGCGAGCATGTGGTTGGGGCGAAGGCGCAGGGCCTCCCGGAACTCGAGGGTCGCCTCCGGCACGCGGCCCTTGGCGAAGTAGGCCGCCCCGAGGTTGACATGCACGTCGGCGTGGTCCGGCCGATATCGCAACACCTCCAGGTATTCCGCGATCGCCTCGTCGAGCCGACCCTTCCGCGCGAGCGCGATGCCCAGGTTGACGCGGGCGTCGGCGTACTTCGGCCGCAGCCGCAGGGCCTCGGAGCATTCGCGGATGGCCTCGTCGTCGCGGCCCGCCAGATACAGCGCGTAGCCGAGGCCGTTGCGCATCGCGGCGTCCGAGGGGTAGAGGTTCACGATGTGCTGATAGAGCTGGACGCGATCCTGCCAGTAGCCGAGATAGCGGCGCGTGGCCAGGGTCTCCGGGATCGCGACCGCCAGCACGAGCAGCCCGACGGCGGCCCGGTGCCACGGGAACGCGGCCGCGGCCGTCGGCCCGCCCCACGCGCGGTCCAGCAGCCACGTCAGCGGCAGGAGCAGCCCCAGCAGCGGAAGATAGGCAAACCGGTCGGCCGCGATGGCGCCCATGAACCCGATGACACCGATCACGGGAAAGATCGCCACGAAGAAGAACAGCCAGCCCGTCAGGAAGGCGCGGGTCCACCGCAGCGTCAGCAGCAGCAGGGGAATCAGCACGGCCGTGCCGATGACGCCGGCAAGGACCATCCGGTTTGACAGGGCCAGCGGCTCAGGAAACGGATAGTAGGCGGCCAGATGCGCGGGCCAGAAGGTGTTGTACAGGTAGAAGATGATGTTGTGGCAGAGGATCAGCGGGATGCGGAGCACGGCCGAGTCGGCGGGAAGGCGTACGACAGAGGTGCGTGCCTGGGATACGAGCGTAATGAGGGCGAAGACGCCGGCGAGGACGAAGAGAGGCATCTTCTCCGCGATCGTGCGGCGTTTGAGCCGCCCGAGCGGCCAGTAATCGAGCAGGAGCATGAGGACGGGCAGCGGCAGGCTCGTTGGCTTGGACATCATGGACAGGACATACGCCGCCGCAGACGCCCAGAGCAGCGCGCGATCCTTCCGACGGACGTAGCGCAGGTAGAGCACCAGACTCCACAGGGCGAAGAAGGCGGACAGCAGCGTCTTGCGCTCGCCGACCCAGGGAATGGACTCGACCGTCAGCGGGTGAATCCCGAAGAGCAGGCCCGCGAGCGCCGCGGGCCACGGCCGGCGAAAGAGCTGATACAGGACCACGATCACCAGGGCCGTGTTGGCAGCGTGCAGGAGGAGGCTCGTGCGGTGAAACGGCCGCAGGTTGGCCTCGGTGCCGCCCATCGCGTGATCGAGCATGAGGGAGATCATCGCAAGCGGCTGGTAATAGCCGCCGACGGTGGAAGGGCGGAAGACCTCGACGAGGAAGCGGACGGCGGCGTCGAGGCCGGGATTCTGCACGAGCGGGTTCTGCGAGAGGTACTGGTGGTCATCCATGAAGATGGCCCGGGCCGATAGCGCGGGCCAGTGCACGGCGAGGACGACGAGCGCGACCGCGGCGATGAGGCCCGCAAGCAAGACCCGGGGGGACGGGGGCGCGGCGCCGCCCGTCGCCGGGAGCGGCGTGTCACGGTCGGTCACAGGAGCGGGCAGGGTCGGCTGTGGTCGATCCATTGGCCGAGGACAGTGTACCGCGCGCGGGGACACGGTGGCAGGGGGCGCGGCGCGTGGCGTTCGCCGATGCCGGATGGGATGGTCGCGTTGCCGCAGGACGGGCGTGCGGTATGATGGCGAAAGCGAGTTGTCGGGTCGGCGTCGAAACAGCGCAGGAAGCACGGCCTCGCCGCCAGGAGTGTGATTCGCAATGTCGGGCGTCCCCGCCGAGCGCAGGACCGTCATCCTTGCGCTGTTCTTCCTCTCCGGATGCGCCGGCCTGATCTATGAGGTCGTCTGGACGCGGGAACTCATCTTCGTCTTCGGCGGCACGACCTACGCGATCACCACGATCCTCGTCGGCTTCATGTCGGGGCTTGGGCTGGGCAGTTACGTCGCCGGACGACTATCGAGCGGTCTTCGCAGGCCCGGCCGCGTCTATGGCCTGCTCGAGATCGCCGTGGGCCTGTACGCCCTGCTCGTGCCGACGCTGCTGCACGTGGCGGAGCCTGCCTACCGCGCCATGTACCCCCACCTCATGGAGGCCCCGGGGCTGCTCACGGGCGCACGATTCTGCATCGGGTTCCTCGTGCTGCTCCTGCCAACGACGTGCATGGGCGCCACCCTGCCGATCCTCGTCCGACACGTAACCACTCTCGGCGAAGGCTTCGGGCGCTCGGTGGGGCTGCTGTACGGCATCAACACGCTCGGCGCGACCTTCGGCACGATGGCCGCGGGCTTCTGGCTCATCCCGACGTTCGGGCTGACGCACACGACATGGGTGGCGGCGGCCCTGAACCTTGTCGTGGGCACGACCGCAATCATGCTGCTCGGGGTGCCGGCCGCGCCGGCAGGGACTTCCACGCCGGCGATGGCGCCTCGCCGTCCGCCGGGCCGCCCGATGAAGACCGTCCCCACCGCCGAAGCAACGATCTCGCCGGCGGTGCGACGGGTGGTCCTCGGCGCGTTTGCCGTCTCGGGCTTCGCCGCGATGGTCTACCAGATCGCCTGGACCCGCGCACTCATCATGTCGCTGGGTTCGAGCACCTACGCGTTTACCTGCATCCTGACGGCGTTCATCCTCGGCCTGGCCGTGG
>CAZMVY010000230.1:0-6105 GCA_964569765.1 uncultured Planctomycetales bacterium
GCCTCGACATGCTCGGCCCTTGGATCGTCAGCAGCCACGCGAAGGACCGCGTTTGGGATGTGGAGATGAACGTGCTCTTTCGCGAGGTGCCCGCGGGCTCCGGCCAGATGGACTACGCGGCCTGGCTCCGGGGCATCGCCGGCCTCGATCACGAGGTCCCGCTCATGCTCGAACACTGCGCGAACGAGGCCGAATACGACAAGGCCCGGCAATACCTTCTCGACCTCGGAAAGAAGATCGGCGTAAGCTTCGGATAGCCAGCAACCCGCCTGGAACACGGGGGGGCCGGACGACCGCCATCAGCCCCGGCGCATGCGGCACTGGTCGAGATCGCACCGCTGGCAGGGCACGCCGTGACGCATGACCTCGCGCGCGTCGCCGATCCCCAGGAGACCGGAGACGCTCTTGATCGGCTCCATGATCATCGTAGGCAGCACCGTCACACCGATCGTGCTCCCGTCGACGATCGAGAACAGCGTCTGCTGCTCCTCGAGCGCCATGCCGCAATAACCCGGGCTGAAAGGCGGGGTGATGCCTTCCTCCGGCCCGGCCTCGCGCCAATAGACCGAATCGGCCATGGCATCCGTGGCGACGTCGGCTGCGGCTGAGCCGATCGCATTGAGCGTGTAGCCTTCCAGCGTCTCGCCCCGCTGAAGCCGCTGGGCCGAAAGCCGTTCGATGGCGTCGCCCAGAGTCAGAACGAACACGGCCACCCGTCGGGCCGGGCGGAGAAACTCCGCGACCGGCCCGTACACCGTGCGGCAGCCGTGGAGGACCAGCTCGGTGCCGCCGACGCGTTCCACATCGTAGACGGCGTACACCCCGCGGGGCCGCAGCACGCTGCGCGACTCGGCGACGAGCCGCTCGACCAGCTCGCGGAGCGCCGGGCGCACAGGCGCCCCGCGACGGCACCCCATCATGCGCAGCACTTCCTTTACGGGAACCTCGATCTCCAGATCAATCACATGCTGTGTGCCGTTCATCACGCCAACTGCCGACTGCGGGCCGTCTCGATCATAGCCCTCACGTTGGCGGCGGGCGAATAGGAATCGATCTCGCAACCCGGCATCACGCAGGCCGTGGTATGCGGAATGGTCGCGTCGATGAACTGCGCCACCATCGTCTTCACCTCTTCGGCCGTCCCGTGACACGCAAGCTGCGTGGTGGGCGAGTTCATCGCGCACTGCCGGCCTCGAAGCATCCTCGCGACCTGCTCGAACCACTGCGGCCAGGGCATTTCCTGCCCGTAGTAGGGCATGTCGTATTGTATGCCCTTGATGCCGTCCCACGCCGAAACCATCTGGAGGGCCTGGGGCAGGTTGTGTCCGCAGATGTGCCAGAAGGTATAGGGGAAGATCGTCTTCGCCTTCTCGACGAAGATCCGGTCCACGTCGCCGAACTGCTCCAGGTGCCGCGGGCCCCAGGTCCGCGCCCCGCCGAACAGGCAGCAGAACTGCGCCCCGTTCTTCGCGGCGTACTCGGCGTAGAAGTCCAGCGCCGCGAGCCGTTCCTGCAGACACAGATCGAGATAGTGTTTCACCTTCTCCGGATCCGTGACCATCCAGCGCAGGAACCGCTGCACCTCGACGAGCGTCTCCGCATAATTCGTGGGCGTGGCGATTCCGACGATGATCGGCACTTCGCGGTCCATCTTCTCCTGAAACTCGAGAAGCTGGAGCATGTGGGGCGTGTAGTGGGTCACGGCCCGCGATCCGTCGAGGTACTTCTCGTACGCCCGCGTCTCGTACAGGGCGATCGCCTCGTCGAGCGTCTCGACGAGCGGCTTGAACATGAGGTAGTCGTTGTCGCCGCGGTGGATGAAGTGCTCGGGGCGTTTCTCCGGCGGGATGAAGTTCTCGATCTGGTGGCTGATGTCCACGTACATCCAGATCGCGTCGGTGCGCAGGTCGGCCCACGTCCTGATGCACGCATCCGTGGTCTTGTCCACGTCGTTGTAGATCTCCTTGTGGGAGTAGCCCGCGTACGTGATCTGCCAGTAATCAAGCTCCGGCGCCACCGGAACGAAATCGGTCCGCTTCCGATCGAGCGCGGCCGCCAGCCGCTGCCAGTGCGTCATCTCGCCGACGGGAGCAAGCCTGCCCTTGAGCCGCCTGACCCACCGATCCACGACTTCGCTCATCGTACCGATCCCCCGAGCAGTTGTTTGATCTTCTCCACGCCCTTCCAGGCGTCGTCGCTCGCGTCGTCGGCGCCCATCCGCCGAGCCGCTTCCGGATCGACCGCCGGCCCACCGCAGATGATCCGGACCTGCCGGCGCAAACCCGCCCTCTCAATCGCCGCCACCGTCTCGCGCGTGTGCATGAATGTCGACGTCATGTACGTACCGAGCCCTACGATCTGCGGCTGGTGCCTCCGGATGGCCTCCACGAAAGCCTCGTCCGGAACATTCACGCCGAGGTCCACCACCCGCAGACCGTTCGCCTCGAAGACCGGAATCGCCACATCCTTTCCGACCGTGTGGACGTCGCCGTGAATCGTCCCCAGAACCATGGTGCCGATCCGGTGCTCGTCGCCGTCCTTCGCCAGCAGCGGCTTGACGATCGCCAGCCCCGCGTAGTAGACATCGCACGCGACCAGCACCTCCGGCATGAACATCTCGCCGCACTTGAACTTCGTCCCGACGCGCTGCATCCCGAGCGACAGGCCTCGCGTCAGCAGGTCGGCCGGTCGCACGCCGGACGCAAGCCCCTCCCGGATCAGAGGATCGACGGCCTTCACGTCCAGCCGCTCCACCGCATCCGCCAGCCGCTCAAAAACCGCCGAATTGTCCACTGCCGGAACCTCCTCGCCAGGGAAGAAGCCTTCGGTCGGCCTCATGCTACTGTGCCCGGCCGAACGCGGCAAGCACGTCCGCCGACCCCCGCGGCCGCACACCCGCCCCTCCGCACCGATGGGAACCCGACCGACCGCCGCGGCGGCTACCACTCAAGGAGGAAAAGGCGGATCGCACCGACGATCCGCGTGTTCTGGCCCTGGATCGTGCGATCGGGCGGGATCGTACCGTTGCGCGTCGCCAGCTTCTCGTAGACGTAGATCGCGGCGGCCCCGGAATCCAGCACATACCCCGTGCCCGCCGAATCCACCTCGACCGCCGCCAGGCTCGTCGCCGCAGGCACAACCAGCGAGGCATCGGGCAGCACGAAACCGTTGAGCGTGGATGCCTTGCGAAAGACGTTCACGCGGTTGCCGCCAAGGGCACCGTTCAACTCATAGAGAATGTCGCCCGCGTCCACCGCCACATCCACGACGGCACTGAAATACGAGCTGGACAGGCTGCGATCCGGCAGAACGAAGCCGTTCAGCGTGCTCGCCCGGGCGAAAACGATGACGTTGCCCAGCCCGTTGTTCGCCACGTACAGGTCGTCGTTGGCGGCCAGGCGGATCCCCAGCGGATTCACCATGCTCGCGCTCGAAATCGTCCGCGCGGGCGCCACATTGCCGGAGAACCCGGAGGCCGAGACGTTCGCGAACACGACCACGCGGTTGATGAAACCGATCTCCGATACGAACACCAGGTCCTTCGCCGGGCTTACATCAAGCGACGTCACCGATTCCAGAAGCGTTGCGTTCCCCCGTACCGTCGCCGCCGGACTCACGTTGCCCGTGACCGTGACCGCGCTCCCGTAGATCGTCAGCGACGACGACGCGAAGTTGCCCGCCACAAGCCGCCCGTCCCCCGTCACCACCATGTCGGTCGGGCTGCCGAGAAGCGTCCGATCGCCCGTCACGTTCGTGCTCGGGCCGACGTCGCCCTGGAGCCTCGCCGGATCCCGGTAGCTCGTGATGCTGTTCGCCGTGCGGTTGGCGACGAAAAGCTGAGACCCGTGCGTCACCGAACCCCGCACCGTCACCGTCACGCTCGCCGTGTCGTGCCCGCCGTGGCTGTCGGTAACCGTCAGCGCAAAGGTGAGAACCGCCTCCGAACCAGGGGCGATAAACGTGGCCTTCGCCGTCGTGCCGTCTTTCAGCGTAACCACCGGGCCCGACGTCCGCGCCCACCGATACGTGATCGCATCGCCATCGGGATCGTAGCTGCCGCTTCCGTCCAGCGTGACCAGCGACCCGAGCGCCACGCTCTGGTCGGGACCGGCATCGGCCACAGGCGGCTGATTGGGTTGCGGACAGCCCTGCGCGAGAATCCACGGGAGAACGAAGACAACCCCAAGAAACAGCGCGACAGGGATTTGGCGATGGCGCAGCGTCATGCCGCCTCCTCCGAGAGACACAAACCGCCTCCTGCTTTCGACTCGACATCCTACCTGCGGAGGGCGCCAAAAAAAATGAGCCGC
Source organism: uncultured Planctomycetales bacterium (assembly GCA_964569765.1). Classification (GTDB taxonomy): domain Bacteria; phylum Planctomycetota; class Phycisphaerae; order UBA1845; family PWPN01; genus CAZMVY01. Next base: position 4,311 of record CAZMVY010000230.1, read on the forward strand.
CCAGGTCCGATCATCGTAGAATAAACGACGCCAAGGCGCGCTCCGGCATTATGCTTTCGCGTAACGCCTTGTAAAACAATGGGATAGGCATACGCGATCGTGGGTATTCCGGACCGCAAGGTTTTTTCAGAAAAGGTCTTGAACTGGTGACGGGTTTCCGATATAGTACCAACATAGTGCTATATAGGCGCTACTCTGACCCGAAAGGTGCCATATGATTCACGACAGGCTGGAGGTTGGCGGACGGATCGCGACAGGCTTACCGGACCGGACCGCGCCGTCGGGTCTCCATGAGAAGGCGGGAAGCGCTATGACCCGGAAGAATGCGAACGCCACGCGCGGGCAATTGCCGCGTGCGAAGGGACCGAAGTTCGTCGATGATGACGAGTTGCACGGGCGCTGGGCATATCGGCGGCTGTTCGAGGAGCCCGAAGATTCAGCCACGCGCGAAGCCGGGAGAAGCCCGGAGACCGAGCTGCGTCAGTTCAAGCGTATGCACTACTGCGCCCGCCGCGTCCGGGCGCTGCTGGAGCGATACGGGGCGAAGGCGACGCGGCTCGCGGAGTACAGACGGTTCGCGCAGCTTCACAAGCAGATCCGCGACCAGATCGCCGCGGACAACCTCGGACTGGTGTACGACCTGTACAAACGGAGCCGGATCGTCAATGTCGACGGCGACGAGCTGCTGAGCGAGGGAATGATGGCCCTGCCCCGGGCGATCGACACGTTCAGCCCGTGGCGAGGCTTCCGTTTCAGCACCTACGCCTGCAACGCCATTCTGCGGGCCTTCTACCGCTGCGGCCTGCGCGAGGCGAAGCGCCGACAGCATGAACCGGTGAACTTCGAGAGCGAGTTCGAGAAGAGCAACTGGCTGGATACGCGCCGCACGGAGGAGTCCGTGCTGTACGCGGAGCGGCTCTCGAAGATCATCGCGGAGAACCAGGTCGATCTCACGCCGATCGAAAAGGATGTCCTCGCGCAGCGTTTCCCGCTCGCCGTAGGGGCGGAGCGACATACGCTCGCGGAGATCGGGCGGAGGATGAACCTCAGCAAGGAGCGCGTCCGGCAGATCCAGAACTCCGCGCTGGGCAAGCGCCGCGAGGCGCGCGAACTCGATCCGGTATTGCACTGACCTGCCCTCTAGCCACTCACGAGGGATTCAGAGCCGGCGACCCGCCAACCGCCGGCTCTGAACTCTTTCCGTCCGTGCGAATCGGCCGCCGACTGGTTACGCCTTTCCTTCAATGATCCTGCTCATCCGCTCGCTGACGTCGCGGAGGTACTTCTCGTCGCCGCCGGGCAGCTCGGCCGTGATGAAGCCGCTGTAGCCGATCTCGTTGAGCGCCGCGCGGACGGCCTTCCAGTCGATCGAGCCCTCGAGCAGCGGCACGAACTTGTGCTTGCCCGCGTCGAAGTCCTTCACGTGGATCTTTGCGATGCGGCGGCCCAGCGTGCGGATCCAGTCCTGCGGATCGCCGTACGCCACGATGTTGCCCACGTCGAAGTACGCCCGGACCCACTTGCTCTTGAACTGGTCCACGTAACGGGCGAACTCCGGCGGGCTGAGCAGGAACTTGTTCCACACATCCTCGACGGCGATGACCACGCCCGTCTCCGCGGCCACGGGGATGAGCTGCTGGCGGATCACGGCCGTGGAGCGGGCCCAGGCATCCATGTAGCTCGTCTCGGCATTGACCACGGCCGGTACGAGCAGCACGCTATCCCCGCCGAACGCCTACGCGATCTGCAACGACGTCACCATGCCCCCGACGCTCTTCTTCACGACCCCCGGCTC
>CAZMVY010000230.1:6115-7259 GCA_964569765.1 uncultured Planctomycetales bacterium
CACACCCCGTGGGCCATGTACATGACCGAGTGGATCCGGACGCCGCTCTTGTCGGCCGCCTCGCGCATCTGGGCGACGAGCTTCGGATCATCCGTCGTGCCCGCCTCGACGCCCGCGAAGCCGAGGTCGCGGGCGAGCTTGAACCGGTCCTCGATGCTCAGGCCGCCGGGCAGCATGCCGAACTCCAGGGCCTTCTTCAGCTCGGTAGTCTTCGGAGGCCCCGCCGCCGGCGCGCCCGCAGTCTCGCCCCGCTGCATGGCGCAGCCGGCAAGGGCCGTCGTCGCGGCCGTCGCCGCCGTGGTCGCCACCGATTTCGCCAGGAACTCCCGTCTGCTCAGAGCATCTGACATCGCCGCCATCCTTTCGTGTTCCGTCTTCCCGACGCCTCCGCATCCCGCGCAGGCGGGGAGTCGGACATGCGGGAATTCTATCGCCCGCCCGCCGATGTGAACAATACCCGCGCATCGAGAAATACCGCCCCCACGCGACAGCACGGGTGTCCGCCCGGCCAATGACCGCTCGCGGGACGGGTATTCGGCAACACAGCCGTCCCGGCAGCCGGGGTGCCCGCACCGCATTTCCGCCGTCGGCACATCAGACGCCGACCGAAAGCGGCACAAGTGCAGGCCCTCACCACGCACCGACGAATGTGGGCGCAGGCACGCCGCGCCGATCAGCTCTGTCGCCGGCGTCATGAACTGCCCGTCGGCCCGTGGCCGTCCCGCCTGACAGGCATCACGCGGGAACGTTACAATGCGATTCGAAGGATGAGGGGCTCGCAATCATGACCGGACCGAGACTCGGATAGCTGCTCGGAGGATTGGGGAGCCTCCTCTGGTTGCCCATCATGGCCGTCGTCTGGATGGTAGAAGCCCGCCTGCTGCTGCCGTTAATCGCCTTTGCCGTCTGCTTGGCCGGCGTCGTGTATCTCTTCCTCTTCGCGCCCTGGCGCCACCCGACAACGCCGATCCGGAGGATCTATCTGGGCCTTCTCGGCATTCTGCTCGCCGAAGCGGTCGTAGCGATCCTGCAATACCGTGACTCCATCACCTTGGATCAGGGCCTGTTGCTGCCGGTGCTCTGGGTCCTCGTGATTCCGTTCTTCTCGCGCGGCCGCAAGAGCTGGTCGGAGTTGCAGCCGCAC
>CAZMVY010000231.1:0-7192 GCA_964569765.1 uncultured Planctomycetales bacterium
TTCGCTCTTGAATGCGTCGAGGACGCCCGCGGCGAGTTGCCGGCCCACGGTGTCCTTGTCTGCGAGCGTGCCGGGGCGGAACTTCAACGCGGTAAGGTCGGCGGCGACGCGAGGACGGATGTTGCCGGCGGCGCCTTGAAAGAACTGGACATGAACGCCGCGCCCGAGGGCGGCGTGAAGCTCCCGCCGGGCCGCACCGGGGTAATCGGCTGAGATGCCCCGGCGGGCACACCCGTAGACCGTCACGGGATGGCAGGCATACGAGAAGAGAACCCCGCGCGGCTCGCCGCCGGGCGAGTCCAGACGCAGGATCCATATGGTCGGGTCGCGCGGACCCGCCGGGTTCGGTACCATGGCGGGCTCGCCGCGTTCGTTCCGGCCGCGCCGGTCGATGCCGATGTCCGACTTCGCTTGAAAAACACGCACTACGACGGGGCCGAGCCGCTCCGCCGCCGCCCCGCACAGGTTGACGACCTTCGAAGCCAGCTCCTCCATGTACTTGCGTTCGATATCCTTCGGCGGCCCGCACGCGGCAATGACGTCACGATACATCATCGGACCGCTGTGCGTGTGCGAGCAGTTGAGGATGACGTTCTCTGCCGGCGTGCGAAGCTTCTTCGCGATCTCCGCGCGGAGGGCGTCGCCGTACGGGCGGGACAGGCCGATCAGATCGAGCGACACAAGAACCAACACGCGGCCGCGGGCATCCTTGAGCACAGCGGCCTGCGCGAAGAGCGGATCGACGATGGCGTCGGAACTCTCGTTGCTGCATCCGCGTCCGCCGAGGTCGATACCGACCGGCGGCGTAATCTCGACCTCGGCGAAACCGGCGAGGGCGCCGGGCCATTCCGCCCCCGAGGCAAGAGGCAAGCCCATCGCAAACAGCAGGGAGGCGATCGAAACGAACCGATAGGGTTTCATGCCCGTGAGGGTATGAAGGCGGACCGCGAAGGTCAACCGATCGTCGCCAGATGCGCCCGCCCGGACGCTCGCCGCGAAGGTCTCCGGGACGGCGATCGCGCCGGCATGGAATGGCGAGCCGGATGTGCACCGGCGCTTTGCGCGAGCTTGGCCGGACCCGCGGCATCGCGTAAGCTGAGGGGTGGAGCGCTGCGATGACATTCTGGATCTGCGACGGCCACCAGGATCTGAGCCTGAATCACCATCGTTACGGGCGGGACATCACCCGGGATCTCGCGGCGATCCGGGCCGCGGAGCGCGGCGCGCACCTGCCGCGGGGCACGGCCACGGTGTCGCTGCCGGAGATGCGCCGGGGCCACGTGGGAATGGCGTTTGTCACGCTGCTCGCGATGCCCCGCCGGATGGAGGGTCCGCCGGGCGAGTGCGAGTACGCCGCGCCGGAGCAGGCGCACGCGATTGCGATGCGCGACCTGGACTACTACCGGCGGCTTGAAGATGCCGGGCACCTGCGAATCCTCGGCGACCGGGCGGCGCTCGATGCCCACGCGGCGCAATGGGATGCCGGCGCGGCGGATCGCCAGCTCGGCGTTGTGCTTCTGATGGAAGGCGCCGAGCCGATTCGCGCGCCCGCCGAGGCGGCGGAGTGGCGGGAGCGCGGCCTGCGAATCGTCGGGCCGGCGTGGTACGGCGAGAACCGCTATGCCCGCGGCACCGGCACCCCCGGCGGCCTGACGGACCTCGGCCGCGAGCTGCTCGACCAGATGACGCGCGCCGGCCTGATTCTGGATGTCAGCCACCTCGCCGAGGCGGGATGCCTCGAAGTCCTCGACTTCTTCGGCGGAACGATCATCGCGTCGCATTCGAACGCCCGGGCGCTGGTTCCCGGCGACAGGCAGCTCAGCGATACGATGATCCGGCGCCTTGTTCGTCGGGGCGGGGTGATCGGCATCGCGCTCGACGCCTGGATGCTCGTCCCCGGCTGGCGCCACGGCCAAAGCAACGCAAAGGTGAAGCTTGCCGCCGTAGCCGACCACATCGACCACGTCTGCCAGCTCGCAGGCAACGCCAACCATGCGGCAATCGGCAGCGACCTCGACGGGGGCTTCGGCCGCGAGCAGTGCCCCGCGGACATCGACTCGATCGCCGATCTGCCGCGGCTTCTCGAAGTCCTCTCCGTGCGCGGCTACCCGGACGACGACATCCGCGCGATCGCCCACGGCAACTGGCTGGGTGCGCTGCGCCGAGCGTGGCAGCCGTGAACCGAACGGCGTTTCCGCGCCGGCATACGGCGCAATGCAGGTCGCCAACACCCTGGCAGGCCGGCATCCGACGGTTTGAACCTGCCGCCGGCCGACCGCTACAATCCGTCGGGATCGACGCCGAAAACGGGGCGAATCGTACGGGCCGCAACGGAACGAGCGACGGCCGACAACGGACAATGGAAGCCGGTTTTCCGCGCCCTACGCAATGGATACCAAACGCTACGTTTTTCTTGAAACGATGGGCTGCCAGATGAACGTGCTGGACAGCCAGCTCGTGTCCGGACAGCTCCGTGCACTCGGTTACGAGCCGACGGGACATGCGAAGGACGCCGACGTCGTCCTGATCAACACGTGCAGCGTCCGCGGCCATGCCGAGGAAAAGGTCTACTCGCGCCTGGGCGAGCTGGAGCGCATCAAGCGCCGCCGGCCGGAGATGATCATCGCGGTGATCGGCTGCATGGCCGAACGCGACGGCGACGGCGTGCTGGCGCGTTGCCGGCACGTGGATCTGCTCTGCGGGCCGGGGCAACTGGCCCGGCTGCCGGCCCTGATCGCCGAAGTCATGGAGAAGCACAGCCGCCCCGCCGCCCTGGCGCAGAGCCGGTCGCGCACGCTCTCGGCGGAGGAACGGTCGCTCGCTCTGTACGACCTCGAAGCGCTGGACATGGCCCGCCCGATCCCCCGCGACGGCAGCGCGCGGCAGTCGTACATCCGCGTGCAGCGCGGCTGCGACAAGTTCTGGACGTGCTGCGTGGTGCCGGTCACGCTCGGCCCGGAGGTGAGCGGCGCGACGGCGAACATCGTCGAGGAGGCCCGCCGCCTCGCCGACGACGGTGCGAAGGAGATCACGCTCCTCGGCCAGACTGTCAACAGCTACGCGTACCCGGAGAACGGCCGCACCGTCCGGTTCGCCGAACTGCTCCAGCGGGTGCATGAGGTACCGGGGATCGAGCGGCTGCGGTTTGTGACGAGCTACCCGGGCGATTTCACCGACGACGTGCTGGAGGCGATGCGCGACCTGCCACGCGTGTGCGAATACCTGCACATCCCGGCGCAGAGCGGATCGAACAGCGTGCTGCAGCGAATGAAACGCCGGTACACCGTCGAGGAATACGTCGATCTGATCGACCGCGCGAGGGCGATCGTGCCGGGGGTGGCGCTGGCGGGGGATTTCATTGTGGGCTTCTCCGGGGAAACGGACGCGGAATTCGAGCAGAGCGTCGCGCTGAGGGAGCGTGTCCGGTATCAGAACTGCTTCATCTTCCGGTACTCGCCGCGTCCGGGGACGGCCGCGGACCGCACGCTGCCCGACGATGTGCCGATGGACGTCAAGCGATGGCGAAACACCCGCCTGCTGCAGCTGCAGGACCGGATCAGCCGCGAGGACAACGCGCGGAGAATCGGGCAGACCGTCGAAGTGCTCGTCGAGGGCTTCAGCAAGGCGGCAATCCGGGCCCAGGAGGCGGAGCAGAGCCGCGGCCACGAGGTCGGCTGGCGGAGATCCGATCAACTCACCGGGCGGACGCGCGGCGATCAGATCGTCGTCTTCCCCGGGCCCGCGTCGCTCATCGGCCGGTTCGTGCGGGTGCGGATCACCTCGGCCACCGCCTTGACGCTGCATGGAAATGTGGTACACACTGAGGCCTGTCCGGCGCAACCCGGAGAGCGATCCGGCGGCGTACGGCGCGACGCCTCCGACCCCGGATGCGACCCCCGTAATCCGTAACTTCATAGCTTCCGACGTGTGCAATGATCATCACGATTGACGGACCGGCCGGCTCGGGAAAATCCACGGCGGCGCGAAAGCTCGCCGCTCGCCTCGAGATCCCGTACCTCGATACGGGCGCCATGTACCGCGCCATCGCCCTGAAGGCCCTGAACGAAAAGATCGACCTTCGCGACGACGAAGCCCTCGTCCGCATCGCCCGGACCGCCCGGATTGAACTCGATTGCGCCTCGACGCACACCCGGGTGATCCTCGACGGGCACGACGTGAGCGAATCCATCCGCACGATCGAGGTCAACGAGGCCACCGGGTACGTGGCCAGGAATCCGGCGATCCGAAAGATCCTGATCGAGAAGCAGCGCGAGATCGCCGCCCGGCTCGGCTCCGTCGTGACCGAGGGACGCGACCAGGGCGCGGTCGTGTTCCCCGACGCCGACGTGAAGTTCGTCCTCGACGCGAGTCTCGAGAAACGCGCCGAACGGCGCTATACCGAAATGATCGCGGACGGGCAGGATGTGACGCTCGAGCGGGTGCGGGACAATCTCAGCCGGCGCGACAGCAACGACCGCAGCCAGTGGGCCCCGCTGCTCCAGTCCGGGCGGGCCGTCTGCATCGACACAACGAATATGACGCTGGCCGCCGTGGTCGACCGGCTCTACGAAGAAGTCCAGCGAAGGCGATGAGACTCTACTATCGATTCTGCCGCTTCTGGTGCCAGGTGTTCTTCGTGCTTCTCCTGCGGGGACGGGTCTTCGGCGTCTCGCGCGTGCCCCGAAGGGGGGCCGTCATCCTCGCCTGCAACCACCAGAGTTTCTTTGACCCCGTGCTCGCCACGCTCGCGCTGCCCCGCGAGTGCGACTACATGGCCCGCGACACGCTCTTCGCGAACCCGTTCTTCCGCCGGCTGATCGTCTCACTGAACGCCTTCCCGATCCGCCGCGGCGAAGCCGATGTGACGGCGATCAAGGAGACGATCCGGCGGCTCCGCGCCGGCCGTCTCATCACGGCCTACCCCGAGGGCACGCGGACGGAGGACGGCCGCATCGGCCCGATGCTGCCCGGCATCGGCTCGATTGCGAAGAAGACGCACGCACCGATCGTGCCCACGCTGATCGAAGGCGCCTATGAGGCGTGGCCTCGGCACCGGAAGCTCCCACGGCTCGGCAGAGTCGGCGTGGTGTACGGCGAGCCCATCCATCCGGATCAGCACCCGGAATGGGATGCCCAGGCCCTGATGGATGAAGTCCGGCGGCGACTCATCCGCATGCAGGCCCGCGAACGATGCCGCCAGGGCCTGCCGGCGCTAGAATATGACCGCAGGTGACGACGTGATTGTAAAGCTGGCGAGCAAACGGGGCTTCTGCTTCGGCGTCGAGGATGCCATCGAGCTGGCCGAGAAGACCGTCCGGAGCAACCCGACCGGGCGCGTCGTCGCCCTGGGGCCGGTCATCCACAATCCGCAGGTTGTGGAGAGACTCGAACATGCCGGCCTCAAACAGTCGGCCCGGATCGATCAGCTCGAAGCCGGTACGACCGTCCTGATCCGTTCGCACGGCGCCACGCCCGAAACCCTCGAAGAGGCCCGCCGGCGCGGCCTGAACATCGTCGACGCCACCTGCGTTCTCGTGAAGCGTGCCCAGACCGTCGTGCGGCAACTCCACGAGGAAGGCTACCAGGTCGTCATGATCGGCGACCGCAACCATCCCGAGGTCCAGGGCGTGATCGGCTACGCCCCCGATGTGATCGTCGTCGATCGCGTGGAGGATCTGAAGGATGCCCTGCCGAAACGCGGCCGGCTCGGAATCGTCGCCCAGACCACCCACACGCCGGAACATATCGGCGAGATCGTCGGGGCAATCGCAGCGATGCCGTTCCGCGAGATCAAGGTCATCAACACGCTCTGCCTGGAGGTCATCCGCCGCCAGGAGGCCGCCATCGCACTCTGCAAGGAAGTCGATGTGATGTTCGTCCTCGGCGGCCTGCACTCGGCCAACACCCGCGAGCTCGCCCGCCTCTGCGAACTGGAGGGCACGCCGACGTACCATCTCGAAACGTGGGACCAGTTCCGCCCCGACATGGTGGCGGGACGAACAACCGCCGGCGTGACGGCCGGGGCCTCCACGCCCGACTGGATCATTGACGACTTCGTCCACAGACTCCAGGCGATCGTTCCGGCTGCCCGGTAACGCCCGGTCCCCCGGCCCCGCCGTGCCGGCAACGCCTCGTCGCATCCGAACGGCCGTGAAAAGCCCGGCGGCGGTGGGACCTGGGCTTTTGCCCCTCCGGGCAATCGCGTATCATCGGGCGCGGACGGATCGGCAGGCCCGCCGGTCGGGCCTGCCGATACCGCGCGGATCGTGCCATGGACCGTCGGACTCGAAATCGCATCTGCATCTGGGTGATCTTTCTCGGGCTGGTGAATTTCGCCGCCTATGCGATCATCTACGCCGAACTCGGCGGCGACGCGAGCAACGGCTACATCGGCATCGACCCGGACGGCGGGCGGGCGTATTACGTCGCAGGGCATTTCATTCACGGCCGCGAGGGGCAGTACTCCCGCGTGGCCCCCTGGGTGTGGATCTACAGCTACGTGCATTCGATCACGATCTGGCCGACCGAGGCCGCCGTGCTCGTGTGCCTGCTCATCCTCGGCCGGCCCCACATCATCGCCACGATGAAGGAAGACGGCCTGATGCAGGGATCCACCTTCGTCGCCGTCTGCTCGACGATCGTCATCCTTCTCGCCTCCGCCCTGACGATCTGGTTCGTGATCCGGTTTATCAGCCAACTGACGGCAGCGGGCGGGTAGCGTCATGGCGGCGGAAGTCCCATCCATCCACGCGGCGCTCGGCCCGGGCGGCCTGGTCGCGCAACGCCTGTCCACATTCGAGCCGAGGCCGGAGCAGCTCGAAATGGCCGCCGCGGTCGAGAAGGCGTTTGAGGCCCCCCACCACCATCTGGTCGAGGCGGGCACCGGGGTCGGCACCCCCCCCATCGCCCTGCAGGAACAACTGATGACGCGCGATCTGCCGTTTCTCCAATCCATCTGGCCGCAGAAGTTCTCCGCCGTGCTCGTCAAGGGCCGCACGAACTACGTCGGCCTTCGCCGCCTTCAGCAGGCGGCGCAGCGGCAGCAGGGCCTGTTCGCCGGAGAACCTCAGCTCCAGGAACTGCAGCGGATCATCGAATGGTCGTACGAAACCCAGGACGGCTCGCTGGCGGCCCTGCAGCCCCAACCCGACCCCGCGGAGTGCGACCGGGTCCGCCCCGCACACGCCAACTG
>CAZMVY010000232.1:0-7042 GCA_964569765.1 uncultured Planctomycetales bacterium
GAGCCGGGCCGGTGGTTTCCCCGCCAGGGTATGCGCGGCAACGTTCCCCTTTCGCTTGGCGGATGGCGGAAACGGCGGGGTGTTTCGCCTGGGTGTAAGCGGCTTCAGCTTTGCCCCGGGGGCTCGCGGTGGGGCCGGAAAAGCGCTATAATCCACTCGTTCTGCGGCGCGGGCGCGTCCGGATTGATTGGCGTGTCAACAACGATGAGCGATACCGCATTTGTGCTGGTTGTGGAAGACGAGGCGACGCATGGCGAGGCGATCGCGGAGGGCCTCAGGCGGGCCGGCCATGCCTGCCGTATCGTGCACAGTGGGGCGGATGCTATCGCGAGCATCAAGCAACGCCCGCCGGACGTCGTGGTCACCGATTACAAGCTTGGCGGCGACATTAACGGGGCCGACGTGCTGGCCGAGACGAAGCGGATCTCGCCGGAGACCGAAGTCATCCTGATCACGGCCCACGGCAACGAGCAACTCGCCCGGGATGTGCTGCGGCCGTCCAGCCCGGCACGGGCCTTCGATTATTTGCGTAAGCCCATTGATATCGAGGAGTTGCGCACCGTCGTCGAGCGGGCGGCCCGGCAGGCGATCGCCAGCCGCGAAAACCGCGCGCTTCGCGAACAGCGGGGCAAGGTGTTCAACTTCGAGGGGATCGTCGGCTCCACGCCGAGCCTGGCACGCGTCATTGACCGGATCAAGCGGATCGCCGACAGCAAGCTGACGGTGCTGATCGTAGGGGAGTCGGGCACGGGCAAGGAACTTGTCGCCCGGGCCATTCACTACAACTCGCCGAGACGGAGCAAGCCGCTTCGCGTGATCAACTGCGCGGGGCTGAACGAGAACCTGCTGGAGAGCGAGCTGTTCGGCCATGTGAAGGGGTCGTTCACCGGGGCCGTGACGGACCGCAAGGGGCTTTTCGAGGCGGCGGACGGCGGGACGCTCTTCCTCGACGAGGTGGGCGACATGCCGATGCCGATGCAGGCGAAGCTGCTGCGGGCGCTGGAGAACGGAGAGATCATGCCTGTCGGCAGCAACGACGTGCGGCATGTGGACGTCCGCGTGGTGGCGGCGACGAAGCGGGAGCTGGCGGAGATGGTTGCGGAGGGAACGTTCCGGGATGACCTGTATTACCGGCTCAAGCAGGTGATGATCCGGCTGCCGTCGCTTCGCGAGCGTCGGGAAGACATCCCGCTGCTTGTCGAGCACTTCATTGCCGAGGCAAACGCGCGGCACGGCAAGGCCGTCAAGGGCATTACGGCCGAAGCGCTCCGGCGTCTGAGCAATCATCAGTGGCAGGGCAACGTCCGCGAGCTGCGCAGCGTGGTGGACAGCATGGTCGTGCTCGCCGAAGGGGAGATGCTGGATGTGAATGATCTGCCGGAGAACGTCCGCGGCCCGACCGACATCGTCCTGGCCGGCGGGATGAGCACGGCGGGTTTGAGCATGAACGACATGGAGAAGCTGCACATCATGAACACGCTCAAGATGACCGGGGGCAACCGCGAGAAGGCGGCCAAGATCCTCGGCATCGGGGCGCGGACCCTCTACCGGAAGCTCAAGGAATACGGGCTGAACTGAGCGGCGGGCGTCTGGGCGAGGATGGCGGTACAGCGCCGCACCCGGCTTGCCTCCATTTCAGGCCGCGCGTCTTATGGCCCGGCGGCCGGCGTGCGCGGCGTGGCAATCGTGGGTTGTTGCGGCTATCGTGGCGGCTCCCTTGGTTCGGTGTGCGTTTCGACAACTGGAGGTCTTCCGATGATGCGGAACAAGGCGAAGATCGGTCTTGCGGTTTGCGGCGTCATGCTTTGGGTGAACGCGGTTCTTGCCGCGGGGCCGCTCACTATCGCCCGGGACGGCGTTAGCCGGGCCGTGGTCTTGGTTGCCGCCGATGCAACGGGGTCGGAGAAGTATGCGGCAAGCGAACTGGCTACGTTCCTGACGCAAGCCACCGGCACAACCATCAACATCGTGTCCAAGGCCGAACGCGGGGCGGTCCGTCTGCTTGTCGGGGAGAAAGCTGCCCGGCTGGCGGATCGGCGTTTCCGGGCCCTGGGGCTGGGCGAGGAAGGTTTCGTCATCCGCACCGTGGGCAATGACCTGATCCTCGCCGGCGGGCGCCCGCGTGGCACGCTCTACGCGGTCTACACGTTTCTCGAGGACGAGGTCGGCTGTCGCTGGTGGTCCACGAAGGTCAGCACGATCCCGAAGAGGCCGACGCTGACTGTGGCGGATCTGGATATTCGGTTTGTGCCGCAATTGGAGTATCGCGAGTCGTTCTGGTTCGACGCGCTGGACGGCGACTGGGCCGCGCGGAACAAGTGCAACGGCAACTCCGACCGGCTCGACGCGAAACACGGCGGCAGGCACACGTACGAGGGCTTCGTGCACACGTTCTACGGGCTCATCCCGCCGGGCAGGTATTTCAAGGACCACCCGGAGTGGTTCAGCGAGATCAACGGCAAACGCACGCATGAAAACGCTCAACTGTGCCTGACCAACGAAGAGATGCGCCGGGAGCTTGTGAAGAACCTCAAGGCGCGGCTGCGGGCCAACCCGGCCGCAACGATCGCGTCGATCGCGCAGAACGACTGCCACGGCAATTGTCAGTGTGCGAAGTGCGCCGCGATTGATCGGGAGGAGGGCAGCCCGTCCGGTGCGCTCCTGCGATTCGGCAACGCCGTCGCAGAGGACATCGCGCCTGCCTTCCCGAACGTCGCGCGCGACACGCTCGCGTACCAGTACACGCGCAAGCCGCCGAAGATCACGAAGCCGCGCCCGAATGTGATTGTGCGCCTGTGCAGCATCGAGTGCTCGTTCAGCAGGCCGCTCGCCGACGATCGCAACAGGGCCTTCCGCGACGATATCGAGGGCTGGTCGAAGGTCTGCGGCCGGCTGTACGTCTGGGACTACACGACGAACTTCGCGCACTACATCCTGCCGCATCCGAACCTTCGCGTTCTCGCGCCGAACATCCGCTTCTTCGTCGATCATGGCGTCAAGGGGGTCTTCGAGCAGGGGGCGTATCAGTCGTACGGCTCCGAGATGGCCGAGCTTCGCGGCTGGGTGCTGGCGAAGCTTCTGTGGGACCCAACGCGGGATCCGCAGAAGCTCATCGACGAGTTCCTCGACGGCTACTACGGGCCGGCCGCGCCGGAGATCCGCGCGTACCTCAAGCTTACGCACGATGCCGTCGAGGCGGCCGGCGATCCGCTTACGTGCTACTCGCCGCCCGACGCGAAGTTCCTTTCGCTCCGCACGCTCTCGGAGGGCATGAAGCATCTGCAGGCCGCGGAGGCCGCGGCCGGTGACGACACGGCCCTGCGCCATCGGGTGCAGGTGGCACAGTTGCCCGTGCTCTACACGTTCATCGTCCGCTGGGAGCCGCTGCGGAAGGAGGCGCTTGCGGCCGGCGCCGCGTGGCCGGTGCCCGAGACGATCCAGGCCACCTACGCCCGTTTCATGGAGATCGCCCAGGCGGAGAAGGTCACTCACGTCGCCGAGGGCCGCGGGATCGACTGGCTCAAGGGAGTCGTGGACAAGGCGACGGCGCGACCGGCGGAAGGGCGGAGGCAGCAATAACTCAAGCCCGGCCGACTGGCCAGCGGCTCGATACACTCCAATGTCAACTGGCGAAGCACGAAAGACGAAGGAGTGACGAAGCCCCGAATGACGAACGAGGTCACGCCGGCGGCGCACCGGTTCGACATTCGGGTTTCGTCATTGGGCCTTCTATCGTCATTCGCATGTCCTTCTTCGGCATTCTCCGGTCCACCGGACAGAAGTGGTTAGCCTGAGAACGATAACATTGGTACGGTACGTGCGTCCAAGGCAAGGGGTGAACCGCAAACGGCAGTCGCTTCCTTTGTCCGGAGTTGAACGTATGGAATCGCCGTACGAGCCGATGGATCAGGTCCCCCAGCCGCCGGCGCGCCAGCCCTGGTCGCCGAGGCGCAAGCTGGCCGTCGCCATCCTGCTCCTGCTGGTCTTCGTGATGGGGATCCTCTGGGTGTTCAACCGTTCCGGCTCGATCCGCAGGACGACCGAAGTCGACGCCGTTCGCGCGGCGGGTCGCCCGGTCACCATCGAGGAACTTCAGGCGCAGCGGGCGAAGATCCCGGACGCGGAGAACTCGGCGCTCCGGATCGTGCCGCTCTTCGACGACCTGGAGAATCGCGTTGCGCAGGTACCCCTTCCCCGCTCGGGCGATTTTGGCGACGACTGGGCCGAACTCGGGGAGCGCCTCAGCCCGGCGATGATGGACGTGATCGGTTCGTATCTGCGCGATCGGCAGGACCTGCTCGCGAAACTCCACGAGGCGGCGAAGTTTCCGCGCGGGGCCTACCCGATCCAGTGGACGCCCGACGGAGTCAGCACGCTCCTGCCGCACCTCTCGAAGGTCCGCGCCGCGACGAGGCTGCTCTGCCTGGAGGCGGAATACCGCGCCAACCGCGGCGACGCGGATGGGGCGGCGGATTCGTGCCTCGCGGCCCTTCGTGTCGCTGCCTCTGTCGGAGACGAGCCTCTTATCATCAGCATGCTCGTGCGGATCGCGTGCGAGGCGACTGCGATCGATGCGTTGCAGCGGACGCTCGCCCTGGGCACGCCGGGCGAAGCGGGGCTCGATCGGTTTCGTGCGGAACTACTGCCGCTGGCGGACGACAAGCAGCCCCTCGTCAGGGCCTTCGACGGAGAACGCGTCCTCATGCTCGCATGTCTCTCCGCGTTGAAGCAGGGCAAGGTGAGCGCCGCGGCTCTCGGCACAGGCGCGCCCGCGCCGACGGTTACGCTGGAGACGATCGTCGTCCGGTTCGCGCCCGGATATGTGGACATGAACGAGGCGCAGTATCTCCGAAAGACCCGCCCGTGGTGGGCAGCGGCCGACCTGCCGCTCAAGGACTACCTGCGGGAGATCCAGGGCGTGGATCAGGCGATCCCCAGCATCTCGCGGTTCTACGTGTTCGTCAGAATGATGATGCCCAGCCTCGGCCGCGCCTCGCAGCTCTTTGCGTTGAGCCGCATGCGAATTCGCGCGACGATCGCGGCTCTGGATGCGGAGCGGTTCTATCGGCGCGAGGGTCGCTGGCCGGCGAAGCTGGACGACCTCGTCGCAGATCCCCAACAGCGTGCGTCGCTGCTGGCGGACGTATTTGATGACGACAAGCCGATGAGGTACAGAATCGACGACGCGGGATGCGTGATCTACTCCGTGGCGGATGACGGCGCCGACGACGGCGGCAAGCTGGCGCGGTCGAAGAAGGACGAGAACCAGGACGCGGGCTTCCGGCTGCTCCTGCCGTCACGACGCGGGGTCCGGACGACAACCCAGCCGATCGACGAGGAGGACCTCAAAAAGATCCAGCAACTTCGCTCGGCCACACGACCCGCGGCCACACAGCCCGGCGAATCCCCGCGCTGAACGGTTCGCGTCCGCGTGGCGGGTCAAGGACTCGGCTTCGATGCGGTGGATGCCGCCTCACGCTTGCCGTAGAGGAGGACCTGGTAGGCCCGCGTGCGGAACGGTTTGACCAGCCGGTAGTTTGCCTGCACCCAATCAAGGACCGGCTTGGCGTAGTCGTCGCCGAAGGCCTTCTTTCCGTACTCCTCGACGTTGCGGGGTACGAGCACAATGAAGTCCGGGCTTGCCTCGGTCAGACGCTTGACCATTGCCGCTTCGTGGTACGCGCCCGAGAAGTCGATCGGCAAAAACGTGTGGACCCCGAGCGGGTTCGTACCGCCCGCCAGGAACGTGATGCCGGATCCCTCCGGCATGACCACCACCTTCGTGCCCGGCGGCTGCGCGGCGAGGAACTCCACCACCTTGTCGATCGTGCCCTTGTACATGGCGGGGCAGATCATGGTTCCCCGGGGCGTGGTGATGCGGGTCAGGTTTTCGCTGCCAAAGACCATCCGCATTGTTTCCCGCGTCAACGCGGCGTGCGACCACGTCGTGGCGGCCAGCATCGCCAGCCCGCACACATACCCGGATACGCCCCGCGAAGGGGCCGTCAACGAGACAACTGCCTGCGCGCCGGCGGATCCAGCGGCCGCAGGCAGCCGCGGTGCGCCGCGGTCGTTGCGGGCCGAAGTCAGCCACTTCGGAACCAGCCGGCACCAGAAAACCGCAAAGCCCATCAGCCCGGGCACGAGAAGGTAGAAACCGTAGTGCTCCGCGCCGCACTTGAGCGCCATCCGGGCCAGCGCTGCCAGACCGAAGGCGAACAGGATCATCCAGGGCACCCGGCCGGCTCGGTCCTCGCGTCCCATGACCCATCGCACGGCGAACACGCCGAAACCGATCAGCAGCAGGATGGGCAGCGCCCGAAACATGTCGAACGCCCCGAGCAGGTAGCAGATCCCGCCGCACAGCAGCGCGGCGGCCAGACCGATCGCCGCGACGGCTAGCGCGCGCATGGACGCATCATACGTCGGATCGCGCCGGATGCGATCCTCCGCGAGGATGCCGCACCACAGCGCTGCAAGGCATCCCAGCATCCCGGCGGCGGACAGCCCCAGCTCCTTGAGCGACTTCATCGGCTCGGCCAGCCCGAAGTGCTCGAGCGTATACGCGCTCGCGGCCACGTTGCCGGGCAGGAAGAGGTTTTCCCGCCAGAGGGCGCTGCCGGCCGCCGCGTAGAAACCTGCGTACACGCACACCGGTATGGCGATCGCCGCGAGGTAGCCCAGCGCATGCACGGGGCGATTCAGCCGACGCGCGCCGAGCCACCCGACCAGGAACACGGCATGGGCCACGCCGGCCGCGAAGAGGACTTCCACCTTGCATAGCGACGTCAATGCCAGGAACAGGCACGAGAGGAAGAAATCGGCCGCCCGCCCGTGCCTCGTGTGACGGAGCAGAAAGTATACGCTGGCCGTCGCGAGCAGGATGCCGTACGTCGCCGGGTACGCATAGGGTAGCGCGAAGTTGAGATGGTTGAACGCGTAGTACTCTGCGAAACCGCAGATGTACAGAAAGGCGACGGCGGTGGCGGTCGCCGCCGCCCGCCCCGCGAAGCAACGGACCAGGCGATACAGGAGCCAAGCC
>CAZMVY010000233.1:0-6920 GCA_964569765.1 uncultured Planctomycetales bacterium
TGCCGCCGCCCACGCGCATGAACAGCGCCAGCAGCGTGCCGCCGAAGCCGAAGCCGAGCAGCGCCTCATACGCCTGCTCGCCGTAGACGAGGAAGATCAGCGAGCCGCCGAGCAGGCCGAGGCCGTCGGTAAGCATGCCCGTGATCGTGCCGCTGCGGTAGCCCAACTGGAGGGCGCGGCCGAAACTCGTCTTGGCCGCCGCGGCGACGCGGAGGTTTCCGGTTGTCGCCAGACGCATGCCGACGAAACCGACGGTGGCGGAAAACGTCGAGCCGACGAGGAAGGCCACGGCGCGCCCCACGGCGATAGCCCGCGGCGAGCCCGAGGCGTTGGCCGCCAGGTACAAAGTGATGGTAATGACAACGATCAACACCCCGACGACGCGAAATTGCCGGTAGAGATACGCGTTGGCGCCCTCGCGGACCGCGCGGGCAATCTCCTGCATCCGCGGCGTGCCCTGGTCGGCGTTTCGCACCTGCCCGACCAGCATCAGGGCATACCCAAGGCCGGCAAGGGCGATGAACACGTTTGCGACGAGAGCAACCTTCTCATACGTCGCGAAATTGTCGCTTACCAGCGGTTGCCAGAGCTGGATCTGCTCCGCCGTCCGGCTCTGCGCCTCGGCGGGAGCGACCGCCTCGGCCATCGCAGGAGGCTGGGCGTAGAGCCACGCCGATGCCCCCAGGAAACCAAACACCAGAATCACCAGCACAGATGTCGGTATGCGTCTCACGGTTCACCCGCTTCCGAAAAGAGTATTGTTGAAACCCGCTGAGGTCGGTTACCCGTGCCCGATGAGCGGAAACTCGCTCGCCCCGGCACGCCAACATCAGCTACGACAGGCCGCGGAGTATAGCAAAAACCGGATGCGCCGGAAATACTCGCACCGCACCGCGCTGCACGAGCCACTCCGCCGGTTCTCCACGTGGCCGGGGCGGCATTCCGGTGCTGTCTCCCGGGCGAGACTTTTCCCAGCCGTGCAGAAACGACGGACCGGCCGCGCCCGACCACCTCGCATACGAAACGGCCCACCATATCTGGCGGGAGCCGCGGGAGGCGCACTCCGCCCGCCCGGGGACCGGTCGTTGCACGACGGTATGTGTGTCTTGCGACTCAGACGACTGGGAAGGTTCTTTCGTAGCGTTTGATCGACTTGCGGACCCGGCGCCGGCGACGCTCGCTCGGTTTCTCGTAGTAGCTGGTGCGTTTGATTTCCTTCGTGAGCCCTTCCTTCTCACACATCTTCTTGAAACGCCGCAGCATCTGCTCGATGGATTCGTTGCATCGCGCCTTTACTTTGATCATTCCCGAGAACATCCTTTCATAGGTTCGCACATCGTCGCGCTCATCCTTATTCTTTCGGAAAGTTCCGAGCCTTTAAGTATACGCCTTTCGAGGAATCCTGCAAGAGGATTCGTGCGCCCCGAAGCCCCCGACGAGCCGAAGACCTGCGACGGGAAAGCCACAGGTCGCGCGGTCGTAACATCATGTCTTCCGGTATGTTACGAGCGCCGAAGCCGTCTGTTGTGGTGCGGCCCGACGCCCGCCTTTACGCAGATGCCGGTATTCGCGACAATCCCCGCATGGCCGCAACACTTATTATCCACACCCGGCGGATCCTCGCCATGGGTGGTGCCGGCGGGCCACAGGCCGCGTCCGTGGCCGTTCACGGGCCCCGGGTGTACGCGGTAGGCGCCCGGCGGCAGATCGAGCGTTTACGCAGCCGGCGGACCACGGTGCTGGATCTGGCCGATTGTGTGCTGATGCCCGCATTCACGGATGCGCACGCCCACTTTCACATGTGGGCGGCGCGGCCCGACGTCGTCAACCTGGTAGAGGCCCGGTCGCTTGCCGACGCCCTGCGGCGAGTCGCGGCGGCGGCCAGACAACGCGCCCCCGGCGAATGGGTCATCGCCCGCGGCTTCGACAAGAACCATTGGCAGGACACCGCTCACGCGGAGGCGCAGAGGCGCAGGGGAGGAGGGTCGGAAGAATGGTTCCCGACGGCGGTGCATCTCGACGCCGTGACGGGCAGTGTGCCGACGCAGGTGCAGAGCCGCGACGGCCATTCGGTATGGGTGAACACCGCGGCCATGCGGGCCGCGGGGATCACGGCGAGAACGAAGGCGCCGCCGGGCGGGGCGATTCTGCGAGACGGGCGCGGCCGTCCTACCGGCATCCTTCAGGAAAACGCGATCAGCCTTCTTCCCGACGTGGTCTCTACGCTCACCGACGCTCAGATCGAGCGGGCCCTGGCGGCGGGTATCCGGGAGTTTCACCGGCATGGGATCACCTGCGCGCACGTCGTCGAGGGGGCAGAGGCGCTGCGCTGGTTCCAGCGGCTGCATCAGGCGGGGAAGCTGGGCTTGCGGATCCGCTTTGCCATTCCGTCGGAGCGGCTGGACGAGGCGATCGCCGTGGGGCTGACGAACGGTCTGGGGGACGACATGCTCCGGATCTGCGGCGTGAAGTGCTTTGCGGACGGATCGCTCGGTTCGCAGAGCGCGTACATGTTCGATTCATATCCGGGGCGGCCCGGCTACCGGGGCGTGTCCGTGTGCGTCGGGAAGGCGCTGCGGGATCTGGTGTGCAAGGCGGCGAGGGCCGGCCTGCCGTGCTGGGTGCACGCGATCGGGGATCGCGCGGTCCACGAGACGGTGGAGGCGTTTGCGGAGGCCCGGCGGCTGGAGCGGAGGCCGCTGCGGCACCGGATCGAACATGCGCAATGCGTGCGGCCAGCCGACGCGCGGCGCATGGGCCGGCTGCGGATCATTGCGTCCATGCAGCCGTGCCACATCGTCGGTGACATCGAGGCGGCGGAGAAGCACTGGTCGAACGTCCTGCGGTGGGCGTATCCCATCCGCTCGCTGCACGAGGCCGGCGTGTGGCTGGCATTCGGCAGCGATGTACCCGTGGAGACGTTCAACCCGATCGTGGGGCTGCACGCGGCGGTCAACCGGCAGCGGCTCGACCGTACGCCGGCCGGCGGGTGGCAGATGCATCAGGCGATTGGCATCCGAGATGCCCTGCGCGCCTACACGGTCGGCGGGGCATACGCCGCCGGCGACGCGGACTCGCTCGGCCGGATCGCGCCGGGGATGCTCGCGGATTTCGCCGTGTTGAGCGACGACCCGCTGCGGATCCCGCGGGAGCGGTTGCTGGATTTGCGCGTGGTCGCTACGGTGTGCAACGGACGGATCGTACATCGAGCCTGACACAACGACCCGAGGTGTGAAATGCGGGCTTTCCGTATCAGTCTTCTCGTGCCGGCGACACTCGTGGTCGCTGCCGCCGGCGGGCAGGACGGCAGGGGGGATGGAACCGTGAACGACCCCGTGCTGATCGAGGCGCAGAGACTCATCGAGGCCGGCCGGCTGGCCGACGCGCAGAAGCTCCTGTCGGATCGCCGCGACAACCCGGGCACAGACATCGCGCGCCGGCGCGATGAGCAGGTCGAGGTCATCCGTCGGATCCGGCTGGAATACTGCGTGACGGAAGCCCAGATGCTCGAAAAACTGAGGAAGTCCATTCCGGATATTACCCTCGCGGACATCCGGCGATGGCGCGACGCCGGCGAGCTTCAGCACCGCGTGCTGGACGGTGAAGTGCTCTACTGGGAGCGGGAGCCGTCGAACCTGTTCAAGTTTTCGAAAGAGGCGAAGGAGCGGCGCGATCGCACGCCCGCCGGCGCCGCCAAGGCGGCGGAAAGCCGGAAGGCCGACGAGGCCCTCGTGCAGCGCGTCGCCGAGATCGTGGCCGCGGCGGAGAAGACGGGAAAGGCCGAGGTCCTTCCGGTCCGCCACCGCGTCAACTACACCCTCACGCTCAAGCCCAGGCCCGGCCGGCTCAAGAAGGGCTCGCTCGTGCGGATCTGGATGGTCTATCCGCAAGAGTACCGCCAGCAGGGCGGCGTCCGGCTGATCGAGTCGGAGCCGGAAGTCACGACGATCTCGCCGAACTGGGACCAGGCCAGACACGGCGAGTTCCAGCGGACGCTCTACTTCGAGCAGCGTGTGGAGGATCCGAGCAAGCCCGTCGGCGCGAAGGCCGTCTACGAATGGACATGCGCGGCCTACTGCCCGAAACTCGATGCCGCCGAAGCCAAACCGTACGACACGAGCACCGATCTCTATCGCACATACACCGCGGAGCGCCCCCCGCACATCCTCTTCTCGCCGGAGATCAGGGCGATCGTGGCGAAGGAGACGGCCAGCGTGGACAACCCGCTCGAGAAGGCCCGGCGGCTCTGGCTCTATGTCGCAAAGAACATGCGTTACCGCTACGAGGTGGAATACTCGACGATCCCGAGCATTTCGCAGATGGCGGTCAAGGAACTCCGCGGCGACTGCGGCGTACACGCGATGCTGTTCATCACGCTCTGCCGCGCGGCCGGGATCCCCGCGCGGTGGCAGAGCGGCTGGGAGACCAAACCGGAGGGCTATACGATGCACGACTGGGCCGAGTTCTACGTCGAGCCGTGGGGCTGGCTTCCGGCGGACCCGACGTACGGCCTGCAAAAGTCCGACGATCCGCGGGTGCGCGAGTTCTTCTTCGGCCACATGGACGCCCACCGCTGCATCATGAACCTCGACTACGGCTGCCCGTTTGTGCCGGCCAAGGAGAGCTTTCGCAGCGAGCCGGTGGACTCGCAACGCGGCGAGGTCGAGGTGGACGGCGAGAACCTCTACTTCGACGAGTGGGAGTACTCGTTCAGGGTCCAGTGGCTGAAGTAGGGAACCGGTGAGCCATGGGGCTCATCCCCGTGGTCTCCGCATGACTGAGGATCGGCCCATCTCTGGCACGCCTCCGGCCCGTTCGCCGACGAATCGAGGCTTGAGCAAGCCTTCCGGGTCATACTGGCACTCTCGCTTGCGGCACTCACGGCCTCGCTGTACGCCTCTGACGGCGCGCTGATGCTCTGCGCGTTCGGCGGCTGGTTGCTGATGCTGGCCGGCATCTCGGTCGCGGGTATGCGCCTCGTGTGTCGGGCCGACGATCGGGCCGCGACGTGGTCTGGCTTGATCCTGGCGGTCTTACTGCTCATCGGGCAAACGGCCGTTGCCCGCAGAACGGAGCGATTGTTTGGGCACGTGTTCGATGGCCGACCCGTGGCGATGGCCTTAGCCCGGGGGCTCGGAAGCGCGATTCACCAGTACACCGAGGCGGCAGGTCACTATCCGCAACCGCTGACGGAGTTCGCCAAGCCAGACGTCGTGCATCCGAAGAACCTGGTCTCACCGCGTGATCCCGGTTGCGCGTTCTCGCACTCGTACGCCGACTGGCCGCGGGGCCCGATCTATTCCTCCTATGTCTACCAGGCAGGCGTTTCAATTGCGGCGATGTGCAAGTAAGGAAAGAACGCCTTCCGGTCGGCGTCGAGGAAGGCCACGAACACGCGCCGTTGGCCGAGGGCAACCGAGTTCGGATCGCGAATCTCGTATGTGTCTCCGCTCGTCAGATGGAAGCGGAACGGTTCGAAGGGTTCGCGTCGCAACAGTTCCCGGATTCTGTCACGGTTCATAGCGCAAGTATACCTTTCTCGCCCGTCAGGGTCGATGTCCTCCGGGCCGCAAGCCGGTCGCCTCCGTTGTCGGCAGATCAATGCCCGTGAGCAGCAGGGCCGGGGTGGGCGAGAGCAGACGCCGACAGCGGCCGCATATATCATATTGTCCGCCCTGCTGGGCGATGGCCCACGGGTGCGACTGGCGGCTTGTCCGCCCTCGCGGCCTCTGGAGAGGCCGCACTCCACACGGAGGACGAATCGTGGCCGGGAATCGAACGATCAGGCGTCGGGATTTTCTGAAACGTTCGTTGTATGCCGCCTCGGCGCTCAGGGCCGCGCGGATCGCCGGGCCGGCCCGCGGAGCGGTACTCGGCTCGAACGACCGCATCGGCATCGGTATCATCGGCTGCGGCGGGATGGGCACGGAGCACATTCGCAACTACCGGAAGCTTTCCGAGAAGCCGGAACTGAACATCCGCCTCGTGGGCGTCTGCGACATCTACGAGCCGCGCAAACAGCGGGCGAAGGCCGCCGCCGGTTGCGAGGTATATCACGACTACCGCAAGCTGCTCGAGCGCAAGGACCTCGACGGCGTCCTGATCGCCACGCCGGACCACTGGCACGCCAGAATGGCGATCGACGCAATGGAGGCGGGCAAGGACGTACACGTCGAGAAGCCGATGACGCTCTACCTCGACGAGGCGAAGAAGATGGTCGAGGTCGCCGCGAAGACGAAACGCATCGTGCAGGTCGGCGCGGAGGGGACATCGAACGATGTCTTCTGGCAGGCGAACAGGATCGTTCGCGAGGGCGTGCTCGGCAAGATCGTCTGGGCGACCGGCGGCGTCTACCGCAACAACCCCGAGGGCGACTGGAACTGGCCGATGGACAAGGATTGCAGCCCGAAGAACCTCGATTGGGACGCCTTTCTCGGCCCGGCCCCGAAGCGCCCCTTCGAGCCCGAGCGGTATTTCCGCTATCGCAAATACTGGGACTACTCGGGCGGGCTGGCGCACGACCTGATCGCCCACCAGCTCTCGGCGCTGCAGGTCGTGCTCGGGCCGGAGTTCCCGCGGCGGATCTCGGCGGCCGGCGGCGTTTATGTGCATCATGATCGCGAGACGCCCGACACGTTTCACAGGATGGTCGAAAACCCGAGCGATTACGTCGCGACGCGCTTCTGCACGCAGACGACGCCGGACGGCGTGGAGATGGCCGTCCGCGGAGAGCACGCCACGCTGACCTTCGAGAAGACCGCCGGCAGCGAGGGGCCCCGGAGATTCACGGCGGTCCTGGTGCAGCCGCAGGAGCCGTTCGCGAAGGAGGTCAAGCCCCTGCGCGTCGCGCCGCAGCCGCGCGCGGACCCCGACACGAACTGGATCGCGTGCCTGCGTTCGCGCCGGACGCCGCACTATCC
>CAZMVY010000234.1:0-6844 GCA_964569765.1 uncultured Planctomycetales bacterium
CACTCGGCCGCGGGGACCGTGAGTGTGAACGTCGTCCCCTCGCCGAGCTTGCTCTCGACGGTCAGTTCCCCCCCGTGCTCCTCGACGATATCCCTGCAAATGGTCAGGCCCAGCCCCAGACCGCGCTTGTCGGGTTTGTCGGCGTATTGCTTGGTGGAGAAGAACGGCTCGAAGATCCTCGGCAGGTCCTCCTCGCGAATTCCGCACCCGCTATCGCGAACGTGGATGGCGACCTTGCCGGCGCCGTCGGGCTCGGCGTCGATGGTGAGGCGGCCCCGACGGCCGAGCATCGCCTGGCGGGCATTGAGGATCAGGTTGAGCAGCACCTGCTGGATCTGGTGGCCATTGACCTGGACCTCCAGTTGCGGATCGACCTGGATGGTGACGGTGATGTTGTCCTTGGCCGGGTCGCGGCCGAGGCAGCCGAGAGCGTCCTCTACAAGCTTCCGCAGGCTGTGACGCGACCGGCCGGTTTCGCCGTTCTTCACCATGCCGACGATGCGGTCGCACATGCCGCGGATGATCGGGATATGTGCGAGCGTCTTTTCGAGCGCCTTCTTCATCAGGTCCACGTCGCCCGTGTCCAGCGCCTGCCGCGCGTAGGCCATTACCGGCGTAAAGAGGTTGTTGAACTCATGCGCGATCATCGCCGACATGGTCCCGAGGCTCGCGAGGCGCTGCGCGTGGCGAAGCTGGTCGCGCAGAGAGAGGAACTGTCGCTCCAACTGATCGATATGGGCTTGCAGGGCTCCTGCGTCGGTCGCTACACTGGGTGGCGGAATCCTCGGCGGCGTAGGTTTCGTAGGGTAAGGCATACGTTACAGCATTGCCGGCCGCCCGGCAGGCGGTGAACCCCGGGACAAAGCCGACCCCGGGCTCCGCCGGTTCCGTACGGCGCAGGGCATTGTTTTTATCGGCGGCCCTGCGAAGGAAGCTGAAGTCCGATGGACGTGCAGGCGAGGCTGGACGCGCTGCTGGCCGTAGCGGAGCAACTGGGGATCGAAATCCGCCGTGTGCCCTTGGGGGGCGAAGGGGGCGGGCTCTGTTCGCTTCGCGGGCAGCGGGTGCTTTTCGTAGACACCTCCGCGGACACCGCCACGCGCTACGACAAGACTGTGGACGCGATGGCGCGACTGCCGGAACTCCAGGACCAGTACCTGCCGCCCCTGGTTCGGGAGGACCTGGAACGGGCCGCAGGTGAGAAATAACGCGACCGGAAGCCGTTACGGAGAAAAACTTTTTGCGGGCTTGCGGCCGAGGCACTCCAGGCGATTCGCCGCCGTGGCCGCATCCACACGCTCCGCTTTACGCAGCTATGTCGGGCAATCCGCAGATCCACGCGGTCGATGACGTACGGCTGGAGGCACCCCCGCACAGCCGAAGTGGTGTGCGGACGTTCTATCGCGACCTCATCGGGCTGACCGAACTGCCCGCTCCGCCGGAACGATCACAGATCGTCTTTCACGCGCACGGACGGCGACTCACGGTGCACGTGCTCGCCGACGCCCTGCCCTCTCCGATGCGACGGCGACTGCTGATCCAGGTCGATTCGCTCGCGGAAATGGCCGCGCGGATGAGCCGAATCGGCGTTGCCTGCCGGATGTTCATGGGCATGGGCATCGGCGATCGAAGACTCGTTGCGCTCGATCCGGCAGGCAACCGCATCGAGTGCAAAGAGGTGAGACCACTTTGAGACAAACGGGGCGATCTGTCGCACGAAAGCATCGTAACACGCGTTCTGTAAAGGAGTTACGGAATACGCTGACTTTCCGAAAAAAGTAGCCGCGCGGACGTGACAGATCGCGCGGCCTCTGCTATACTACCAAGAGCCTTAGTGGCCGGGGCGGTTGTGCTAACCTTCCCTCGGGTCGCACTACCGGCAAGGCGTCATTTCCAGCGCCGTCGGATTCCCGTAGCGGATTCTGAGCGTTACCCTTACTGAGCGCTGGTGTGTGTTTGATGCCGGATTGGTGCCACGGTCACGGCAGGCGTGAGTAGTAGAGTGCGGCGCGGGCCGGGGGCTTGACGCCGTGGGAACCCGGCAGGAGGCCGGGACGTAGAAGATCGGATGGATCGCAGGTCCGCCGGAGGCCTGGCGGGCCGAACGGACGATGTAACAGGCCCAGCGGAACGCGTCTTTTCCCACGCATTCACCCAAGGATTCCGTTGCACAAGAGGCCCGGGTTGCCCCGTGTTTCCGTATCCCGGATGCGAATGAACAGGAGGTATTCTTCAAATGGCCAAGAGCCAGAACAATCGTAGCAAACCGAGCAGTTCACGGAAGAAGGTCGCCGCGACCGAGGAAACCACCGGGCTTCCGGTCGATGATGACGACGCGGACGTGGCGATCGCCAACGACGAACCGGACGAGACCACCGCCACGGCCGACGCCGGCGCCATCGACGCCGAGACCCACGCGAAATACGAAGAGATCAAGCGGGGCGAACTGCATATCACCGACCTCCAGAAGATGAACGTGCAGGAACTCCACGAGATCGCCCGGAAGGAAGGTCTCACGGAGTACACCGGGCTCAAGAAGCAGGAGCTCATCTTCAAGATTCTCAAGGAGCGCATCCGCCAGAACGGGCTGATGTACGGCGAGGGCGTTCTCGAGATCCTGCCGGACGGGTTCGGCTTTCTCCGCAGCCCCGAGTACAACTACCTGCCGTGCCCGGACGACATTTACGTAAGTCCGTCCCAGATACGCCGGTTCGGCCTTCGCAACGGCCACGTGGTCGCAGGGCAGATCCGCCCGCCGAAGGAGTCCGAGCGCTATTTCGCTCTGCTTCGGGTCGAGGCCATCAACTGGGAGGATCCCGAGCGGGTCACCGAGAAGGCGAACTTCGAGGATCTCACCCCGCTGTTCCCGAACAAGCGCCTCATCCTCGAGACGACGCCCGACGAGATCAACATGCGGATCGTCGATCTGGTCACGCCCATCGGCAAGGGCCAGCGCATGCTCATCGTCGCGCCGCCGCGCACGGGCAAGACCGTGCTGCTGCAGAAGATGGCGAACGCGATCTCGCGCAATGAGCCGGACGCGTACGTCATCATCCTGCTGATCGACGAGCGGCCGGAGGAAGTGACCGAGATGCAGCGCAATACGAAGGCCGAGGTCATCAGCTCGACCTTCGACGAGCCCGCCAGCCGCCACGTGCAGGTCGCGGAAATGGTAATCGAAAAGGCGAAGCGGATGGTCGAGTACGGCCGCGACGTGGTCATCCTGCTCGATTCGATCACACGTCTGGCCCGGGCATACAACACGGAAGTCCCTCACTCCGGCAAGATCCTGACCGGCGGCGTCGACGCCAACGCACTCCAGAAGCCCAAGCGGTTCTTCGGTGCCGCGCGGAATATCGAGGAAGGCGGCTCGCTGACGATCATCGGCACGGCCCTGATCGACACCGGCAGCAAGATGGATGAGGTGATCTTCGAAGAGTTCAAGGGCACGGGCAACAGCGAACTGCACCTTGACCGGCGTCTGGTCGATCGCCGCACATGGCCGGCCATCGATATCGCGGCGAGCGGCACACGCAAGGAAGAGCTCCTCATGGATCCGAAGGAGCTCGAACTCGTCTACAGGCTGCGCCGCGTCCTGAGTGACATGAACGTGGTGGAGGCCGTCGAGCTCCTGCGAAGCCGCCTCGAAAAGGTCAAGACGAACGCCGAGTTCCTCATGACGATGAACTTCTCCTGAGGCCAACCCAGCCGACGGGCGACGACCATCCGCTGGCCGTCGCTTCGCGCATGGTCCGCCGCAGGCTTCGCCGGCGCACAGCGCGCCCCCAACGCTCGAGTCTGCGCCCGCGCGATGCGCAGGGGCGAAATTCTCGTCGGGCGCGGTGTTCGCAACCTGGCCCATCCATTCGGACTTCGCGCGACCGGGAACCGGTCCTTGCCGCAGGCGACCGAAGCCACAGCGCATCCGCGCCGGCAATACGCGCGTAAGATCCTGACAAATATGACACTATAACACAGTGCCGCTCGTTACGAGGCGGTTTCTTCAAACGAAGCAGCCCCGCACGTTCATGGCTATATCCTGACCATCGGTGCTTGGTCAGAGCCGGCGAAGGCAGAGTGTTTTTTTGCTTTTTCTTTCTTGCATTATTGCCGGCGGCGCGATAACATATCTGCGGAGTCAGGGAACGGTTGACGACTCAGGCAGACTGCTCGGTCTACGGATAGAGCATCTGAAGGAACGGAAAAGCACAACTCACCAGGAGGAGGAATGCACATGTTATATCACCGCGGAGGTTGGAAGAACGGCGGTGTCGGCATGTGGGGCGTCCTCACCATCGCGGCTATTGCAATGATGATCCCCGTCGCCACCGCAAAGGCGGACGGCATGCTGACCGGGTGGATCGTCAAGGTTGCCGCCGACAAGGGCGCGATACACGACGAGTACGTAACGTACTTCTCAGGCGAGAGCCTGCCGGAAGGCGGGTGGTTCGACTGGAGCCTGCCAAGTCCGTACACGTTTGCGAACGGTCTCGGGCAACTCCAGACGCTCAACCTGAGCCTCAACGAGCGCTGTTACGAGCCGGATGCGCTCTCCGTGGAGCTGGCGTTCAGCCTCGTGGCCGGAACAAGCGGCGCCACGTTTACGGTAACCTCGGCGATGCTCCCCATCACCGTCGTAAATCCTCAGGCCTACGCGACGGCCGGGGTAACCGTTACCGATGGCGAGCCGTACGACACCGCAACCCTGCTTGGGAAGTACCCAGGCGACAAGGTCTACCAGACCAGCTATAACAACGGCATACCTTGGAGGACATACATCGCCAGCCCGCTAGTAACCGGCACTGGCGGCACTGCCTCCAGCCCAGCCGAGCCAATCATCCAGGAAATGATCCCGGCCACCGTCACGAACATAAGCTCGGAGTTCAAGTTCACCCTCACGCCGGTCGACCAAGCCAGCGGTACCAGCAGCTTCACCATCCTTGTGCCTGAGCCGGTTACAATCGGCCTCTTGGCGATCGGCGCGGTATTTGTCGGTCGGCGAAAGCGATAGAAACGAAAGGCAACACAAACCCAACACGCGTCATACGGGCCGTCTCGGATTCGGGACGGCCCGTTCTATGTGCCGAACTCGCCGTCGCCGACGACGCGGCCCTGGCGGCGCCCACTGGGCGAGGTCCACATCAAGTGCATCCTGAGAAGGGCGGTGCCAAGCCGCCCCGGCGCTGATACCAGTTGGGTGGGTACAAAGCCCGACCGTAAGGCACTGCTGCCTACGCGCGATATACAGCAGAAACGGATATTGTATCAACCAAGGATCAACGATGCAGACGGCTCAGTCTCCAGTTTGCGGTTAGTCCGCTCACTTCGGGTCCGTTTCCGGCCCAGGCAGCCGGCCGGCAACTTTTTACTGATTGTCCGTTTTTTTCGCTTGCATCCGCCGGGCCGCCTGATAAAATGAGCGTCGTGAGAGGATAAGCGCACTTCGGCGGCGCGATGTCGTGTGCGCTCCAGGCGAACTCACAGGGTCGGAAAAGCACAATTCGAGGAGGAGAATGCATATGTTCATCGGACACTCGTGTTTGAGATCGGCGCGCGTCGGCACGCTGGCCGCCGTCGCTGTGGCGGCGATGGGAATGCTACTGCTTCCGAGCTCGCGAGCTTTCGCCGGCGGCATGGTCGAGAACGGCTACGTGATCAGCATCACGGGCGAGATCGAAGGCGTGGGCTCCGGATCGTGGAGCATACCGGTTCCGCTGAACTGGACCTTCAGCGATGAGCACACCTGGGCACCCGGCGGCACTGCCACGGTCATGGTGGGCGAGACGCCGTTGTTTGACATCTCCGATGTGGTGGTGACGCTCAAGGCCGATCCGTCGGTCGACCTCACGTTCAGCGTGAAGAACCGGCAGACCGTCCCGCAGACGTTCACCGTCAACTCCGCCGTCGTCAGCTTCGATCCGCTCGTGAACAACTGGGCCTATGCGACGGCCGGTGTCACGCTGACCGACAGCACCACCAACGGCGCCTCGATCGTGGGCCTGCAGGCCGGCGGCAAGACGTATGAGGCGATGTATAACGGTGCTACTGTGTTCGGCGATCTCGTCTCGGGCTTTTCCGTTCCGAGCGGCACGCTGACGATGACCGAACGCAAGCCGCCGCTGCCCGCGGATGCCGTGCTGATCCCCGGAGCGGTGAGCAGTATCTCCTCGCAGTTCAAGTTCATCCTCAGTGCCAGCGATTCGGCCAGCGGAACAAGCTCGTTTGTTGTTGGAGCGGTGCCGGAACCGACCACACTCATGCTGCTCGCCTTGGGGGCGGCCGCAATGGGCAGGGTGCGTCGGCGACGATAATGGCGAGCAACTGTTAGTCAAGCGAGAGTTGTGAACTGCCAGCCTCCGTAGCTGCATGCGGCAACGGAGGCTGGTTTGCGAATAGGGGATGTTATCGAATTCCGACAGGCGTTACGATAACACGAGGAGGACGAAGACCACCGCGGCTCTGCCACGGCTCTTAGCCGCCAGCGCACGCTCCCAGGCAGCGGTCGCGCGGGCAACTGACAAGCGGGCCGGCCCGGCGCGCATGCGACATGCCGAGCGCGGAACAACCGGGGCGAAGGCTCCACGGGCGGCAGTATCTGCCCGCACGACATCTTGAATGATGCGTCGACGCTTGGGCAGAAGCATTGATCAGGGCGCATGCACACTGCATCGCCCAAAGGGGACATCAGCGGGTGGGGTAAGGAGCCGTACCGCAATGGCGGGTACGGTTAGCGTTTCGGTCGATCAGCGAGGGATGCAGGTAAAGGCCCTGCGTGTCATCGGGGGGATCTGTGCAAGTCGCAGGCACGCGGAACGGCCTACGAACTACATAGCGGCAACCGGGG
>CAZMVY010000235.1:0-6834 GCA_964569765.1 uncultured Planctomycetales bacterium
GGCCTTCATGACCCGAATACTCCCGCGATTGGGCATAATTGGAGTCCGGCTCAGCACCCTGCACCACTCTTCGCTGGGTTCGCTATACCTGATCGTGCCGGACAAAATGCACCCGCTGTGGTATTCAGATCTTTTGCCCAGCTTGTTTTTTACCTCTGCCGTGGCCGCCGGACTGGCGATGGTCATTTTCGAATCGTATCTGAGCAGCCGGGCCTTTGGCCAAGCGCTGGAATTCTCTCTGCTGAAACGGCTGAGTCGGAGCATCGTGCCGATTTTAATGCTGTACGCCCTACTCCGTTGTTACGACCTGCTCGGCCGCAATGCCCTGGGCGCTGCTTTCAGCGGTTCAACGGAAAGTTTCTTCTTTCTCGCAGAAGTGTTTATCGGAATCATTCTACCGATCATTGTTTTCAGCATCCCGACGTGGCGCAACAACCGCGCCGGCCTCTTTCTCGGCGCTGTCTTTGTCCTCATGGGCTTTGTGCTCAATCGCCTGAACGTCTCCACCACCGGCTTGCTCGGTTCCGCCGGCGTATCATACATGCCAAGCTGGATGGAGTGGGCGATCACCGCTTCCATGCTGACTGCCGGGATCGCCGTGTTTCGGCTGGCGGTCAGGCATTTGCCGATTTTCAACCAGCAGGAGTTGCAGTCAAAACCGGTCAAACCGCCGTTGCTGCAAGCGGGAAACACCGGCGACGCTGTCATGGCCGGGCTGGGCGGTCTGCTGTTGCTGATCGCCGTTTTTTTCGGCCTGAGCCGGCACCAGGCTGTCGGAAAGCCTCAGACCTCTGAGACGATGCTTTTGCCGGCGGAAACGGATTTGCGCCTGCCTGCGGCCATTGTCTTTCAACCCGACGAACAAAGCCCGGGAAGGGTGACATTTCATCACGAGACCCATGTCGATCCATCGCGACCCGGATGCGCCACCTGCCATGCAAGGGCCTTTCGCATTCGTCCGGCCATGGCCGGCCAGACAGGAACGGTGAAAATGGATTCGCTGTATGCGGGCAAACAGTGCGGCATCTGCCATAATGGAGCGCAGGCTTTCAGAGCGGATGGCGAGTGCGAGAACTGCCACAGCGGTCACTGAAAGGAGGAATAAAAACAAAAGCGGGCGAAGCGCCTAACCGGCGCGGCACCCGCTTTTCTTACAAACTCAGCATCAACGGGACGGTCGATCTCGGTCCGAGGAGGCGATGATCTCCAGAACCCGAGGCAGCAGCGTTTGACTGGTGCTCAACGCCTCATTGCCATAGACGGTCTCATGACCCGACCAGTCGCCGAAATAACCTCCGGCCTCGCGCAAGATAACCGGAAACGGGCCGCAATCCCATGCGTTCATGATCGGATCCAGCATCAGATCCACACGGCCGGTGGCTACTAGAACGTGGCCATAGCCGTCGGACCAGCCGGCACGATACCAGAACGCCGACTGCAGCCGGCGCCACGCCTCTGCCCGGTGAAATTGAGCAAAAGTGACCGGATCGGTGAAGGCGATCACGCCGCGACTGGGATCATCGAGCTCGCGCACATGAACCGGCCGGCCGTTGCAATAGCAGCCCATGCCCTCGGCGGCGTACACCATTTCATTCAGAGCCGGAAGATAGCCCGCGCCCACTCGAATGCGACCGTCCACTTCTAATCCGAGCAGCACCGTATACAAGGGAACCCCGCACATGAACGATTTGGTTCCGTCGATCGGATCGACAAACCAGCGGCAGCTGGAGTCGCGGCTGGAGCCGCCGAACTCTTCACCCATGATCGCATGATCCGGAAACCGGGTTTCGATGCGTTGACGAATGAGGAGCTCTGCCTCCCGGTCGGCGATGGTGACCGGCGTGTCATCCTGTTTAAAATCCGGCGCAATGCCGCGGTTAAAATAGCCCAGCGTCAACCGGCCGGCTTCATAGGCGGTCTGCACGGCGAAATGCAAATAGGGCGCCCATCGTCTTGCAGCGGATACCGTATCGGCAGGACTTTTCATTTCATTTTTTTAGTAAAGTGTTTATAGCATGCCCAGGCGACCGCGAACGATACCAGAAAAATGGCCGCCGGCAGAATATAGCCCAGAATGGGGTGACCGATATATAGGAACTTGGTTAGCCCTCTTTGCGCATTTTTTTATTCTTTTTGTAATAGATGTAAGCGAAGATCAGACCTGACAGCGAAAAAAGATAGATGACGGTCATGCCTATGACGACGATTAGATTTTGGTTCATTTCTATTCCTCCCAGCGCTGGATTTGTTCCAGGTCATCCAGGTAGCGATGCTGTTTCTGCTCGTACTCTTTAGAAATGGAACTCAATTTCGGGTCGATGACCCAGAACATTAGAGCGGTGATCACCAGGCCGACGGCGAGCATGATAAAACCGGACGACAGTAAAAAAAGGCTCAGCGCCAAGCCAAAAGTGATAAAGATATAACTCAGCGGCGATAGGACGATGGCGATCCAATCCTCTTTGGTCCATTCGTCCGCCTCGTGCGGCAACCATTTCCGTTTAATCCAGGGCATGTCAGCCCTCCTTTCTTGCTTCTTGTTCCGCCCGGCGATCGATCTCTTCCTTTTTTTGCAGCAAGCCGCGACGTTCCGCCTCGCGGCGCACCGGCCCCCAAAAGCCGATGGGGCGGGTCTGTACATAGACTTTAACCAACCGGTCCATGTCATCCGGCTTGGTTAAAAAGGTAACTGGAAGGTATACCAAAGCGACCAGAGCCATGAGCAACCAGAACTGCTGAAAATCCTTCAAATCGGGTAGAACACCGAATGCGGGCAGAATCCACACCACCAGCCAGCAAATGCCCAGGTTGGCGATCCAGGCGGACAGATAGCCCCAGCCGTTAAAGCGCCACCAGATGACCTGGAGAATATTAGGCAACCAGGTGCCGGCGGTCATGAGCCATAAAGCGAAGAACAACCACTTGGTCACATCCTTGCCGATCATCATGCCGAAGAAAAAAGAGCCCAACAGCACGATCAGGGTCCACAGGCGACCCATGCGCACAATTTGCTTATCCGTGGCTTTGGGATTGATGTAATGGTTGTAGAGATCGCGGGTGGCGTACATGGCGCCGAGATTTAAAATGCCGGACACGGTGGAGAAATGGATGGCCAGAATGGCGGCGAAAAAGAAGCCCACCAAGCCGGGCGGAAAATACTCAAAACCCATACGGAACCAGGCCAGCTGATACTGTGATTCGTCGGTCATGTAGGGATTGAGAACGAAAAAGGCGAGCACTGCGATGACCCAGATCGAGTTGCGCACGATCACCGCCGCTGCGCCCGACCAGATGCTGTAGGAGGCGGATTTAATGGTGTCCGCTGATTGAATGCGCTGTGCTTCCACAAACCAGTCGCTGTGAGTGGCCATGCCAAAACCGCCGAAAAAGGGCACAATGATCATGGTGATAAGCCACAGCAGCGGGTAATCACCGGTTACAAATCCGGTAAAATGAAATGGATTGAGCATTTCCGGCCGGTTGAGCGCATGAATTTTTTCCACAATGGCCGTCGGGCCGCCCGCGGCCATGGCCGCCCAGATGCTCACCAGAATGATGATGAACAGCATGGTGATGCCCTGCTGCACATCTGCGATGATCACGCCCCAAAAGCCCGAGGTCATCGCATAGATGGCGCACAGGCTGGAAAAGAGGACCAACCCGTACCAAATGGGCCAGTTGAACGCCCAGGCGCACACATTGCCCATGGCGATGCCCACCCAGCCGGCGATGAACATGTTCAGCGCCACCTGCCAGCCGGCCATCCAGCCGCGCATCAACTCAGCCGGCAGGCCGCTGAAACGCAGTGTCTGCCACTCGGCCTGAGTGCTTGCCAGCGAACGGCGGAAGATACGGGTGGAAACGAACGCGCTGATGGCGCACCAGCCGGCAAACAGAGAGCCCCAGATGCCGTACATACCGGATCGATACACCCAACCGGAAAACCACATCGGTGTGTCCGTGGCGGTATGGGTCGCGAAATTGGACGTAGCCGGCAGCCACCAGGGTAAACCGCGACCGGCAAGAAAAAAGTCCGCCCCGGATCGTTTTCCCAGTCGGTAGAACAGCACGCCGGAAAAAACGGTCAGGAGAATGTAGGCGATGGACCAAAAATAATCCAGCCCGGAGAAATGAACCATAGATCTACCTCCTCTCTCAGACGGAGCACTCCGGCCGAGAATCTGTTTGTATCTTTCAAGGATTGTAGTAAATTAAGCCATGACACAACACATTCGGATCAGCCGATGGCTTCTCATGGGACTCGCGCTGCCGACCCTTCTCTATGGAGGGGATCACCTGGTGGGCGTCGGGGTTACCTTCCATAAAAAAATTTTGATCAACTTTGCCTTTCAACGCACCCTCAGTTCCTCATCTTGGCTGCGTCTGCGCGTCTATGTGGCGGCCAACGGAAAACCGGCTGCGTTCGGCCTGCATGCCTTTCAAGCGGATAAAACCGTAACCTGCTGGCAGCCCTTTCTGGGCGCCGGGGTGGAGGTTCTGCCGCACCGGTTTCACCGGCGGATTCGTTGGACGCCTTACGGCGTCGCAACGCTCGGCGTCGCGTATAGTCCTCATGCCCATCTTATGGATGAAGCGCAATTCTCTGTCGGCTATTTCCCCCGGTTGGGACAGCTTCTCCCCCTCGGCCTGTCCCTCTGGCATCTGAACTCGCTGCGATAAATCCGCACAGACCCTGCACAGCACGATCGTAAAACGATCATCCCGGGCCGCGGCCTACTCGATGTTTTCCGTGCTTTTTTTCAACTCGCGCGACGTCTGGAAAAACTCGTTCAACGTCATCTTTTTCAGATACACCATGCCGTGCGACGCACGCAGGCGAAGCTTCTTGCTGTCGTTGAAAAACTCACGACCAAGGCAGCACTTGATGTCCTGATATTGCTCCACTAGAATCTTGCGCGAAAGTCTGGAAAAAGGCCCGTCCAACTCGTAACTGGGAAAGGAGGCCTCGCGCTGCGAGCCGAAACAGGTCTCAAACGCCGCCTCCATCACCGCCATGGAATTCAACGACACCGGAATCAGCGTGGTGACCTCGGAGGGATGGAATCGGTACCACACGTTGCGGTATCCCCACACCTCCAGCTTTTCCGGCTTTTCTTCCTCCTGATACACGCGCAGCGCCTGGGAAACGGTCTGCAGCACCTTGTAGTGGGTGTCCGGTCCGCTGCCCTCAGGGTCCAGGGCGACGGTGACGATGGTCGGTTTGACCTGCTTCATCAAGGCGAGGAGCGGAGCCACATCCCGGTCCATCCGCGGCGTTTCGGTAAAGATCTCCCCTTTATAAAATCCCAGACGCAGATGGTGCACATGATAGGCGTTAAAGCCCAGGTGCCCCCACTTCAAGTCCGATTCCCATTCGCGCAACATGCCCTTCAACTGCTGAATATAGGGCAGGTCCTTCTTGCCCGGATATTGGTTTTTAAAATAGAGGACCAGCTCAGAGATGCGATTGCGCAGCTGCGACAGATCGTTCTCCTCGAAAATAAAGATCAGGTTCCGCAGCAATCGCCGCGCTTCCCCCTCCTGCTGCATGTGTTTGCTGTGCGCAGCGACCCCGTCAAGAAACTGATAGACATCCCGGTTGCGGCCGCTCTCATTGTTCGGCTCAAAATAGCCTTCCTCCATCAGCGTTTTAAAGGACGGCGTGGTGATGAAGCGTTGCAGATTCTCCAGTTGCTGCTGCACATAAAAATTTGTCACCGCGTTGAACCCGCTGGTCATATAGGCGACATGATGCGCATTGAGCGGCGAGCGCACCAGGTGAAGTACGTAGGCCCAATAGCCGAGAATGATGTCGTCATGATGGGGCGCGGTGTGTAAAAAAGATTCGCCCTCGAGGGCTTTCAGGCCGTCCTCAATTTTTTTCGTCAGCCGCTCCGCCACCTGAGCGGTCAACTTGGCCACGGTCTTGCCGCTCTTAGTCCACACCCGCTCGGAGGAGCGGATCGTGGCAAAGTCCTTTTGATCCAATGCCGACAGCCTCTTGTGCTGATGCCGGGCCAGATCGATGACGATATGATCGATCTCCGCCTCCGGCACCGGGTCCATCCGGGTGACGTCTTCATAACGCCGCTCGATCAACAATTTGCCCGCACCTTTGGTGATGTAGAAACGGGCGTTTTTCAGCTGGTGCAGCACGGTCGCCGGATAGAGGTTGGAGGCGGGCGCCTCCACCGCATTCTGAATCACCTTGGCCTTCGCCTCACCGGCCGCGATGATGATCGCCACGCCGTCGGGATTATAGGTGATGGTGCTGAGTCCGATAGTGATCACCAGCCGGCGTCGGGCCACCTCGATGCCGCCGAGATCTCCGGCCGCTGCGGCCTGGGTTTCATAGTTGGTGGCGGTCAAGCGGGTGGTGGAAAAGTGGTCGGAGCCGCTGACATTGAAGCCGATATGGCCGTCCGGACCGATGCCGCCGAGAAAAAAGCCGATGCCTCCCAGATCACGGATCCGTCTTTCATAGTCCGTACAGTATTCATCCACCCGCTCGATGACATCGCGCTGCAAAATCTCCAGATGGTTTTTACCATGACGAATGCGCAAGCTCAAATCCACCGTCTCGTTGGGAAATACCTGATCGGGCGTCATGCCCGTCGGTATGCCGGTGGACCAGGCGTTCAGCAGCAGTGCGTTCCGGCTGTTCAGGCCGAATCCGCGAATATAGAACGTCTGAATATAGTGGGCAAAGCTGTTGGTCTGTGCAGGGTTTATCGGATAGAACTCATCGATCTGAACGAAACGAAATTGATCCATCCGCGGCCGATTTGCCGTCTCAATGACGTTCGTTTCCAGATCCTTTTGCACATACCGCTC
>CAZMVY010000236.1:0-6827 GCA_964569765.1 uncultured Planctomycetales bacterium
CCTGCGTTCAGACGCTGCTTGCGTGTCCACATGCGTTCGCCTTGAGGTGTGCAGGGCCCCGATGCCGTGGAAGAGGCGCGGACTGCCGTGGGCAAGTCAACACCGGGGGCTTGAAGGCCGCACGAGGTCCGCTGCGGGAAAGGGCTGATCCGTTTTAAGGAGGATGAATCGATGTGTGGCCACGCGTCAGGCACCGCCGGTTTCGGACGGTTGTGGATTCGCGCGGGTGCGGTTTTGCTTCCGCTGGGCATGGTGCTGGCCGTGCCAATGACCGCATCCGGCCAGACGGGGGCAACCATCTATACGTCATACTGGACAAGTCCGGTGGATGCCGACGGCGATGGCTGCCCGGAGTCGGCGCGGCTGAACTGGGACCCGGACGTGGTAGGGGGGTACGGGACGCTGCGGATCTACGAGCGGGTTTCGCGGAGGGCCAGCGGAACGTCAACGTGGACGGTGAGCCTGAGGACGCCGCCGCACAAGATCTCGGGTGTGCTCGAAAGCGACACGCAGTCGGTGGATATCGCGGGGTCGGGGCCGTGCGGCCCGTACGACTACCGGATCGAGCTATTCCTCTTCGGCTCGACGCCGCCGACGCTGCTGTACACCGGCGATCCGACGAATCAACCGGCGTTGTCGCGGCACCAGGAGGAGTCGCCGCCGCCGACGATCCTGACGAGCGTCGAGACGCTGGGAGTCCCGGAAAATGGCCAGGCGACGTTTGGAGTGAAGCTGAGCGGTCCGCCGGATGCGCCCGTGACCGTTTCCGTGACGTGGATTGCGGGCGACGGCAACATTTCCTGCTGCGGAGGCTGCAGTCTCGCCTTCACGACGTCGAACTGGAATGTGGAGCAGACAGTCACGCTCTGCGCCGCGGACGATCCTGACCAGGTCAACGGGCTTGCGGCAATCCGGTTGTCCGGAACGGGGCTTGCGAGCAAGATCATGTACGTCAGCGAGATCGACGACGATGTGCCGCTGGCGATCGTGACGGATACGGACTCGATCAACGTACCGGAGGCCGTCCCGGAAGGGGCGACCTTCCACGTGAAGCTCAACAAGCGGCCGCCATCGGACGTGATCGTGGACGTGGCGATCGTGGGCGATCCGTCCGTCTTTACCGTGCAGACACATCAGGTGGTGATCCTCGCGACGGAGTGGGACACGTTCCAGGGGCATGACGTCCGGGTGACGGCGGCCGACGATGACGGATGCGACCCCAAGCAGGCGACGATCCGGTGCACGATCTCCGAGAACTGCTCCTGCACGAAAGACGTCGTGGCGATCAAGGTCGACAACGACGGGAACTGCGGTCCCTGCACGGCCACGCGTACGTTCTTCGGCGACGACCCGCAGGCGAACCCGCCCGCCCCGAACCTGAGCATTCCCATGCAGTGCTACGTCTCCGGGCATGCCCTCTGGGTGCAGCTCACGGTGACGCCGAACGTCAATACCGTCAGCTTCGCCGTGCAGGACATCTTCCCGGCGGGCTGGACGGTGGCTGCGAACACGATCGACAACGGCGGGGTGCTCGGACCGACATCGGTGAACTGGTTCCTGTTCGGTAGCCAGCCGGTGACGTTACGTTATCGCGTGACGCCGCCGGGCGACGCAACGGATTGCGGCGTGTTCGACGGGACGATGAGCTGCGACGGCTCGCCTCAGCCGATCAACGGGGTCACGAGTATCTGCCGGTGCTCGATGCACCCGGCCGACACCAACTTCAATTGGCGGTTCGCAGGCGGGGGCGAGGGGGTTGCGGAGATCACGTCGTACGCCCACTTCTGGCAGATCGGAGAGCCGTGGCCCGAGGGGCCGAACCCGATCCCGATCGACTATGTGACCCGCGCCGGATTCCTCTGGCAGGTCGGTTGCAACGGCGGCTACCATTACGACGAGACGACGGCCTGCCCATTGTGCTGGAAGCCGGATGTATGCGCGGCGGGGCCGACCGGCGGGGCTGTTCTGTTGCGCGACGAGACGCCGGTTGCACTGGATCTGGGGCTTCTGACGGGGGGCACGGTTACGCGCAGCATTCAGCCGTCCTTCTACAAGCCCGGGGCACCGGTGCATGTTTCCGTCACCGTCGTGCCTGATCCGGGCAGTTCGGTCTACGCCACGGAGGAGGGTCCGCCGGCGGGCTGGGCGGTGGGCAACATAAACCTTTCGGGTGTCTGGGATAACGGGAGCAAGACGATCAAGTGGCCGCTGTACTTCGACGGCGCACCGCGTGTTTTCGAGTACGACGCGACGCCGCCGGCGGGCGCTTCCGGCCGCCAGACATTTGCCGGCTATACGAGCTTCAACGGGGCGCCGGCGGTCGTGACGGGCGGGCAGACGAGTATCGATCCGATCGCGCCGAGCGATTTCGACGGGGACAGCGACGTGGATGTCTCGGATTTCCAGCACTTCCAAGACTGTTTCAACGGGCCGAACCGGCCGTACAAGATGGAGGGGGCTGCTTGCAGGGATGCGGACCTCGACGGGGATATGGATGTGGACGTCGCGGACTTCCTGAGCTTCCAGGGGTGTTTCAACGGGCCGAACCGGCCGCCGAAGTGTTAGCGCACCGGGATCTGTCTGGGGGGTTGCGGATATCACGGCCGCACGGCGAATTATCGTCGTGCGGCCTGTTCGTCGGCGGTGTTCGCGATTCGTCTTGCCCTTCCGCGCGGCGCAAGGGTTTTTCCGTAGAAGCGGGCACGGATTCGCGGTATACTCAAACGGGGCGGACAGCAGCGGGGAAGCAGGTCCTCAAGGGGCCTGCGAATCGTCGGCAGCCGGAGGTTTTGTCCATGATCGGGGCCCACGGGTGGTTATGCGCGGGTTGGATCAGGCCCAGGGTGGCGGTTTGCCTTGTGGCGCTGTCGATCGCCCAGGGGGTGAAGGCCACCGATGTGGTCACGACCCCGTTTCCGGGTGTGGGCATCACGCAGATTCACCGGTCGGTCACCTCGCCGCGGCTGAACAACATCTACATTGTGATCTTCGACCTGAATGATCCGCGGATCGAGTTTTTCGTCACGCCGCGAGATCCCACATTCCGATCCAGCGCCAGCCTTGCCCGTACCACGACGTTCGTGAACCAGTGGGGCCTGGACGGGGCGATCAACGCGAACTTCTGGGCCGGCGGGCTTGGCAGCGAGGGCGACTCGCGGACGCTGATCGGGCTGGCGATGTCGGACGGGTGGGTGGTGAATTCCCCGACCCAGCCGCCTACGCCGCCGGATCCGGCCCTGCTGATCCGCGAGGACGGCTCGGCGACGGCGGGCTACATCCGCTCGTTCAACACGACCACATACCCGCGCGACCGGCAGGGGATTTCGAGCGTCGGGTATGACGCTTCCTCCGGCGCAACGGGCAGCCTGCTGGTAACGAACGGCACCAACACGGGCCACCTGATCACGCCGGAGGCGACCAGCCTGCAACCTCGGACCGTGGTGGGCGTCAGCCAGGACGGCCGCACCCTGGTGCTGGCGACGATCGACGGGCGTACCAGTTATTCCTACGGTGTGACGGGGCCGGAGGCGGCCGACCTGCTCCTTGAGTTTGGCGTCTGGAACGGGATCAACTGCGACAGCGGGGGCTCGACCACGCTGGTTATGCGCTATCCGGGCCAGTCGCCACAGGTCGTCAACTACACCACGTGTTATCCGTCGATCTGCGAGCGGGCGGTGGCGAACCATCTCGGCTTCCGCGTGATCCCGGCGTACGAGAGCGCGACGCTCGTGAAGGCGTTCGCCTTCGGTGCGACGGATTACACGCAGCCGACGTACAACGATCCTTCGGTCAGCTATCTCAAGTTGCGGCAGGACGCCGGCAGCACGGCATCGCTTCAATACGACGCCTCGCGCGGCTACGGGTACACGGACCTGAGCGGTCTGGAGACGCCGCCCAGCGACCACAGCAGCGTGCTCAACGGCGATCAGCTTTACGCGGAGAACATCGGTGTGCGGGGAACGCTCGGCAGCCTTACGTTCCGGGCAAATGTTCTGAACGGGAAGTACCGCTTCGTGGCAGCGGGAGGCGACGCCGGAGCCAACCTCCACATCTCCAATATCCGCGTCCGCAACGGCGGAGTCGGCCCGTGGGTGAACATGGTGTATCACGAGCACGTGTACAACCCGACGAAGCCGCCGGAGTTTTGGCGCGTGGGGTTCACGAACAAGGTTCCGCCGCCCGCCGACGGGGGCGGCCACGACAGCGGCACGTTTACGGATCCCGTCTTTCGCTCGATCATTAACAGCCCCGTGATCGAGGTGACCAGCGGCTACATCGAGGTGCAGCAGATCGCGGTGGCCATGAGCGGCAGTTCCGACCCTCGCGGCGGCGACCTGTGCCTGCTCGAGTTGTGGCGGCTCAATACGGGTACGCCGGATATCGACGTGACGCCCGCCGCGATTTCGTTCCCGGATACATACACGGGCCATACGAGTGCCGCCGAGTCGATTACCATCCGAAACACGGGCACGGATCTCCTGGCGTACACGGCCAGTCTCGCGGGGACGGATGCGTCGCAGTTCGAGATTCTCAGCGGGGGCTCGGCGAACATTCCGGCGGGCCAGGAGGGCCTGCTCTACGTGCGGTTTGCACCGAATCGCGACGGGGCGGCCTCCGCTCAGGTGCGGATCAGCAGCAACGACCCGGATGAGCCCCTTGTGACGGTGGCGCTGTCGGGCGTTGCCGTGCCGGAGCCGCCGCCGGATACCGACGGTGACGGTGTGCCGGACGCGATCGACAATTGCCCTGCGGTGTACAACCCCGAGCAGACTGACAGCGATAGCGACGGCATCGGCGATGCCTGCGACAATTGCCCGGCGAGGGTGAATCCCGGCCAGGAGGACGCCGACCACGACGGCGTCGGCGACGCCTGCGACAACTGCTCCAAGACGCCAAACGCCGATCAGGTCGATGTCGACGGCGACGGCGTAGGGGACGCCTGCGACTTGTGCAACAACACGCCGCCCGGCGGGTTGGTCGGTCCGGGCGGCTGCGCGCCAGGCGATGTCGACCACGACGGCGATGTCGATCTGGGTGATTTCTCCTTCTTCCAGATGTGTTTCAACGGTCCCAACCGGCCGGCCCGCTATGCGGAGTGCGCCCCCTCGGACCTCGACGGGGATGTGGATGTGGACGTTGCCGATTTTGCCCGGTTTCAGGGGTGTTTCAACGGTCCGAACCGTCCGCCCAAGTGTCTGCGGTAGAGGTGCCGCGGAGGCTTCGAAGCGCCGCAGGGCTTGCCGATCCGCCGGTCGTGCCGCGCCTTGCATGCTCGGGATCTGCACCCAAGGCGACGTTCTTCGCGGTACAGCCGCGTGTAGAAGGGCCCCAAGAGAACGTTGGATTGCGGGAGACGGCCTCCCGGACGGATGTAACTCAGAAAGGCTGGTTCTCCGTTTCAGGCCGAACCAGGACAGAACCGGAATCGGGAGAGGTAAGCGGTGACGAGTCGAGTATTCGTAGCGCTATTTGTGTCGTTGCTATGCAGGATCCCCGCCGCCGTGCTGGCAGACGAGGAGGTTACGACGCGCCGGATCTGCAAGATCGTCGGCAGCACGCGTAGCTGGGATGTGGATGCGGGAATCACCGTATTGAACGATGGCTTTTTGGGTGTCCTGGGAACCGATCTGGGCCCGATGACCCTTTACCAGGGGAAGCTGTGGTTCATCCTCGGGGACACTTGGATTGCCGGACAACCCTGGGACAGGTTCCTCGTTCCCTACGCGGTTGACACGTCGCCGGCCGACGGCATCACGATGGAAGGCTACTTGAATTGCAACGCCTTTCCCGCCAACGCATTGTCCCCCAGGCCGAATTATCCGATTCCCAACGCCCTGTTTGCCGTGAACGGCGCGACGTCTGCCGGCATGTTCGCCCAATTCATGGAGGTGTACGAAGTGGACGGCCATGACCACCACATCTACAACTCGTGGCTTGCCAAATATGACGCGCAAGCCCGATTGTTTCGCCCGTACAAGACCAGTGTGTACCGGTGGACGGGACAGGGGGCGCCGAGCACGCATTTTCATTTCGGAATGGCCTCCTTCTGGGTCGATCGCGACGGCGGATACGTTTACATGGTCGGAAGTCCCTCCGGCCGATTCGGCGGCGTGAAACTTGCGCGCACACCCATTGGCGAATTCCTGAATCCGGACGGCACGGTGCCGTGGACCTACTATCTCGGCAACGCAAACTGGTCGTCGCCCACGACGGATGAGTCGGTCATACAAGCCGCCCCGTGGTTGATTCCCCCGAAGGATCCGAACTGGAGCCTCGCCAAGAACTACGACACGCTGCCCTGGAGTGAACAGGGACCGCTTATCACCATCGGCGAATTCTCCGTTATCTACAACCCGTTCCTCCGGAAGTTCCTCCTGATCACCGGCCGGCCTTGCTCGGCGGCCACGGGCGGCGGGGCATGGTATTATGCGGCGGACCGGTTGACCGGACCCTGGAGCTCAGAACGTTTGCTGATGGCCAACCGCACGGACGGAGGCCACGAATGGACCTACTACGGCACCTACACCACCGATGCCTTTCT
The DNA here is from genome assembly GCA_964569765.1 of uncultured Planctomycetales bacterium. Classification (GTDB taxonomy): domain Bacteria; phylum Planctomycetota; class Phycisphaerae; order UBA1845; family PWPN01; genus CAZMVY01. The sequence goes on from CAZMVY010000236.1 coordinate 6,542, forward strand.
CTCACACGGCGGGCAGCGAATGTACATGGTCGCATCTACCTGGGAACCGTACGGCATCTACCTGTACGAAGTGCGATTTGACAACTGCCCAGGTGTGCCCAATCCCGACCAGACCGATACCGACGATGACGGCGTCGGCGACGCCTGCGACAACTGCCCGCTCATATCCAACGTCGGCCAGGTAGATATCGACCAGGACGGGATCGGCGATGTCTGCGACAAATGCCCCGGCCCGGCGAATCCCGGTCAGGACGACGTCGCCCGCGACCGCCCCGGCGACGCCTGC
>CAZMVY010000237.1:0-6594 GCA_964569765.1 uncultured Planctomycetales bacterium
GGGCTGCGCCAGGGGGGGCAGGGGGGGCAGGGGCCGACGGTCGGCCGTGATCCGCGCCAGGCATTCGCGACAGCGGGGGCAGGTGGCCAGGTGGTCGTCCACGAGGGCCCGCTCTGCGGGTGGCAGGTCCTGCGCGTGGTAGCGTTCCAGCCGCAGCCAGGAGACCGGCTCCCGGCAGCCACCCGCGGTGTCCGGATCGAACGATCGGCTCATGCTCCAGCCTCCTCGGCCGCCAGCCCGGCGATGGTCCGGCGTAAGGCGGTCAGGCGCTTCACCACGGCGCGCCGGCTGATCCCCAGCAACAGGGCGATCTCGTCCCCGGCGAGGTCGTCGAAGCAGCGGTAGACGAGCAGCTCCAGGGAGCGCTCGTCGAGGCGGGCGGCCAGCCGTCCGAGCAGCTCCAGGGAGATCACCTGCTCGTCGAGCTGGGTGCGCACGGGGCCCCGGAGCCCCTCGTCGTACGTGGCCAGCAGCTCCCGGCGCCGGCGGGCGTCCCGCAGCAGGTTGAGGCAGCGGTGGGTCACCGCCTGGTAGAGGTAGGGGAGGCTGCTGGGCCCCTGGCCCGCGGCTCCGGCGCCGTGCCGACCTTGCCCCGTGGTCGCTCCGGTCGAGCCCGGCATCGCGTCCTCCTGCCGCTGCAGCAGGTCCAGGAACAGCCCCTGGACCACGTCCTCCGCCTCGGCCTGGCTGCCGAGCAGTCGCTCGCACTTCCGGCGCAGGGCCGGACCGTGGCGGGCGTACGCTGCGTGCAGCTCAGCGGCAGACGCCATGTGCGACCCCCAGGACGAGGCAGAGGTCGAGGGCCTCGTCTCCGCACGGCGTCCCGTGTCGAGCCGGCGGGCACGGCTGGCCGCCGACGAAGCAGCGCGCCAGCTCCCCGTCGCCCGCGCACTGGCCGCTGCGGCAGTCCGCATCCAGCAGACAGGGTGCACCGGACGCGGCCCGGGCCTGCCCCGGTGAGCACTGGGAGGGCTGGCTCAGCGCCCACAGCCAGCCCTGCCCGTCCTCCTCGCTGGCGCGGGGCGCCTGCGCGGCGTCGGTGTGGCGGGCGCAGACCTCTCCCGCCGGGCAGCCGGGACCGCCCTCGCAGCAGCTCGCACAGAGCCCCGCGCAGCAGACCCCGCTGGCGCACTCGGCCGCGTCCAGACAGAGCTCCCCGAGCCCCCGGCGTCCGGCTGGACCGCACTCGGCGTAGCGCACCCCGGTGGCGGTGAAGGCGAGGCCGCAGACCTCGTCCGCGCCGCACTGGGCTCGCGCGGCGCAGCGGGAGCAGCGGCGTCCGGCGGTGAAGCCTTCCCGCCCTTCCACCACCGCGCAGCTCCCCGTGGCGCACTCCTCCCCGGTGAGACAGCCCTCACCGAGCTGCCGGCTCCCCGCGAGGACGCAGGCGCGATGGTCCCGGGCCTCCCCGGCCGCGCGCGCCTGCAGCCCGCAGACCATCCCGGTCGGACAGTCTGCCGTGGTCGTGCAGGCGCCGCACGCGCGCAGCCCCGGTGCGTCGAGGTCGGCGCAGTGGCCGGAGGCGCAGTCGCCAGCGTCCTGGCAGGGGGCGCCGCGGGGACGCGCCTGCAGGCGCAAGGGCTCGCCCGTGCAGCCCTCGTCGGCGAAGGCGACGATGCGCGACAGCACCGCCCGCCCCGGCCCCTCCTTGCGCACCGTGAAGCGCAGGCCGGAGTACCAGTCGGGCGCGGTGATCCGGTAGCCCACCGTTTGCCAGCCATCGGCCGCGAGGGGCTGACGCAGCTCCGCGGTGCCGTCGTCGAGGAAGTCCAGCTCCAGGGTCAGGTTCACGGACGCGTCGTGATCGGCCTGGAGCTCGAAGCCGATGCAGCTCACCGGCGCCGCGTCGGAGAGCTGGGTCAGCACCACCGGGTCACCGACCAGGGAGGCCCCCTTGTCCTGGCGGTGCCAGGTCGCGACGGGCTCCACCGCGCCGCGTGCGAGCTCCCAGCCGCAGAGCGTCTCTCCGCACCACAGATCGAAGCCGGGGTTGGCGATGAGCTCCTGGCGGCAGGAGTCGGCCCGCAGCCCGAACATGGCGATGATCCCCAGCAAGATCATGGGTTTGCGATTCGTGGACATGAGCCTGTCTCCTCCGGCTTGTCGGCGTCGTCGGGTCATGGTGGGGCCGTCCATCAGAGCTCTCCGCGCAGGCCGAGGAGCAAGGACGGCCCGCCGCTGTCGTGGGTGTCGCCGAGCAGGTTGTCGACCACCGGCGAGGTGCAGAAGCCGGCCTGGACGAAGCCGCCCAGGTGGCGCCAGGGCATGACCTGGAGGCCGGCGGCCGCGGCGAGGTGGTAGCCCCAGAAGTGTTCGCGCTCGTCCGTGCCGTCGGCCGCCTGGTACAGGGTCGTGCCCAGCGCGAGGCCTCCGCCGGCCTGGACGTAGCCGCCCAGCCAGGACCAGCCCAGGGTGCGGCTGGCCCGCAGCTCGAGGCCCAGGCGGTAGGCGCGCCAGGAGAACACCTCGTCGAAGGACTGGCCCGGGCTGGCCGTGACCTCGCGCCGGTACTCGGCCGAATCCAGGAGCGCGCCGGTGGCGGCCAGGGAGATGGGGCCGGCCAGGCCGCCTAGCACGGACAGGGAGAGGGTCCCCTCCGGGGAGCCGCCCGTGAGCCCCTGGTCGGCCCAGCCGAAGTCCTGCAGGCGCTCGTCGTAGCCGTCCTCACCGGCCAGCAGGAGGCCGACCCCCAGCTCGAGGGCCCAGGGCCGCCGGGCCGCAGCGTCGTGCTCGCCCTTGGCGACGGCCTGCTCCACGGGGGCCGGCTGGCATCCGGACAGCTCGAGCTCCGCCCGGCGGTCCGGGGCCAGGGTGAGCTGGCACACCTCCCGCAGCTCGCCGCGGCGGACGAAGGCCTGGTAGCTGCCGGCGGGCAGGGCGAGCCGCACCGGCTCCCCGGGGGCCTTGTGCAGCTCCGCGACCACGAGCTGGTCGGGCTGCCGGCTCAAGAGCAGCTCGGCCCCGAGCTCCGCGGGCAGGTCCAGGGCGGCCTCCGCGAGGGCCGGCCGGGTGAGGATCGCCTCGCCGCGGCCGCGCAGGTCGGTCTCCAGGGTGACGTGCTGGCGACCGATCGCGGTGCTCGCGGTCGCGACCAGGGTCCGGTGGTAGGAGTAGCGGTACGCTTCGTGGAGGCTGACCTGTCCGTCGCGATCCTGATCGGCGGCGCCGCGCAGCCCGGCGAGCAGGTGATGGGTGAAGAACGAGCCGGCCAGGGTCGCGGACTCCTGGCTCAGCTCGCTGCCCGTGGAGGAGGCCATGACCGCGAGGCCGCTCGCGGCCAGCTCGGCCACCGAGCTCGAGCTGAAGTCCGCCGCGGGCTGGGCCCCCTTGACCCCCGAGATGGCCCCGCTCTGGCACGCATCGAGGACGATCAGGGTGAAATCGGCCTGCAGGCTCGCGACCTCCTGCCGCAACCGGGCGAGGGGCAGCTCCTCCTCGCCGAGGGTCAGGGAGCGGGCCCGGGCGTGCCCCGAGTAGTAGAAGAGGAGCTCGGCCGGCTCGTCTGCGGCCCGGTGTCGGGCCAGGGCCTCCCCCTGTGCCCGGAGCGCGGCCAGCAGCTCCGCGGCGGTCGGGTCGGTCAACTGGCGCACCTGGTCAGCGGGGTAGCCGCCCAGCTCGACGAGCAGCGCGGCGACGCGGCTGGCGTCCTGACCAGCGAAGCGCAAGGGCGCCTGGCCCGGGCCGGGCCGGTGGCTGGCGACCAGCAGGGCGTGGGCGCTGGGCCGGGCGGGAGGCGCGGCGCTTGCGAGGGACGGTCCGCCGAGCAGCAGCAGCGGCAAGAGCCCTGTCAGGAAGGACAACCGAGCGACGAGCTGGCCCATGACGACCTCCGGGGAATGGCAACCCCATTCTCTACCTGGACGACACGCGAGGGGAGGAGAGTGGGAACCGGGCCGCGCGCTTTTTTTCGGGCGCTGGAGCGCGGCGCGAGGAGGGGGGCGGCGCCTGGTCCCCGCGTGGTCGTCACCCCCTCCCCGGGGGATTTCCTGGCGCTGCGGGTCCGTTGCGCTGACGGTGCCGGGCCCTGCTCCTGGCCTGCCGGCTCGTGCTCAGGATCCCTTGCCCGGGGGAGAATGATGTCTATCATAATGCTGGACAATGAGCAGCCGACTGCTGGCAAGGGGGCCGTCGATGAAACCATCTGGTATCTTTACAGTGTTGTTGTTACTCGCCGTGGGGGCCTTGCCGTCCCTGCCCGCCGGGGCCGCCGGGACCGTGACCTCGTGGTCCGGCAGCTACGCGCTCGCGGGGACGCTGCGCGCGACGGTCCAGTTCGACGAGCCGGGGCAGGTCGGCGCGATCGCGGCCGAGCTCCTCGAGCCCTTCGCCGGGCCCGCGCCGTATCCGGCGGCCTTCGTGCTGCTTCCCCAGGGGGATGGCCGCGCCCTGGCCGAGAGCGCGCTGAGCTTCGGCAGGTCGCCGGTCGGGGCGAGCTACGTGCTGGCCCTCGTGGTCCACGATGGCGGCGGCGCCCCGATCGAGACGGACCTCCGCCTGCACTTCCAGGATCAGGGGGGGCGGCTGATGGCCTCCGGGGCCGCCACCGTCGGCGAGCTCACCCTGGCCCTCGAGGTCGTGCAGGTCGGGCCCCTGCGCGGGCCCCGGGCGGGCACCAGCTTCCTCGCCCGCCTCGCGGCGAGCGACCCCGTGGCGGCGAAGCTGGAGCAGGTGGAGCTGAGCTTCCTCGCCCCGTTCGACGGTCCCGCGCCCACCGCCAGCTCCCTCTCCCTGCCCTTCGCCTCGTTCGAGCAGACCTTCGTCTCGCCGTCGCTCTACTTCGTCGACGATCCGGTCGGCTTCGCCCAGGCCGTGAGCTACCTGCTGCTGGACCCCCTGGACGATCCGGTCGGCGAGTCCGCGATCGCCAGCGTGACCTTCGTGCGGGACCTCGCGCCGCCCTCCGTCGGGGTCGTGGCCGATCGCACGGCTCCGGTGCTGGAAGCCTGTGCCGGCGGCGCCGAGGAGCAGGAGGGGGAGCCGTTCGTCTGCTCCTCCGCGGAGCTGGTCGGGCTCGCGCGCAGCCTGGCGGGTCTGAGCGAGCTGGCCGGCTGGCGCGGCTTCGCGGCCGCCCGGGCCGAGGCCGAGCTCGCCTACCGCAGCAGCACCGAGCCCTGGGTGGGGAGCGGCTCGGAGCAGATCTTCCGCAGCCTGTTCACCCTAGCCGCCGAGGCGCGCGCCGTGCGCCAGTTGCTGCTGGCCGCGGTCGAGGACGGGCTCGGGGGGCTGTCCGCCGAGGAGCTGATCGAGCTCGCGCTCACTCCGGGCGAGCTCGGCGCCGCTCCGCTGCAGGCGGCCGCAGCGGAGGTGGGCGAGGCGTACGGGGCCAGCTTCTTCGTCGGCGGCCTGACGCCGGTCTTCCTCGGCACCGATCCGGACGTACCCTACCGCTACATGCTCGAGATCGGCGGCCTGACGCACCTGCGCGTGGGCAGCTACGCCTTCCCGGCCGACGAGCTCCAGGCCGCGGTGGCCGAGCGCTCGCCCGACGACCCTCCGGCGGGTCCCATCGGCCTGCTGATGACGGCCCCGGGCGGTCGGGGGCGGCTGCTGGCTCACTGGAACGCCATCGACGCCACGCCGCAGGAGGAGCTGCTCTCCCTGGCGGTGGTCTCCTCTGCGGTCCCGGCCGTGGTGCTGGCCCTGCCCTCCACCAAGGCCGACGCGGCGTGGCAGGCGCTGCTCGACGAGCACCGGCGGCGTCTGGACGAGGCCCGGGAGAAGCTCGCGGGGCTGCCGACCCGCTCGCTCGTCAACGCGCGCTCGGCCCACGTGGCCGCCGCAGAGCTGGCCTTGCCCGGAGCCCTCGAGCTGCTCGCCGGCAAGGAGGGCGCCCTGCTCATCGGGCGTGCAGATGGCCAGCCCTGGTTTTCCAGGGACGCGGCCGGCCCCTTCGTCGACTACCTGGCCTTCCAGCAGCCGGGGCCCGGCCGCGGTGGGCGAGGCTTCAGCGCGGTCTTCGCTGGGGAGGCCCGCGCGCAGGGGATCGTCTCCAGCTTCTCGGGCTACCCGCCGGCGAGCCTCGCCGACGTCGACCGCGCCGCCACGCGTGCGCTCGACGAGTCCTTCGTCGCGGCGGCCGAGGTGGCCCGGCTTCGGCGCGAGATCGCCGGCCTCGAGGCCGTCCTGGAGCTGGGTGCGATGGTCGCGCGCGAGCCTCGTCAGCTCGTGGCGCGCACCTTCTGAGGCGGTTCGCCCGGTGCCTCCGCACCGTGCGGGCAGCGCTCCCAGGGCTCGCCGGGGCCCGCAGCGAGGGATGTCCGGGGGGGCGCTGTCCCGCGTGATCCTCGCCGAGCAGTCTCCCGCGAGGTCGGGGTTTTCGCACGGCGCCTGGCGATGGCCTGGTTGCTCGAGGGATGGTCCGCGAGTATCTTGTCTCCATGAGCGTTGGCCCCGTGCGACCCCTCTCCCGATTCCTCCTCCTCCTGCTCGGCCTGGCCTTCTCCTCGCTGGGGAGCGGCCCACTGTCGGGCTGTGCCGCGTCCGAATGGTCGACCACGGGCCCGTCGACCCCGGAGGACGGAGGCCTGGATGGCGGGGGCGAAGGCGAGGGGGAGGGCGCCGAGGGCGAAGGCGAGGGCGCCGAGGGCGAGGGGG
>CAZMVY010000238.1:0-6592 GCA_964569765.1 uncultured Planctomycetales bacterium
GTGGTAGGCCAATCCGATCTGGATCATCTGCTCACCGAGCGCGACAAGCTCAACCAGCGCCTGCAGGAGATCATCGACGAGCAGACCGACCCCTGGGGCGTGAAGGTGAGCATCGTGGAGATAAAGGATGTGGAGATCCCTCAGGGCATGCAGCGTGCCATGGCACGCCAGGCTGAAGCTGAGCGCGAACGCCGCGCCAAAGTCATCGCCGCCGAGGGAGAGTTCCAAGCCTCCGAGAAGCTCTCCGCCGCCGCTATGGTGCTGTCGCAGAACCCAGCCGCCATCCAGTTGCGCTACCTTCAGACCTTGGGCGAGATCGCGACCGAGAAGACCTCCACCACGCTCTTCCCCAACCCCATCGCTCTGTTGACGCCCTTCATCCCGACGTACCTGGGGGGAGGCCAGCCCCTGGCCCCGCAGGCGCCAGTGATGACGCAGACCCCGACGATGCCTGCGTCCCTGTCTTTCCAGCCGATGTCCGCCCCGTCCATGAGCGGGGCCGCGTCGTTCGAACTGGGGGCCGAGCTCTCAGGAGGTCGAGAAGGAGAGGCATCGGACGAGCAGGGCTATCCCGACTCTGACGACGTGTCGGACCTATTCGGCAGGGAGAAGCCAGAGCCCTAAGAGTGGACAGCTGGCGCCGCGCAGCTCGAACGGAGCACGATCACGCTCCGCGGGGTGATAGCTGCGCGCCTCTGTGGTATAAAAGTACGTCCAGCCTGGGGGTATAGCTCAGTTGGGAGAGCGGCGCGTTCGCATCGCGCAGGCCAGGGGTTCGAATCCCCTTACCTCCACTCAGTACCAAGCGCTTCGGCGTCCTTCGGGCGACCGGGAAGGGTCACAGTCATGCCCCTTGTAGAGCTGCCCGTCTCCACCAGCACGCGCGCCGCCGGACCGTGCAGGTAGCTCGCATCGCCCGAGGCGCGGGCATAGTGCACGAGGCCGTACACCACGTCCGCCGTCACGTGCACCTCGTGGTCCGCATACTGCCAGTTCGGACAGCACTCGTTGCCGGCCGCGTCGGACTCCCATGCATACCGGGCGCCGGGATACCCGTATCGCGCGGCGTTCGCGAGTGCTCCGTTGAGGCTTTGCACGCGGAAATCGGCAAGCGTTCGCGCCCGGTCCGGGTCGGTGTACAGATAGAACGGCAGCAGAAACATCTCCGTATCCCAGAAAAACCGCCCCCAGTACGCCTCGCCCGCGTAGCCCTTCGCGTCGATCGCCACGCGCGGGTCGTCCGGCACGTGGGCCCGGAGCAGGTGAAACAGCGACGCCCGCATCGCTTGTTGCGATTCGTCATCACCTTCGATGATCACGTCGCAGGCATCCCACCGCTTTCGCCAGACGGCGGCATGTTCTTCGTGAAGCCGGTCATACGTCGAGCCCTGCGCCCCGGCCAGACATGCGGACGCCGTCGCAGGTCGCCGGTCGCGGCTGGTGGCTACGGCGGTACGCTTCTCGATCACAAGCTCGCCGCCCGCAGGAACGGAAAAGCACGCCTTCAGGCTCACCGCACGCGGCCCCGCCTCGTGTCTCCATGTCGCCTCGGACGGCAAGAGGCATGTGGCGATGTCGATAGTGTCTCCCGCGTCCGTCCGCACGCGGCAGTCGATGCCGCTCGGCGCCGCAAACTCCAGGCTCGCCTCGCGAAAATGATCGTACCCGTTCGTCCGCACGTCGGCGTCCAGACCGGCCTCCACGATCACGTTCACATCCGCCTTCGCTCCCAACGTCACTCGTTGCACGCACAGATATCCCCGGGCTGCGCTGACAAACCTCTCAAATGTCACGGCCACTTCCGCGCCCCGCCGGGTCTGCCACCGGAATGTCCGACGAAGCGTCGCCGTATCCAGCCGAAGCTCGCGGCGGTAATCGAGGATGCGGCAACGCTCCAGGTCCAGCCGCTCCCCGTCGAGGATCGGCGCCATCCCCAGGAACCACGGCAGGTTGATCATCTCGTTATTCAGCAGCGGATGGCGGCCGAAGATGCCCGGGACGTAGGTCCCCCACTTCACCTTCGTCTCCGGAAACGTCTCGCTCGTGACGTTCGTCGGCATCCGCGTATAGCTCACGTTCTGCGGAGCCCCGCTCAGGTGCTCCTCCAACGAGCCGCGAACGTGCAGGTAGCCGCTGCCGAGCGTGAAGAGCCCCTCGTACGCCTTCGCGTGCTCGACGCGGAACGGCGACTCGACAATCGACCAACCGTCTGTCATATCACCTCACCCACAGCCACGCCGTGCGGACTGCCGCCTCTCCGAAGCCGCCAGACTCCTTTGGAGTGCGGCCTCTCTGAGGCCGCTATCCCTTCTTCCGGCCGCCCTCTCTTAGGCCGCTATCTCCGCCGCAGGGATTTTCATTCGTCACAGCACCGCCCCCGAACAACGAGGCACGTCGACTTCCCGCACCTCGCCGCCGACCTCGATCTTCGCCGTCTTCGCCTCGCCCGGGTTAACCACGACGATCCGATCGCCCCGTTTCGACGCGTGCACCCCCGGCGTGAGCGGCCGCGCCGGAATCGCCACGCCGAAGAAACGCTGCACCGCCAGAACCGCGTCGGCGCTCGGGGCGCACCCGAGGACCATCACGGCACCCCGGCCCCGCCGCTCAAAGTACCCCGTCGTGTATGTCCGCCCGACGGCCAGCTCCATGAACCGCCGCTGGTCCTCGTCGATCCGCCACGGGAGCTGCTCGGCCGTGATCGGCGTCCCCGGCACCGTCTGATACGCAAAGACGGCCCGGTTCGTCACGAATCCGCGCGATACCTTGAGGTTCTCCACAAACGGATGGCTCGTACCGTCCGGCCGGGCGCAGCCGTCGATCAGCCGCTGAAACAGGACCAGGTTGCCGCCCTGCTCCACGTACCGCCACAGCCGCGCAGGCTCCTCCACATCACCGGCCACGAAGAGCAGGCGCGGCGGCTCGAAATCGTGGTCCACGTCCACGAAGTCGTACTCGATCCCCATCTCGTGAAGCACGCCGAACAGCGGGTCGTCCGCGTCACGCTTCATGATCTGCGCGATCTGGTGATAGCGCCATGACCACGTGACGGCGCACGACGTCTCCGGCGGCGGCGCGTGCTCGAGCCGCTTGAACGCCCGGATCGCCTCGGCAAACACCTCGCCCAGCTCCGGGCGGATCACGCCCCGCTCGTTGATCGGCGCCCCGCTCCAGTTGTCGCGGTTCGCGAGCATGTACCAGTTCCATCCGCGAACGCCGCTGGCCAGGGCCGTCCACGCCGTCAGCCGGTAGTGATCCGGCGTGTAGTCGCGGTCCGGCATCCCGTGCCAGATCCCGCTGCCGAACTCCGCGATGTACGGAAACTTCGTGACCGCCCGCAGCAGCCGCAGCCGCTCCCGGAAGTACCGGAAATCCTTCCGACACTCGTTCGACGGATACGGGTCGATGCCGTACATGTCCGCCAGTTCGGCGAGGTCTCGCCAGTTCTGCGCATCGACGCCCGGCCACGTGTTCAGCACGATCGGCACGTCGCGGTCGTGCTTGCGGTACTCGGCCACCACCCACCGCGCGTAGCGCGTCGCGAGGTCGTACCGATACTGACACCCGTCGCGGAAACGCCGATCCTCGCCGATCGGCGCGAGCGTCGGAATCGCTTCCGTGAAGTCGCGGTATGCCGTGCCCCACGCGGCATTGAGCCGGTCGATCGTCCCGTAGCGCTCCCGCAGCCAGTCGGCAAACCCGATGTCCTCTCCGTAGAAGTGGAGCAACGGGTCGATCTCGTTGTCCGCCTGCACGGCAACGATGAGCCTGCCCAGGCGCGGCCGGAGCGCCTTCATGACCGCCGCGATCCAGCCTGCCGCCTTGCGTTGGAACTCGGGGTGCAGCTTGTGGTAGCGGACCGCGTGGTCGGGGACGCCCAGGTTCCGCCACTCGGAATAGATGTACGGCCCCGGCCGGGCGAATACCTTGAAGCCGTAGCGCCCCACGGCGTCGAGGAACGCGTCAAGCAGGGAGAAATCGTACACGCCGTCGCGAATCTCGTGAAACTGCCACGGCACATAGGTTGCGACCACCTCGACGCCCAGCGACTTCGCCGCGTCGAGGATGGCGTCCCAGTAACGCTGCGACACCCGCCAGTAGTGGATTTCACCGCCAACCACAAGTCACCCATTTGGGATTTGGGATTTTGGATTTTGGATTCGTCCGACGCGCTGACGCAGGGTCTTGATGAATGTGACCATCATGGTGAGGATCTCGTCGACCTCCTTCATAAGCGCCCGCAAGTGGCCTTCGGGCATTTAGGCCCGCTGCTACGATGAGTTCGAGCCGATACAGCGTCTCATCCGCCTCTTCCTCGACGACGGCGAGCTTTGCAATTACGTCGGCTGTCGACTTGCCGCGGCAGGCCGCCCGGTGGTTGGCCCCGACGGAGATCCCGCAGCGAACGAGCTGCCGGGCGATGACATCGCACACCCGATCCCGCGGCAAGACGCTCACGACCCGAATTCCCCGAAGCGCTACTTGCCTGGTCCGATCTTTGAATTCCTGCTCGTTCACGCGATGTCCTCCCGTGTCAGCCCAATAGGCCCGAATCAGAAGGCGTGCTAACCGGGGCAACGCCCAGACGCTCGCAAATCCAAAATCCGAAATCCCAAAATCCAGAATCAGAAGATTCGTTGTTCGAGGTCCTCCGCAAAGTACACCGGCCCGACCATCCCCCCGCCGCCGCGCCAGTCCCGCACGTGAAAAACGCCCTCATGATAGCCCGGTGCCAGCGAGACCGCGAAATCCCGCGGAATGTCCCGTGTCCCGTCCCACGTCCCGTCACGCGGGCCGGCCTCGCCGATCCGCCGCCCGTCGATGAGCAGCTCGTAGTAATCCCCAACCGCCTCGCACCGGAGGATCCGCTCCCCCCCCGGATACTCCACCCGGGTGCGGAAGGTCGCCCACCCCTCGAAGATGTTCCGCCCGCGGTTCACCAGCGGCGTATCGCACTTTACCGCCCCCCAGTGGTGCCCGTCGAGCGACATCTCCCAGTCCTCCAGTACGATCGACGTGCCCACGAGCGGCCCGATCTCCGGCGCGTCGCCCGTCCGCTCTTGCAGGATCCGCCAGAGCTCGCGCCCCGCCGGCGTGTCATGGCGAAACGCCGATACGACCCGCCGCCGCCCCTCGCTCATGAACTCGATGACCAGCGGCGCCCGGCGGATCGGCGCGGTGCAGACGTTCCATGCCTCCACCAGAACCCGCGTCCCTTCGCACCGCTCCAGCACCCGCCCCGAGTACAGATCGAAGGCACACTCCTCCTCGATCAGCCGCACCGGCAGCGACGCATCCAGCACCTTCACCACCGGGCTCCACCACTGGAACTCCGGGCACTTCCACTGCCCCTTCCTTGGCCCGATGATCGGCCCGCACGGCTCCGGGATCTCACGCGGTTGGCCGGGCTGATCCGTGTGCCAGGCCCACTGCTCCGGCGTGTACTTCAGCCGGCCGGTGGCAGTGTAGAGCCCCGTCGGCGACGGCGGGTGATCGCGGATCACCGTAATCACATATCCCGCCTCCGGCAGATCGCGGGCCAGCATCCGGATCTGCTGCCGCCGGACCGCCAGGGCCGTATCATACGGCCCCTCCGGCATCGCGTGCGCGTGAAATCCCTCGCCGATCAGCAGCGGCTTGCTCAACTTGCCCCGCACCCGCTGCGCGTAGTAGCGCAACTGGATATGGCTCAGATAAACGTGCTCGTCGTGGAAGTCCCCCGTCCGCTCGGCACAGAGCCACCCACTGTTGTCCAGCACGAGGCAGCCCGGAATCATCCCGTGCGCCAGATCGACCAGCTCGCGGCCCAGCTCCGGCGCGACCCGGTCGTTCTCGCACGTCAGCGTCCGCAGAATCACGCAGGAATAGGGGCGATCGAGGCGAAAGAACTCCTCATACTCGCGGAGGATCGACCGATCCGTCAGCGGCGCATCCCAGACGGGGTACTCCTGCCACACGAACATCCCCATTTCCTCGCAGAGCTGATAGTACCGCTCCGGCGGAACCCAGAGGCAGAACTTGATGAGATTGAAGCCGAGCGATTGAAGGTCCGTGATTTCGCGGCGGATCTGCTCCTCCGACGGCCACGGCTGGCCCAGCTCCGGGTAGAAGCCCCAGTGCAGCACCCCCCGCACCCGGAACGGCCGCCCGTCTACGAGAAGTTGCGTGCCTCGCGTGGATGCCCGCTGCGGTGCCGGCGGCTTCACCGGCGGCGGCGCCGTGAGGATCTCCACATCCCGCGCCCCCGTCCAGCGGACGCCCAGCACGGGGAGAAACCCGTTCGTGGTGTGGAGCCGGTCCACGCAGCGGACCTCCAGCTCATTCTCGTCGCGCAGGGCGTGCGTGATCTCGAACTCGAACGGCGTCCAGGCGCCCAGATGGGTGCCGATTACCTGGCCGTTGACAGACACGGCCGCCTCGGTGCCGGCCGCCCCCACCCGCACCCACGCCCGCGGTCCCGGCCGCGGGAAACGCATCCGAATGCTCCGCGGCGCGGCCGGCGCGGGCATGCAACCACGCATCGACATCGTCATCGGGATACCCGTACCGAAGGCGGCACACGCGCCCGGCGCACTGTCGGTCGGCATCGGGC
>CAZMVY010000239.1:0-6571 GCA_964569765.1 uncultured Planctomycetales bacterium
CACGCCGGCAGATCGCTCCAACACGGGGGCCGAACTCGTCGCACTGCTGGGCAAGGCGGATGCATACATACAGAAGCATCACGGATACGAGGCCGAAAGCGTCGAGATCGGCCCGGAACCCCCCGCCGGCAGCCCGGCAGGACCCCGATGAAACGAAGTTCCCCGGGGCGGCCGGCGCCGGGCGGCGGCCGCGGCGGGGGTACGCTGCCGTCCGCCGGAGCGCCCGGGCGCGTATAGAATCCGGCGGGCGAAGCTTTATCGAGACCTCCGGGCGAGGTGCGAAGATGGATTTCCAGCGGCACAATGCGTCGTGGCGGTGGGGGGCGGGCGGCCTTGCGGTGGTAACGGCCCTGGTACTGGCGTCGGCCCCGTCTGCCCATGCCCAACCGGCGAGCGCGCCAAGCGCGACGCAACCGGCGGGCGCGGAGATACCGAGCGCCGTTGCGGTGAAAGTTACCGGCGACGTGCGGGCGGCGCCCCTGAGCGGGCCTGGTGAGAAGCTTGCGTGGCGGCCCGTGGAGGTGGGCGATCGCCTGGCGCCCGGGACATTCATCCAGACCGGACTGCGCTCCGGCCTGCTCCTTCAGTTCGGGGACAACGTGATCGTGAAGATCGACCGGGCCACGTCGATGACGGTATCGCAGTTCTACCGGACGGCGCAGGAGCAGCGGATCAAGCTCGACCTGGGGTACGGAGCCGTTCGTGCGGGTGTGGCGGAAGGGGCGATCCGGAGCGACATGACGATCGAGACGCCCGTGGCGACGCTTACGCGGCGCGGCACATGGAACTTCGGCATCGAGTACGAGGCGGTAAGCGGCCGGTTCCGCATCTTCGTCGAGGATCACGGCATCGTCGATGCGCTGGACCAGTTGACGAGGCAGCGGCGCACACTGATCGCCCCGGAATACGTCACGCAGGCGATGATCCGGTGGATCGAGACGGCCAAGTTCGACCGCTATATCCCGATCCAGGATGCGTTCGGGCTGACGCGGGGCGACAGGCTGTTTGAGGTCTACTACGGAACGGGCCGCGGGGTTGTCAACGCAGGGGGCGGGGCGGACACGCCCAATTCCGTCCAACCCGGCGCCGGCTTGAATGCGGCCGGGATCATCAGCCAGCGGCAAGGTGCGGGAACCTCGTTCGGGCCGTTGCCGACGATCCCGCTCACGCCGGGTGTGCGGGAACGGCCGGAGGGCAACTTCGGTACGGGCGGGGCGGTCATCCCGACGGAACTGATGAAGAAGGCGCGTTCGCGACGATAGACGATGCCGGTTGTGCGTCTCGGGTCCGGTGTCGTCGCGCGGATGTGCTCGTTCCGCAATCGGTATTGCGCAAGCTTCGGTGCAAACCGGAGGTGTGCAGGCTGCCCCCTATGGCGAAGCAAGTCTCCTGGAACCGGCTTGGCGTTCGGGCGGAGAAGGCAGACGGTGAGCGTCTGAGGCGCCGCGTCTTGCGTGCTTCGCGATACCCGGTCTGGAGCGCCTGGGCGATCGGCGTTGTGGCGGCGATCGACATCGCGGTCACTGCGGTGCTTGTCTTTATCCTGGGGCATCGTTCGTTTCTGGCCGAGGCGGAACTCACCGCGGGCATCATCGCCATCACGCTGTTCCTGTTCCTGACGTACGGCCTTTACCGCGGAATTCGTGTTCGCAAGGAGGCAGTGACGCTTCCAAGCGGAGGAGACTTTCCTCTGTCCGACGCGGCCGATGCCGTTCTGAACGTCGGTTGGGTGGACCCAACCGACCTCGGGTTTGACATCGACAGTGGTTGCCTCGGGGTTGTGGTCGGCGTGCTGCTGTCGATCCTGGTGATGGTGCTGCTCGTGGTTCTCGCGTGGCTGCTGTTGCCCGTCGTTTGGGGCGTACTGGCGGTGCTCATCCTTGCGGTGTTCTGGGTATTCAACCGGGCGCTGCGACAAGTGTTCGCGCGCTCGCGCCGCTGCCGCGGGGACCTTGCGGCCAGCCTCGGGTATGCCTTTCTCTACACCGTTCTCTATACGGGTTGGTTGTTCATCGTGGCGTGGGGCGTTCACCGGATCACGCTGCAATAGCTGCGTCACTCGGGATTCGGCGCAGCCTCACGGCAGCGTCCGTTCGTCCTTGCCGCGTCGATTCGCGCCGGCGCGCACGGGCTACGTCGGTTCGATCTGAAACGTTACGGTTACCACTGCCTGGGCGTCCTTGTCGATGGTCGATGTGTCGTAGATTCCTTCGGCGCTCACCTCGGTCGAGAAGGGCTGCGTGATCTGAAGCACGCCCATGCTCGCCGCGCGCACGCCGGCGAGGCGGCAGCCGGCCGCGCGAGCGATTTCCTCCGCCCGGGCGCGGGCGTCCCTGGATGCCGCCCCCAGAAGTTCGAGCTTGAGCGCCGCCGGATCGCTGTAGTAGTACTCCGGCGCCTGCGAGACGACGAGGATGCCCTCCTGGATGAGCTGGGTGACCTGGCCCGCCGTCCGGCAGACGCGGTCGACATCCCGCGTCGAGATGAAGAACGTGCGCGAGAGCGTGTACGAAGCGACTTCACGGGTCTCCTGTCCTTTCTCGGTGCGGACATGATGGACGGTGGTCTCGATGGCGCCGAGGCCGGTCTCCTCGGGGGTGAATCCGTGTTCTCGGAGGAACGTCCCGACCCGCTGGACGGCGGCATCCACCTGCTTGTACGCCTCCTGCATCTGCTTGTTTTCGCCCTCCACACGAATGTGCCAGACCGCGCGATCGGACCGGATACGCTTACGGGTCGACCCCTTTACGACAATGGTCTGTTCCTGGCGTTTGATCTGGTCTCCGCGCGACCGGTAGGCGCGCGCCGCCACCACCGTGCTCGTGATTACGCTCGCCCCGATGCCCAGCATGACGATCGCGGCCGTAGTGGCCAGATTGAGACGGACCCGGTACTCGAACATGGCAGCTCCTCCTTCAGCTTGCAGCGGGATTCCACCCCGCCATAACGCGGATGTTATTGTACTTCCGGACGCAACGGGACGCCAGGAACGAACGCACGGAACGGAATCGCGAATACGCGCGTGTTTCCGCCGTTTCCGGCGGACGGATCAGACGAGCCTTCCGGCACGAACCGCGCGATAGGTTTCCAGCGCCCCCGGGAACGGCGCCAGGGCGCGATCGAAGATGCCGAGCGAGTACGCGATCGTCATCCCGTAGTTCGTGATCGGCACGCCGGCCTGGCGGCACTGCAGGATCCGGGAGAGCACCTCCCGGCGGTTCGTCATACAACTGCCGCAGTGAACGACGAGCTTATACGCACTGAGGTCGGCGGGGAAGTCGTGGCCCTGCGTCGTGGTGAACTCCAGCCTGCCTCCGACGTACTGGGTAAGCCATCGCGGGATCTTCACACGACCGATGTCCTCGCCGATCGGATGGTGCGAGCACGCCTCGGCGATGAGGACGCGGTCGCCGGGCCGCAGGCCGTCGATTGCGACGGTGCCGCGCGTAAACTCCGTAAGGTCGCCCTTGAACCGCGCAAACAGGATCGAGAACGAGGTGAGTTTCACGTCGTTCGGCGTGTCGGCGGCGACCTTGAGAAAGGCCTGCGAGTCGGTGACGACGAGGGCCGGGGGCTTCTTCAGGCGACTGAGAGCGTCGCGCAGCTCTCGCTCCTTCACAATCATGCAGCAAGCGTCGTTGTCGAGCAGGTCGCGGATCGTCTGCACCTGGGGCAGGATCAGCCGGCCCTTGGGCGCCTCGAGGTCGATCGGCACCACGAGGACCGCCAGCTCTCCGGGCGGTACGAGATCCCCGACAATGGACGGGGCATTGATGAATTCGTCGGGCGCGCACCGGACAATCGCCTCGCGGAGTGCAAGCACGCCCTCGCTGCGGGCGGCCACGGTTTCGACACAGGCGATACCGTTGCTCCGGAGTCGGCCGACTGTCGCCCCGTCCGGACGGCCCAGGTCGGCCTTGTTGAAGACGGCCACCACGGGGATCTTCCGCCGCTGAAGCTCCGCCACGATCTCCTCTTCAAACCGTTCCCACCGGTCCGCCTCGGCAACGACGATGCCGACATCGGTCCGATCGAAAACTCCGCGCGTGCGCTGCACGCGCAGCTCCCCGAGCGCGCCGACGTCGTCGATGCCGGCCGTGTCGATGAACAGCACGGGGCCCACGGGCAGCAGTTCCATCGGTTTCTCCACGGGATCGGTGGTCGTACCCGCTACGTCGGAGACGATCGAGACAGCCTGCCGCGTGAGCGCATTGAGCAGTGACGACTTGCCGACGTTTCGTCGGCCGAACAGACCGATGTGGAGACGCAGGCCCCTGGGTGTCGCTTTCATCGGCGTGCCTTCCCAAGCGGCGAGCCGAGGCGCGTGGCCCATTCGGCCGAAACGAGTTCGTCGAACTTCTCCGGGGCCAGCAATCCACGCTCGAGGACGATCTGCCGGACGGTCTTGCCGTCGGACCGTGCAGCGGTGGCGATTTCCTGGGCCGTCTCGTAACCGAGGACCTCGACGAGCGCCGTAGCGCTGGCCGTCGCATTTTCGACGTGGAGACGGCATCGCGCCTCGTTGGCCTCGATGCCCGAGACGCAGCATCGGCAGAAAATCGTGCATCCGTTGCGGAGCAGATCGAGGCTGCCGAGGAGGGCGTCCGCAATGAGCGGCATGAACGCGTTGAGTTCCAGGTTGCCGAGCGAGCAGGCCTGGGTGATGGCCTGATCGTTGGCCATGACGGCCATCGCGACCTGCGAAACGGCCTCGGGAATAACGGGATTCACCTTGCCGGGCATGATCGACGAGCCGGCCTGGCGCGGCGGGATCCGGATTTCACCGATGCCGCCGTCCGGGCCGGACGAAAGGAGCCGCAGGTCGGTGGCGATCTTCAGCAGGTTGCTCGCGAGGGCCTTGAGGATGCCGCTGACTTCGACGAAGACATCCATGTTCTGTGTGGCATCGACAAGGTTTTCGGCACGGGCAAGGCCCAGACCGGTAATGTCGCGCAGGTGCTCGACCACGCGGAAAATGTACGGCCGTGGCGCGGAAACGCCCGTGCCGATCGCGGTGCCACCGAGATTCACGACGCGAAGGCGCTCCTCGCACTTGTAGATCCGCCAGCGGTCGCGACCGAACGCCTCGGCGTAGGCGGACATCTCCCGCCCGAGCGTAGTCAGCACGGCATCCTGCAGTTCCGTGCGACCGATCTTGACGACGGCGGCGGTTTCCTTCTCCTTTCGCTGAAACTCCTCGATCAGGCAGACGACATCACGCTCCAGCCGGCGGAGGAGCTGAATGGCGGCGATCTTGAGAGCCGTGGGATACGTATCGTTCGTCGACTGATGAAGGTTGATGTCGTCGAGGGGGCTGATCGTGTGGTAGTCGCCGAGGGGCCGACCGAGAATCTGCAACGCGCGATTCGCGAGGACCTCGTTGATATTCATGTTCGTGGAGGTTCCCGCGCCGCCCTGAAGGGCGTCCACGAGAACGCACGCGTCGAGCCGGCCGTCCATCATCTCCGTGCAGGCGGCCTCGATGGCACGAGCCTTGTCTTCGTCCCACCAGCCGAGTTCATGATTTGTCCGCGCGCAAGCCAGCTTGACGGCACCGTACGCGTGGACGAGAGCGGGGTTGACCCTCCGGCCGCTCAGAGGGAAGTTCTCGATGGCACGCTCCGTGTAGATGCCGTGCAACGCGCCGGCGGGAACGTCGCGCTCGCCGAGAAGATCGTGTTCCTTCCGATAGTCGCTCATGTGCGTGCCGCCGTCCGCCCGGTCGGCGTCGTCCCTCAGAAGTACAGGTCTCTCTCGTCCGTGCACCGGATTCTCCGCAGGCGGTCCAGCAGTTCCGTCTTGCGGGGGCCGTCTGCCAGCTTGGCGATTTCCTCGGCGATTCGTTTTTCCCCCTCGGCCCGGGTCTCCGGCGAGGCATAGTCCGTCAAGTACTCCAGCAGCGTCGTCAGGGCGTTCGGCGTGCAGAACCGCTGAATGAAACCGGGAATCGCGAACTCCATGAAGTGTTCGCCCGTCCGTCCGAGCCGGTAACACGCCGTGCAGAAGCTCGGGATGTAGCCGTCGATGAGCAGCTCGCGCATCACCTGGTCAAGCGAGCGGACATCGCCCAGCTCGAACTGTTCGCGCTCCATGACCTGAGCGTCGCCCGCCTCGGTATAACCGCCGATCTCGATGCGACTTCCCGCGTCGATCTGCGAAACGCCGAACGCCATGACCTCGCGTCGCAGCGCGGCGTTCTCGCGCGCCGTAAGGATCAGCCCGGTGTAGGGCACGGCGAGCCGGAGGGTCGCGATGATGCGCTTGAAGTCGAAGTCGCTGACCGTGTGGCGCGAGTCGAACCGGACCCCCGCCGCCGGCCGCAGCCGCGGAAAGCTGATCGTGTGGGGCCCGACGCCGTAGCGCTGCTGAAGATGGAGTGCGTGCGAAACCAGAGCGAGGACCTCGAACCGCCAGTCGTACAGTCCGAAAAGGGCGCCGATGCCGACATCGTCGATGCCGGCCTCCATGGCCCGGCTCAGAGCATCGAGCCGATACAGGTAATTGCCCTTGCGCGGGGGGCGGGGATGGCGCGCGGCGTACGTGTCGTGATGATACGTTTCCGGAAAGATCG
>CAZMVY010000240.1:0-6556 GCA_964569765.1 uncultured Planctomycetales bacterium
CTCCCCGCGCCCCCCGGGGCCCTCCCCCCGCCCGCCCGGCCCCGGCCCCGGCCCCGCACGCGCGGCGACGGCCGCCTGCTCCAGTTGTGTCCGCAGGAAGGAGACGTACGTTGCGTCGTAGACGCCCGCCTCCTGAAGATGGATCGTGCCCGGGCCGGAATGCGGGTGCGTTGCCGAGATCATCACCTGGCGCGGTTCGAGCCGGCGGCTGCGCCGGGCCCACTCGCGGAAATCGCACACGAAGCCGCGTTCGACGGCCAGCAGATCCGCATGGAGCCACAGCAGGCGTTCGCCGTCCTGTTCGAGATAGAGCCCCCTTGCGTAAAGACGATCCAGGATTCCGGTCGAGGGCTGGATGCGCCGGGCGAAGCCCGAGAGTTCGACGCCGACCTCCGGCGTGATGTCGATCTGTGACGTTCCAACAAGCATTGTGCACCGCGTTCCGCGCGAGGACGATGAATGCCGAATGTCGAAGCTCGAATGACGAAAAAATGGGTAAGGGCAGCCGGCGCACGCGGCTTGTCCATTCGGGTCTCGTCGCTCGGATTTCGTTACTCGGGCTTACGCCTCCTTCAGGTCTTTGCGGTTCTCGTAGACCTTTGTGAAGGCCCGCACGATGTCGTCCATATCGTCGCGCGTCCCGAGCAGGATCCGCTGTTCGAGCCAGCCGCCGAGTTCGTAGCAGATCGCCTCGCAGTTCGGGCAGGACGTCTTCGCATAGTCCACGCCCTGACAGCCGGCATACGGGCCGAATTCCCGTTGCAGGAACAGCGGCTGCCGATAGAGCGGCAGGGGATATCCGCCGAAGTTCGGAATCCCCTCCGCCGCCAGCGCTTTCAGGAACGCGGCGCGCGGCACGCCGAGTTCCTTCGCATCCACGCGGAAGCAGAACAGGTGGAACGCGTGCCGCGTGCAGTCGGCGGGGATCTTCTGCGGCCGGATGCCGGGGATGGCGGCGAGCTTCTCGGTGAGGTATCGCCCGTTCTCGTCGCGGCGGCGGGTCTGCTCGTTGAGCCTCTGGAACTGCGCGTTGAGGACCGCCCCCTGGAACTCGCTCAGCCGGAAGTTGCCCGCGATGACGAAATGTTCGTACCAGGCATGACCGGGCCGCCGTCCGCAGTTGTGGATCGAGCGGCAGCGCGCCGCCAGCTCCGCGTCGTTTGTCGTGATGAAGCCGCCCTCGCCGCTCGTGAGGTTCTTGCTCGACTGGAACGAGAACGAGCCGAAGTGCCCGATCGACCCCGTCCGCCGGCCCTTATACTCCGCCCCGTGCGCGTGCGCGGCGTCTTCGATTACGATCAGGTTGTGGCGCTTCGCGATGGCCATGATCGCGTCCATGTCGGCCGGCAGACCGCCGAAGTGCACCGGAATGATCGCCTTTGTCCGCGGCGTAATCGCCGCCTCGATCGCCTTCGGCGAGATGTTGAGCGTTTCCAGATCGATGTCCGCGAACACCGGCGTGGCGTTGGCCGTGATCACGGCGGTGGCCGTTGCCAGGAAGGTATACGGCGGCACGATTACCTCGTCGCCTGCCTGGATGCCGGCCGCCATCAGGGCGATCTGCAGCGAGACCGTGCCGTTGACTACGGCGATGCCGTGCGCCGCCCCCTGGTACTTTGCGAAATCGCGCTCGAACGTCGCCACCTCCGTGCCGTCCTGCTTACCCCACTTGCCGCTGCGGACCGCGCGGGCGAGCGCCTGTTCCTCTTCCGGCCCGAACACAGGCCAGGAGGGAAACGGCTTCGTTCGTACGGGATTACCGCCGTGGATCGCCAATTGTCTGGTCATGGTCTACTCTCCATACTTCTGCGTTTGCATCTGCCTGAGCGACTGAATGTCGGTGTCCAGGGTCTTCGTTTCCGCGACATACCCGTGCGGAAACGCCTCTTTCATCCGCACGGCCAGCCGCTCCAGGTATTCGATGTACGCCTCGGCCGCCTGCCGCGAGTGCGGCATGCCCGTAATCTGCGCATACTTGTGGCGCACGGCGTTGAAGCCGGTATCGCCGTTGCCGTAGATGAGCATGCCGGGGTAGGCCTCCACCAGGTCCCGCATCACGTCCCGCTGAGCCGGCGTCTCGGCGAGGTGCACGATTGCCTGGCCGATCGAACGCACCGGGTCGTACGCCCCGGGATTGTACGCGTAATCCGCGCAGGTGAGCAGTGGGATCCGGTTCGCCTCGTTCTGCTGGCAGAGCGGGTTGCTCATGTAGCCGTCGATCACCTCGCACAGGTCCGGGTCGCGCCCGGTCACGGGCCCGAGGTGCATCGTCGGCCGCGCGTCGTTCACCGGGTAGTTGTCCCACAGGAACAGGCGGCGCTGTACGATTCCGCGAAACGTCTCCGCCGCCTTGCGGGTGATCCGCCCGACGACCGCATCGCCGGTCCAGAACACGTACACGTCCCGGTCCAGCTCGCGGGCGAGCGTCTCGAGGTACGGCTTCTGCTCCTTGCCGGTTCCGTCGCCCCAGTAATATGTCGGGCAGAAGATCATCTGCGCGCCGGGGTCTTTCTCACGCAACCGGCGGAGGATCTGGTTGACCACTTTCGCCTGAGCGGCCGCGTCGATGCCCTGGCTGATGTCATCCAGCGAGATGTTGAACCACTTCACGCCGAGCCCCTGCGCCCAGGCGTAGTGCTGCCAGAGGGCCTCCACGTCTTTCGCCTCGCCGCTGTTCACGAACCGCTTCGAGCAGAGGTTCGGATTCATGCTGAAGCAGAAGCTGATGCCCTGCTCCTGGCATGCCTTGACCACCTTCGCGTAGGCCGCCTTCTTCTCCTCCGGCAGCGGCTCCCACCAGCGGTTCACGTTCGGATCGCCCCATTTGTAGTGCTCCACGTCGCACATGCTCGTGTAGCAGTTCATCAGGAAGTTCATCTTGTACTTCGCGAGCACGGGGATCTCGGAGAGGTATTGCGGCGGCGTCCACATCCAGCCCTTCGTGCCGCGGAACTTGAAGCCGGGCTCCCGGCCTGGTGGCAGCGGAGTCGGCAGCGGCTCGATCTTTTCCGGCAGCGCCACCGAGAAGTCCTTCGTCAGATCCCGGCGGATAACGTACTCCTCGGGTCCGACCACGCACGCGGCCACCTGGAACCACGGCGGCATACCGAGCGTGCCTTTCTTCTCGCGGTTGACGATGGCCAGCGTGTTCTCGCCGGGCTTCACGACGCCGGCGGGGATGGCGAACCTGCGCGTATCAAACTTCCGCGACGGAAAGTCGTTGCGCCCCTCGAAGACGACCGTCCCGTTGAGTTCGATCGCGATCGTGCACTGGCCGCGGTAATCGTCGTCGCGCCCCTTGATGTGGATGAACAGCGGTTCGGCCGGGACCTGCTTGACGGTGAACTTCACTTGCATTCGCGAGCGACCGCCGGTCGGCTGGGCGTACACGTAGTTGACCGGCTCCCCGTCCATGACCGCGCCGAACAGATCCTTTGCCCCGCCGATGAACTCCGAACCGGTAAAGGCGGCCAGGGCCTGCGGTCTCGGCTCGCCGGCCGACAGAGATGCCGCCGACAACGCCGAAACCGCGATTCCGGCGATCCAGGTAAGCCTCATCTCGTTCGTCCTCCGTGCTCGTGGGGCGGCCCTGGCGGGACGCCGGCCGTACGTTCCGCGTGCGGTAGGCGGCTGCGGGGCCCGACCTTCCCTCGCCGTCCGGCCATTCGCGATCGGTTTCCGGGCCGGTCGGTTCACTTCGCCCGGCGCGCCAGCTCCTGCCGCGTCCATCGCAGCGCCTCGTTGATCTCCTCCATTCCCGCCCCCGGGGGGCATCCGCAGCTTTGCAGGATCACGCCCGTCAGCGGTCCGGTGCACAATCGCGGCAATACGTATTCCGCGTAATGCTCCCGATAGCGCCCGCGGTATTCGTCGCCCCGGGTCACGTCGAGCGCGTCCAGGAAGCATGTCAGCCTTTTCCGCGCCCGGTTGAAAGGGCATTCCTCGTCCGCCGTCGCCGGCAGCGGAAACTCGCCCGGCCCCGCGTGCACCTGAATCGATCGTACGTTCGTGATCTTCAGCAGGTTGTCCAGATTGTGCTGGTAGTCGCCGCACGAGTGAATGTGCAGCCCGCCGAACGCCTCGCCGATCATGCAGTTGTACGGCAGCGCGAACTCCTCGTACATCTCCGGGCTGAGCATGATCAGCGGCGTATCGTCCGCCAGACACAACCCGATGTTCTCCGAGATGCTCGGAAAGTTCGCGCCGGGAAAGCCGGGGTGCTCGATCGTCTGGAGCCACTGCTGCGTCAGGTCGATCGTGTACTCGGCAATCATCCGGCAGAGATGATGCACCGCCTTCGGGTCCGTCACGCAGGCCGTGAACAGCTCGTTCGGTTCGACCACCTGCGCGGCGACGGAGAACGGGCACTGAATGTCCGGCGTCCACATCGGCACGGCCGTCCCCAGCTTTCGCTGCGCGTAGTCGATCCACTCGAAGTTCCGCCGGATCATCGGCGATTCCCTCGGCGGCTTCGGCCGCAGGCTCCAGACCTGCGAGATGTCGCCGACGGCGTGGCGGGCCCACGGGCTTTGCCCGGGCAGAAACACGACCTGGCACCCGAACGCCTCCGGCACCATCACAACGGTGCAGTAGCCCAGGATCACCGGCGTCCAGTCGTTGTCCGTTGCCGCGAGGGCGTTGGCCCACCCCGCCGCCCGCTCAAGCATCACGTCCAGATCCTCGACCGCCTCTTTCGTGCTCAGCAACGGGGCGTAGACGTTCGGCTCGACTACGGGCGTAGCCTCGCCGGGCGCACGGTCGTACGCGGCCTTCAGCCGTCGCGTCGCGGCTGCGATTCGTTCCGAATCCGGATCAAAGTTGAGTCGGGGCATCCGCCGGCTCCACGAACAGGTGTCTGCGGGGCTTCGTCCTTCCGCTTGCGCCTTCTCCCACGTTCTCGCGTTCCCGCGCTACGCCGTCTCCCGCACGATCAGGTCCGGCAGGATGACGCGCTGCCGCTCGTTCGGCGGCAGGGTTCCGCCCTCCAGCCGGACGAAGAGCAGCTCCATCACCGCCCGGGCCAGCTCCGGCCCGCGAAGATCGAGCGTGGTCAGCGGCGGTTCCAGCAGCGCGGCGAACTCGAGATTGTCGCATCCGATGACCGCAACATCGTCCGGTACACGCCGCCCGCGTCGGCGGAGCGCCCGGATCAGCCTCGCGGCGTACAGGTCGTTCACCGCTACAAGGCCGTCCGCGCCTTTGCTTACCACCAGTTCGTCGACGGCCGCAAGGGCGAGCGGTTCCGTGAACGGGTCTGTCCACCGCACGCCCGGTTGCTCGTCCAGGATCCAGACCCGCTGTTGCCGCTCATCGTACCCGGCCGCCCGGAGCGTTTCGACATACGCACGGTAGCGGTGCTTTGCATAGGAGAACGCCCGATTGTTCAGAACCAGAGCGACCCGTTCCCGCCCGCGGTCCAGGAGATACTGAACGCCAAGCTCGCCGACGCGATAGTAATCCGGTTCCACGTACCAGGCCTCCGCGATGGCCGCGTCATCCGCGTGATCGGGTTTTTCGTAGTAGATGACATTCGGGAATTGTGCCAGCTCCGGCAGGACCGTGTCCCGGAAGTCGGGATGGTTGTGGAAGATGCTGATGATCGCGTCGACGCCCCGATCACGGAAGTCGTCGATGTATTCCCGCACGCGCTGCGGCGTGCCGACGGCCTGTCCCAGGATGAAGCGGATTCCGCGCTCGGCGGCGAGCAACTCCATCGCCTGAATGAGCCGCACATCCGCGACGGCTTGCGTGGCGATGAGCACGCCGACCGCGTTGCTTCGCTTGCCCGTGAGCTGCCGGGCGACAAGGTTCGGTCGGTAGCCCATTTCCGCTGCGGCCGTCTGGACGCGTTCGATCGTCCGGCGCGACAGACGATGGCTTTCGCCCCTGCCAGTCAGCACCAGCGACACGGTGGTCGGCGAAAGCGCCAGTCGCTCGGCGATTTGTGCGACTGTCACGCGGTGGGGGTTGCCATTGGCCACACAAGTGCCCTCGGCCGCAAGCCAAACGTCCTTGCTAATCCGATGTAGCATTCGCGCTAATGCGGATTAGCTTTTACAACGAAGCCGTCGGCCTGTCAAGAGGTAATTCGATTGCAACCACCGCGACATTGCGCGTCCGCAACCGTTCCACGTGGTCAGGGGCGCAACGGCCTGCCCTCGCAGGTCACCGCGCGTGGCCGACACGGACGACAAACCGTAATTCGCTGGTAATGCGACGGTTACGGGGCGATCCGGCCGGTTTGCGCATTCAGCAGATCCCTCGGCTGGTCGGTGTCGATACCGTCGCGAAAACCTGCGGGCTGGATTGCAGGATCCTGACAGCGCAAGTGGCGCCGTTGGATGCTTGCATTCCTTGCCAGATCCTCATTCTGAGACTTCCATCGAGTGATCTTGCGAAACTCGCCGATATGGGCAAAACTAAGGTTCCAGACGACGGGCGAGACGTCCTCGATGCGTCATCGGGGGCTGCGCTTAACGAACGAGCTTTTTTGGAGGTAGGCGATCATGAAGCGAGCGATCTGTACGTTGTTGGTGCTGGCCTGCGTGGGTTCGGC
>CAZMVY010000241.1:0-6510 GCA_964569765.1 uncultured Planctomycetales bacterium
GGGCGTAACAACACGGTGGAGAACAACATCTTCGTGGAATGCACCCCCGCCGTGCATGTCGATTCGCGCGGCCTCGGCTGGGCGAAGTCCTACTTTGACGGCCGGGACAACACCCTGGTCGAACGGCTCAATGCCGTGCCGTACAAGGAGCCGCCGTGGAGCACACGATACCCGGAGTTGCTCAAGCTCTACGACGACGAGCCGGCAGTGGCGAAGGGCAATCGCATCGTGCGGAACATCTGCGTCGGCGGGCGGTGGCTCGACCTGCTCGACAAACTCGACGACAAGGTCGTCTATGTGAAAGACAATCTTGTCAGCGAGGATCCCTTGTTCGTCGACGCCGGACACCAGGACTTCCGACTGAAGGACGATTCGCCTGCGTACAAGCTCGGGTTCAAGCGGATTCCGTTCGAGGAGATCGGCCCGCAACGGGGCCGGCCTCGTGCAGGCGAGTAGGATGGATCCACGCCGCTGCCCCCGCCGCCATACGCAGAGACGCCCTCGCGCCGGCCCTCTCCCGGAACACGCGCGTCCGCTCGGATGCCGCAAGACCGGCGACCCGCGCGGGTCGGATTCTCATCTCGCGTGACGAGACAGAAAATGCAAGGAAATGCCTTGACAGAACGATTTGATTGTGTATATTTCCATCATTGGCCCGTTTGTGGTGCGGGCGGGAGTCTTCTGTGTCGGTGGCAATGCCGGGACAAGAAATGATCGATCGGCATGAACAGGGTTGGATGACAGAGCCGGGGCGGGCCTCGGCGCACCCTTCGGGCGTGGCGGTCTTTCATCACGCGGCAGTAGCGCGAGGGAGGATACCGTAGGGCGAGTGGCATATTCGAGATGTGCCTAAGCCCTGCGGCGTCAAGCGCTTGCAGGGTTTTTTGTTTCCCGGTCTGCGGAAAAAGGATGACCACTGATGGAAGTGTTTTGGGGTTGTGTCTGCGTTGCGGCCGCGTGGGCGGCGTGCAAGGTGGCGCGCGCCCGTCGGCAATTCGCGACACCGGGGCGGGAAACCTCGGGGGCGGTCGCAGCACCCCGAACGCAACGGTTGGATGTCTTCGGGGACACCCCGGCAGCCTCGCGTGTACGGGTGACGGCCGGGGAACACGGTTCCCCGGGACCGAAAGGCCGTAACGATGAGACCAGGAAGGAGCCGACGATGGAACGCGCAAGGGACATTTTGAGCCAGGTGTGCGGTTTCTTCGACGCCGACGATGTGCGGTACCGGCCGTATCCGGACGGAACCGGCATCGAGGCCGCATTCTGCGGCGAGACGGCTCCATTCACCGCAACGGTTATGGTACGCGAGGAGCCACTCGTACTCGGTGTGTTCATCCGGATACCGATCATCGTACCGGAGGCTCGGCGCGTGCAGATGGCCGAGACGGTCGTGCGGGCAAACGACAGACTGCTCGTCGGAGCGTTCGACCTGGATATGACCGACGGGATGCTGGCGTTCCGCGCGTCGATTCCGCTTGCGGAGGCTTCCATTGTTCACGAGCAGTTTCGCGACCTGATGCGAGCCGCCCTGTGGAGCGTAGACCGGTACCACCGGGCGTTCTGCCGGTTGCTATACGGCGACGATCTCTCACCGGCCGAGGTGATCGCGGAGGTCGAAATGGCCGGGCACGGGTCCGCCCGGTAAGCGCGGGGGCGCACTGGCACAACCCGCTATGAAAAGGAGACATGAAGCATGAGAACCCGGCTGGAGCGTCGATTTGCGAGAGCAACCGTCGGCGCTCCGGCCGGCGACGTGCTGGGCCGGCCGACGGAGTCTGTTTCGCTTCTGAGATCCACGCCCGTTTCGGCCTGGAGGGCGTGACAGACTTCGTGGCCGCTTCCCGGCATCCGCCCGGCACATACACCGACGACACGCAGATGTCGATCGCCGTCGCGAAGCCCCCCCATCGAGGCGGGGCGCAAGCCACTCGACAGACCGATACCGGTAATGGCCCGGCGGTTTGTCGAGTGAGCCCACTTGCCCGAGAATGACCGCGCCCCCGGCAACACGTGCAGGACGGCGCGATGAGCGGCGCGTTCAAAGGGGGCGGAGGCGATACTACAGCGATGGTGCGCCGGCGTGCAGAACGCCGATTGCCTGACGGACCTGGCGGGACGCCCTCACGCGGCATCGATTGCACAGGAGGCACCGCTGTCCGTCCGGCTGTCAGGCAGGGGGTTCCGACGCGGCACGGATTCCCGATGCGACCGGCAGGATGATCCCCTTCCGGATGTAGATGGGGCGCACGAGGCGCCGAATCATCGGCAACCGGCGGGCAAACAGCAGCGCCCCGCCGATGCAGCAGAGGCCGCCGATCAGCACGGTGTACGAGGCGCCGATGAGGCTCGCCATCGCTCCGGCGGCCAGGCTGCCGAACGGCGCGATTCCCAGGAACGAGACTGTGTAGAGTCCCATCACGCGCCCGCGTTTGTCGTCCTCCACGACGGTCTGCAGGACGGTGTTGCAGGAGGCCATCTGGACCATCATTCCGAATCCCGCCAGCAGCAGCAGCGCCAACGAGAGCCACAGGTGATGCGAGAGGGCAAATGCAGCGAGCCCGGCGCCGAACATCGCGGAGGCCGCCGCGATCCATCGCCCAAGCCCGAGCACCGTCCTGCGCATCGCCATGTAAAGGGCCCCCGCCAGAGCGCCCAGCCCGGTCGCTGACGTAAGAAACCCCAGCGTATCCGCATTGCCGTGGAGGATGTTCGTCGCGAATACGGGCAGCAGAACCGTGTACGGCATGCCCATGAAGCTCACCAGCGCCAGCAGCAGGAGGATCGAGCGTATCGGCGCGAAGCCCATCGCGTAGTCAAGCCCCTCTTTCATGCCCCGCAGCACGTCGTTGTGACGCGCCGGCGCCGGGCCGCGCGAGACCCGCATCGCCAGCAGCGAAAGGATGACGGCGACGTAACTGATGCCATCGCAAAGGAAGCAGATCCCTTCACCCACCCGCGCGATGAGGATGCCGGCAATCGCCGGGCCGATGAGGCGGGCGCCGTTGAACATCGACGAGTTGAGCGCGATCGCGTTCGACAGGTCGTTGCGGTCCTCGATCATCTCGACGACGAATGACTGCCGCCCCGGTGTATCGAATGAGTACGCCAGCCCCTGGCAAAGGCTCAGGACGATGATGTGCCAGACGCGGATCGCCCCCGTCAGGGACAGGGCGGCGAGCGTTAGCGACTGGAGCATGAAGAACGCCTGCGTAACAATCAGCAGGCGGCGACGGTCCCACCGGTCGATGAGCACGCCCGCAACAGGCGCCAGAACGAAGATGGGGATCTGGCTCGCGAACCCTACAACGCCCAGGAGAAACTTCGACCCCGTAAGGCGGTATACGAGCCAGCTCGTCGCCACCCGGGTAAGCCACGTCCCGATGACCGAGATGCCCTGCCCGGCGAAGAAAAGGCGATAGTTCCGATGGCGGAGGGCCCGCAGCATCGGCGCGAGCACACCCTTATCTGACGTTATGGATTCAGAAGATCGCATATTGCCCAGCCGCGCACACCCGGACCCGGCGCGATTATCAGGCGCGCATGGCGCTGGGGTCAAGAAAGGGACGCGTCGTGCGGCGGCAAAGGACGGCTGACTGGTGCAATTGTCACGGGCCGGTCGGAGTAAAAAGAAAACACCGGAGGCCGAAGCCACCCGGTGCTTTCCGGAGGGGAAAGAAGCCTGATTCATTGTGGGGCCGGTCCGTCAACGGCCGAACCCGGATAATAGGAGCCTGTTGTCTTCCTCTTGGTTGTCTTCCTCAGCCGCTGCCTTATACATCACTCAGTACGTAATGGCAAGCCCGCGGTTCGCCGCGCCGGAAGATTTTTCTCGCTGGTCCCGGCCACCGGCCATCCCCTTTTTCGCCACCACTGCCCGGCAACTCCGCGCTGCCTTCCCGCCCGGCACGCGCTGTTGCCAAGCCATCAGGGGGCGGGGGCCGTCGCGGTGGTGGTCGGTTGCGTGGCGGGGCCGCTGGCCGCTCGACCCGTGCTGGGGACGCGTGCGATCTCCGCCCCGAGTTTGGCAAACCGCGGGTCGCCCGGTTTCAGCTTCTCTGCGGCATCCAGGAACGTCCGTGCCTCATCCGCCTGCCCTGCGCGCAGCCCCGCCGCCGCCGCGCAGTACTGCGCGTTGGCATCCTCCTTCCGGTGCGTCGCCACCCCGGAGAGCAGCCGATACGCAGGGATCGCCTCGTCGGGCTTGCCGCCCACAAGAAGAACCAGCCCCAGCCGTTCTGAAAGATCCAGCGAACTGCGGGCGATCTGCGCGGCGGTCGCCGGCAGGTTAATGTTCGCGGCCTCTCGCAGTTGCGCATCCGCCTCGGGGATCTTGTTCTGCTTCAGGTACGTTTCCGCCAGCAGCCCATGCAAGTTCCATTGCGGTTCGCCGCCGTGCGCCTTGTTCAGCTCAATGGCCTTCGTCAATTCCGCCGCGGCCTCGGGCCATCGCTGCGCTGCCATCTCCACCAGTCCGACAAGCAGATGCGCGACGGGAGTGTCCGGGAATCGCCTGACCATGTTCCGCGCCGTGCGATCCGCAACGGCGTTTTCCTTCAGCATGAGCGCCACCTGGACGAGCGCCTCCTGGGCCGGCTCGAAGTCGGGGTTCTCCTCCGAAAGCTGTTGGAGTTTCCGGATCGCCTCTCGACGCTGCGCCTCGTCGTTCCCCTGGGCGAGCTGCGCCGCCGCCCGCGTCTCCGCGAGCAGGCGGGCCGTCCGCTGCTGCTCGGCCACCTCGGCGCTTCGCTCCAGGATGGAAGGCGCCGGGCTTCGGGATTTCCGGATCCACAGGAGGATCGCCAGCGCAATCAGGATGGCAATCCCGCTGAACCACAGGAAGTTCTTGACCCGTTCCGAAGAAGGTTGCCTCGGTGCAGCCATAGCAGAGTTATACGCCCGACCCGGTCGGCGCACAAGGTCACGGGCAGCGGCCGGAGACCATCGGACCGTTGAAACACCGTTGGAAGTAAACGAGGAAGTCCGCGAGGTCCACATCCTCGTCCAGGTCAAGGTCCGAGCGGTGGCAGTCCGGCGAGACCGACAGCGGCGGAACGTTCGGCCCGTTGAAACAGGCCATGAACCGCTCAAAGTCGTCGCGTTCGACGTCGCCATCGCTGTCCAGGTCTCCCGGCTGCATGACGCGGAAAGCCCCGACGATCGATGTGGTGCCCAGATTCTGGGTGGAAACAACAACCGTACGCGGGCCGGCGGCAGCGCGATCGAGAGACACGTCGAACGTGAGGCTCCAGCCATCCGGCGCTACGCAGATGTTCGTTCCCACGATGTCGCTCTGGCCCGGGGCCGTGAGCCGGACGGATGTATTCCCGACTTCGACCAGCAGCCCCGTTATCGTTACCGTAAGTTCCTCGTTGTATCCGCCGCGGTCGGGCGAAACCTGTATGACGACCGACGGGTTCGGATTCGCCACCGAGCCGCTTGGCGAGGCGATGATTACCCTACCGGGCCCTCTCGCTATCGCCGACGTGGTTCCGTCATCAATGACCCCGTACAAGTCGTAGGTTCCGGGTGTCACGCCCCGTGTTGGCAACAGGGCCTGATCCGCCTCGCCGTCGGGGTCTTCCGGCAACGGATCGCCCAGCGTAATTGCATGGCCCCCGTCCAGCGCCTCCCCCGTCGGCACGAGAGAAAACCGCAGCAGCGCGCTGTCGTCGTCATCGCGATCGGTCCACCTCACAAACAGCGAGGCGCCCGACTCGACCGTCACCGTATCCTTCGGTTCAAGGATCGTGAGTTCCGGTGGGTCGTTTTCCCTACCCAAGACCGTCACCGCGCCGGGGGCATATGCCGTCGCGAGGCTGTGTCCGTCTGAGATGACCAGCAGCACATAATACACTCCAGGCTCTGTGCCCTGCGGAATAACGACCGACGCATCGTCATTGCCCTCGCCGTCGGGATCCTCAGCGATCGGCGCCGAGATCGCTACTTCGTCGCCGTCGAGAGCAACGCTGTTCTTGTCGAGGTACGCCAGAATCGTGGCGTTGTCGTCCGGATCCTCGTCCTCCCAGGAAACGGCCAAGGCCCCGCCGCGGACCACTTGGATGTTACCCGCGGGCTCCAGCGCCGAGATGACGGGAGAAACATTCGAGCCGTCCGGGGCTTCCAGGTAATAGATCATGGCATCGCCGGCGTCGAAGTCCCGCCCGAACAGCAGGACCGCCGGCCGGATGGGCCGGCCCGTGGCGAATGTGCCGTCGATTTCAATCGTTGTGGCGCCATCCGGGCCGATCACGTCCGTTTCGCTGCGAGGTGCTACCCGCAGTTGCGTGAGGTGCACGACAAGCCCTTCGACCAGCAGACGCACGGTGACGTCGGCGGCCACGTCCACACGGCTGATGATCTGAACTGTGACCAGCCCACCCGCATCAGGAGTGGGCCGCCCCTTCTCCGGGAGTTGTGAGCCCGGCAGGGCGCGCATCACGTCGGCGATGGTAGACGGCGAATCCGACGGTACCTCCGCACAACCGATGGCCGAGATCGCGACGAGTA
>CAZMVY010000242.1:0-6496 GCA_964569765.1 uncultured Planctomycetales bacterium
ATCCGCGGCTGGACCTGAGTCTGCGGATGGGCAGTTGGGCTTTGCTGATCGGCAACTTCGTGGAAAACCTTTCCGCGTACGCCACCGACCAGTCGCTCGTGCAGCGGTACCTCACGGCGACGTCGCTGCCGGTGTGTCGGCGTGCGTTCATCGCGAACATCGTGGGCGTGCTGGTCGTGATTCCCGGTCTGATGATTCTCGGGGCGGCCCTTTCGAGTTTCTATCAGGCGCATCCGCGAAAGCTGGCGGAAGCACCGATCGAGTACTTCCTCCGCAAGCCGGCGGATCTGAAGAAGACACCGGCGCTGGCCGAGGCGATGGCTGCCCGCCATCAGATAAGCCCGGAGGAATGGGCTCGGCGGGCCGTCGCCGATCCCGCCATGCTGCGGCAGGATCTGGCCGCCCGGTATGAGGCGGACCCGACGCTTGCCGAAAAGGATCTCGGCCAGGTGGATCGCCAGGACGAGGTCATGCCGCTCTTCATCCGCCGGCAGATGCCGCGCGGATTGATCGGGCTGGTGATCGCAGCGCTGCTTGCCGCGACCATGTCCAGCATCGCCGGAGGGATTCATTCGATCGCCACCTCCCTCATTGTCGATGTGAAGGGCCGGTTGTTCGGCCGGTCCTCCAACCCGGACAGTTCCGACGAAGTCCCCTTCATTCGCGTTCTCACGCTGTTGCTCGGCATCGGCGCCACGGGGCTGGCCTGCATCGTGAACCGCCTGGGCCCCGTGTTCGACATGACCAAGAAGCTCAACGGCTGGTTGTCCGGCCCGCTGCTGGCGGTGTTTACGCTCGCGTTCTTTGTGCCCCGGGCCAGGGCGCTGCCGGTTCTGATTGCGGCGGTGCTGGGGGTGAGTCTCTCGGCCTGGCTTACTTCGTTGAGCCAGATGCAACGCCTTCCGGCGTGGCTCACGCCGACCGGTACGGTTTCTCCAATGTGGTTCTGCGTCGTCGGGTGCCTGGCGACGCTGGCGATCGGCTATTCCGGCAGTCTCCTCTTACGCCCGGCCGCACAGAAGGTACGGACGAAGGGGGATTGACGCGGGATCGATTCCTCACCCATGTTAACCGCTGCAGGGCTGGCGTCGCGGGTTCTCAGACGGTTGGCCGGACGGATACCGGTCGTAACCGGATACGGCTAACAGCATGTTGCGGCTCGCATCCAGAGTCCCGTCATGAGGCGATGTCGGATCGCGGCCGTCTGCACAGAATGCCGCCGGTCGGCGGCAGCCCGGACGCGGAACGACGCCCGGATACCTCGGCGGCGGAAAGGACGGGTATATGTCACGGGCGAGCCGATCGGCGATCTTCCTGCTGACGTTCTGGGCCGGCGGCTCGGCGGTGCGGGCCGAAGACTTTGCCGCGTATGTCCGTGCATCGCCGGACTTCCGGCGCGTGCGTCAGGACCCCGGCATCCTCTTGAATCGGTGGGACCATTGGGTGCTCATGCCGTGGCGCTACCGGTGGGGGCGACCGTACGACGACTCGCTTGCCGCCGCAATGAAGCAGGCCGGCTTCAACGGC
Organism: uncultured Planctomycetales bacterium; assembly: GCA_964569765.1. Classification (GTDB taxonomy): domain Bacteria; phylum Planctomycetota; class Phycisphaerae; order UBA1845; family PWPN01; genus CAZMVY01. The sequence continues at coordinate 1,528 of CAZMVY010000242.1, forward strand.
GGTTTCTGCGATCACGGCCCCGGCTCCGACAGCGAAATCCATGAGAAGTACGGCTTCCTCTGGTATCTCGACCATGCGGCCGGGAAGGGGGATCTACATCTCAAGGATGTCTCGCGCAAGGACCGCGAGCGCGACGTGCGGCCGGTCTGCCTCCTTGACCCGCAAGTGCGACGGCGCCTCACGGAGAAGGTTACCCGTGCGGTTTCCGCCGCGAAGCAGTACAGCACGCGGGCCGCGTATGCGCTGGATGACGAGATCAGTTGGAGCACATTCACTTCGCCTTGCCGCTGGGACAGCAACCCGAGCACGATGGCCGACTTCACCCGGTGGCTCGTCCAGCGGTACGGTTCTGAGGAGGCTGTGCGCCGGCAGTGGGGTCCGGGCTCGTCGCTGTTCGGCAAGCGCATGGCTACCCCGGACGACTTTCTTTCGCTCTACGGACGTCCGTGGCCGGAGTGGAACCTCTCGCCGCTCTGCGACGGCTGGAGCTACATGGATTCGCAGCTTCTCAACCTCGTCGGCGAGCTGGTGAACCTCGCAAACCGCATTGATCCGGAGACGCCGTGCGGCTTCGTTGGCGGGCAGTGCCCGTCGCCGTACGGTGGATTCGACTACGCGAAGATCGCGCGCAAGGTGCAGTTTCTCGAGGCGTATGACATCGGCTGCACCGCCGAGATCATGCGCTCGTTCAACCCGGCCAACCGGATGCCGCTGGTGCAGACCGGAAGTGCCGATCAGCGAACGGCCCGCAGCGAGTGGTTCAACTGGTATTACTTCGCGCACGGCAACCGGGGCGTGATTGCCTGGGCGGAAGGATGGTTCGGACCAGGCCGCGATATGCTTCCCGCGGGCGCTTCGGTGAACAGACTCGCCGACGTCTCTCGGGTCCTCATTGGCGCACAGTGGGTGCATGACGATGTCGCCATTTACTACTCCCACCCCTCGATTCAGGTGAGCTGGTTTATCGACTGCCACGCGCACGGGCGGACGTGGATCAATCGCAGCAGCTCGCTGAACAATCAGCATGCCTCGACGGTGGCGGCGTTCTGGGCATGGACGAAGCTCCTGGAGGATGCGAGGCTCCAATACAACTTTGTGTCGTATGCGGACGTGCTGACGGACGGTATCGATCCCGGGCAGTACAAGGTCCTTGTACTGCCACGGGTGCTTGCCCTGTCGGACCAGGAGGCCGAGGTCATTCGGGATTACGTGCGCCGGGGCGGGCACGTCATTGCGGATCATCTTGTGGGCCTTTTCGATCAGCATGGCAAGGGCCGGCCCGCCCCTGTGCTCGGCGACCTTTTCGGCAACGCGGACGCGCCGCCCATCCGCCCCGGCTCGCTCTTCGGAGGAACTCTCCTGACGGAGACGGATCCGGAGAGGTACTGGAAGGGCACCTTCCTGGATGCCGCCGTCGATATCTGGCCGAAGTGCCGCCGGGCCAATGGTTTCGTCGTTGCGCAGCGGGATCAGCCGGCCTTCGCGCGTCGGACGGTCGGCGAGGGATCGGCCACGCTGCTCAATGTCTCCCTGATGGAATACCTGCGCCATCGGACCGACGACCCGGACCGCGCACGGTCGGCCCGCAGACCAATCGTCGAGATCCTGGAGCAGGCCGGCGTCCGGCCGCGGCTGTCGCTGGCGGTTGGAGAGACGGAGCCGGTTCGCGCGGAGGCGGTGTACTGGCAGAAGGGCGATCGCCTGTACGTGCTGGTGGTGCAAAACCCGTTGCGGTTCGCGGCGGAAGGGAACGATGGGGGTGTGGAAGGGCTGAACTTCGCCACGGTACCGCTCACTGTCCGGTTCAGCTCGCCGCAACGCGATGTTCGCGACGAACAGACAGGCCGTTCGCTCGGAGAAGGCGTTGAGTTCGTTACGCAGTGGAAGCAAAACCAGGCAGCGATCCTGTCGGTGTCGTTGCGAAAGGCGGACGTTCCGGACACCGTTCGATAGCGGCGGTGTCCGTCCTGCACGGAAACTCCGCAGAACCCGCCCGTTGCCCCGGCGGCGGTCCCGAAGTGGGCGGAGGGCGTGTTGCGCTGCGCCAGCCCCCTTGGGCCCGCCTCAAGTCTTTACCGTACCGGGCAATCCGGCTTGGGTGTACGGTTCGGGCCGTTGAAACAGGCCTGGAACTTCGCAAAGTCCGCCAGGTCCACGTCGGCATCGGCGTCGAGGTCGGCGGCCACTTCGCACGTCGGCTTTGCCGGCTGATTCGGACCGTTGAAACACGCCTGGAACTTCGCAAAGTCCGCCAGGTCTGTGTCGCAGTCCTCGTCGAAATCGGCACTGTACAACGTCACGGTCAACGCCGCCTCCTCCGACAGCACCGTCCCACAGTCCCCCGTGACCGCACAGCGGTACAGCCCGATGGCACTGCTCCCGGCTGGCGCGATCTCCAGAGTGGCGGCCGTCGCACCCTCGATGTCTTCCCCGTCCTTCTGCCACTGGTACTGCAGCGTGCCTTCGCCGGACGCCTCCACGCTGAAGCTCACCGTCGCACCCGCACAGACGTTCTGCGGCTGCGGCTGCGTGGAGATCACCGTCGCCGCCTTCGCGGTCACGGAGTAGTCAAACGTCCCATTCGGTACGCCGTCGCCGTTGAGGCCCTGCACATGCAGATACCAGGTGCCGGCCGCGGACGGGACCGTAACAATCGTGCCCGAGCTCCACTCGGCTTCGGAGCCTGTGAACGTATAGCTCGGGTTCTGGTCCCACGCGTACCTGTACTTCGCAACGGCATTCGGGCCGAATCCGTTCACGGCCGTCCACGTCACGTCCTCGCCGATGCAGGCGGCAGCCTTGTCGCTGGTGATGCTGCCGGCATCGGGCGGAACGGAGAGCGTGTAGACCGATCCCGTTGCGGCCGAACTCTCCAGCCCGTCTCCGTTGCGGGCCTTTACCTGGAACGTGTACTGTGTGTTCGGTGTGAGCCCCGTGTCGGTCCAGCTCGTCGTCTGCTGCCAGCCCGAGCTCTCGCCGCCGTTGGTCGTGTTCGTGATCAGCACGCCGGAGTTGCCCGCCGTCAGATTCGAGAGCGTTCCGGCGGCCGTCGCCTCCACGGAATCTACCGTCACATTGGCGAAGGTTACGCCGGTGGGGTTCTCGATCTTCGTATACTTCGAGACCGTCGCGGAGTACTCGCTGTTAAGCGTACCGTTCCAGGCCCGCACCTTCCGCGTGTACTGCGTGTTGGCCGACAGGCTGCCCTCGGTCCACGACGTGGCGTTGTGGTTGAGCCATCCGCTGTTGGGATACTGCGGAGACTTGATTGTGCCAGCCGCGTCGGCCACCTCAAAGCCGTAAACGTTGTTATCGAAGCGGCTGAAGTTCCATACGATCTGCGAGGTCGAACTCACCGTGGGCGTGCCCATGATGGGCGGGTTCGGCGGGGCAGCCTCGAAGACGATGTCGTCCCAGAACACGTCGGCCCCCGTTGTCGAAACGCCGAGCCCCAGCGTAATGCGACCGACGCCGTTGGTCGTGCTCGTGAAGAAGGCGCCGCCGATGTTCTGCGTCGTGCTCATGGGCATCCCGGCGCCGCCGTCGTTGACCGTCACGGTAAAGGTTGCGATGGGGCTGGCACCCGGCGCGTTCGGCGTAACGACGGTTTCAAAGTAGATCCACGTCGGGCTGCACGAAGCGGCCGTGTTCCGCGGAGCATATCCGGTGTGACTGCCACTGCCGCCATCGCCGACGAGCCGCCACGTGTAGCTGGCACCGCCGTTTTGCGAAAGCCCGTTGTCCAATATGAAGGCGACGCTCCCGCCCGGCTCACGAAGCGAAAGAGCCTGTCGCGCGCCGGTGTAGCTGCACGTAGTCCCGTTCTTGCCGCCTGTCGGGTCGCGGTACCAGCCGGAGACGCGGCACTCCGCGAACGGGCGAGCGAAGACGTAGTACATCTGCGAAGAGGCGTTGACCGGGCACTTCGCGCTACCGGCGCCCGGGACTCCGCCGTGGTTGACCGTACCGTCGTAGACAAACGCGGCGGCCCCGGTCGTCCAGTTGTTCAGGTTGCCGTTGAAACCGTCCGCAAAGACCGTCACGCGGGCCGCCGGCGTGTTGACGCTGGCCGGTGTGCTCCAGTCGGAGTAGTTGAGCGCCGCATCCTTGGCCCGCACCTCATAGACATAGGTTGTGCTGGCCGAGACAGTGTTGTCCGTATAGCTCGTGCCGGTCGGGCTGGCGATGATCTCTCCGTTACGGCGGACGTCGTAGCCCGTGACCCCCACGTTATCCGTCGAGGCCGTCCAGGTCAGCTTGACCGATGTGGAAACCGTGCAGGTTGCCGTCAGATTCGTCGGCGTCGTCGGGGGCACCGTGTCCGTAGCGGGCGTGCTCACGTTTACTGGATCGCTCCAGTCAGAGTAATTCGGCACGGTGTCGTATGCCCGCACGTCGTAGACGTAGTTGCCACCGGGCGAGCAGGTGGAGTCCGTGTAGCTGTTCGTGGGGCTCGTGCCGATCACGACGCCGTCGCGTCGGATTTCATAGCCCGCCACGCCGAAGTTATCCGTCGAGGCCGTCCACGTAAGTTGTATGGTCGTGGGATTGATCGCGTTACCCGCCAGGTTCGTCGGGGTCGTCGGCGGCTCAACATCCGGGTTCGGCTCCACGTGCACGTTCTTGGTCAGCGTCGCGCCGAACCAGGTGTACCCGTCCCGAACCATCCGCCAATCGGTTGTGAAATCGCCGGCCGTCAGTGGTCGCATCTGGAAGTTGAACGTGTACGCAACGCCGGGGCCTACCTCGCCGCTGATATCCACGCGCGTCACGGTGGTCAGCGGATCGCTGTCACCCACCGCGCCCAGCCGGTATCCGCGTGCCGTCTTCCAAAGCACGCCGCGATTGCGGAATGTGACGCTGACGTTATAGGTCTCTCCCTGGGTCATGGTCGTCGGGATGGTGTCGCTGACATACTCATCGGAGTAGAAGTCCCAGGTCGGCGACGTGCCGAAATACTGGCAGATGC
>CAZMVY010000243.1:0-6423 GCA_964569765.1 uncultured Planctomycetales bacterium
TTCGGCCGCGAGAAGCGACCCGAGTGCGTGCGCTGAAGGCCGACGAGCAGATCATCCGTGGTTCCGTACCGCTCGCGGTGGGCCTGCACGAGCGTTTCGCGCAGCTTTGCGAGACCGGCCGTGTTCGCCTCCCCGAAGCAGAGCTGATTCGGATTTGCCCGTCCATCATGCCGGACGGCGACGGCCTCGCCGCCCCAGATGAGCTTTGCTCCGCTCTGGCCGAATCGCCGCCAGCGCCGCAAAGTCAGCTCCGAAGGGCCGCCGGCCGGGGTTCCATCCCAGCCCTCCATCGGGTGGATGCACCAGCGATTTCCCACGCGCCGCCCAAGTACGGTAATCGGTTGAGCGAGGGGCGAGTCCGCGTGGGCCGTCAGAATCCCGTCGTCCACCGGCAGTTCCACGCCGAGTTCCAAGAGGCGGCTTCGGAATGCCGTAGCCGTCTTGAAGCTGGAGAGCTTTGGAAAAACCGCATCCGATGTCATCGCGGCTATCGTAACGACTCGTCCGGCAATTCCCAAGGGCAGTTGCGTCGCGACAAAGCTTCCGGGCGAGGGTCGCCTTTTCTGCCCTGCGGCGGTAGAATGGCTCGCGCAGTTGGAGGTCGGGAGGCCCTCGGCACACTGAAGACGGGAGGCAGCACATGAACTCGCCCAAGACGCAAGTCTACTTCCGCTGTACGCATTGCCACGCCCAGACCGGGCTGCGGGTCTCGCTGCGTGACTACGAGCCGGCGGGCTACCTGTGCGAACATTGCGGCGAGTCGGTGTGGGTGAATCTCGACGATCTCCGCGACGCCAAGGGCCAACGCGTGATTTCTCACCGTCCCTTCGAGGGGGAACCCCCGCCGGACGCGGAGTGAACCGAAGGGCTGATCGAACGGGTAAACCGGGCGGTTGCTCTTCGCGTCCAAACAGCGCGGATCGGGTTCGTGGCGGGGTCTCGTACTTCAGGGTAACCCGTTCGCGGTCGTCCTCGGCCTTGACCGCAGCCGCGCTGAAATCGATTTCCTCTTTGCGCTATCGGGCGAATCGGAAATTCCTGTTGACTTCGCGCCCCGCTTCAAGTACACTGAGTTTTTCTCAGTGCACTCGCCCAACGGCTCCCGGCCGCAGCGAGCTCATTTCGTACAACTTGGCACTATCAGGCAAAGGAGCGCGGTTCAATGTCTACGTCCGAGTCTTTGCGACGCGGAGAGTCCTTGGTATGCGCGTGTGTGCTGGCTCTCGTCGTTGGGCGGCTCGCCCCGGCAGCCTGCATCCGGGGAAATGTCATCAAGGCCGGAGGCGCGGCGGTCGTCGGCGGCTTCGTCGCCGCGTATGACGAGTACGGGTCGTTCGTCAATTCGACCACCACCGACGTATCGGGCAACTATGCACTATGCCTCTCGCCGGGGACGTACTACCTGCATGCCCGCGGCGGATCGAGCAATTCGTTCCTCGTAACGATCAGTTACGACGGAAACGCGGGCAACGTCGGTTTCTACGCCAGTCACGGGCGGCTCGGCGAGCTTCAGCCGGTCACGCTGGGCGAGACCGACGCCACCGGCATCGACTTCCAGCTCCTGACCGTCGGCGGGAAGGTCACGGGCAAGGTCTACGCGGCGAACGGCGTCACGGCCGTCTCGGGAGCCACCGTGCAGCTCTGCGATGAAGCAGGCCTGCTCGTTGAAACGACGGCAGCGCCGACGGATGCCGCCGGGAACTTCACACTGAATGGCGTGCCCCCCGGGACTTACGTGCTCGATGCGTTTCCCCCGACAGATTCCTACCACGTCGCGGCCACGTATCACACGCCGTTCAGCCTCGGCTACGGTGTGTGGTACGCCGACAACCTCGCCAACGCCACCCGCATCACCGTCACCGCGAATGTGACGCGGGCCAACACAAACTTCCAGTTGCCCGCCGGCGGGAAGATTTGCGGCAACGTTACATCGGGCGGATTCGCGCTGCCTGACATCATCGTGACGGCGTACGATGCGTACGGCCATGCCGCGGGTAGCGCCGGCAGCACGTTCAGCGGCGCGTACTCCGTCGGCGCCATCCTGCCGGGGACCTTCTACCTCGACGCCCGAGGTTATAGCGCCAATCCGACCTACATAACCGTCGCCTACGACGGCCTTCCCTGGACCGTCAACTACTATTGGAACCGTGGCCGTGCCGGCGAACTGACGCCCGTAAACGTGACCGTGGGCCAATGCACGCCGAACATCAACTTCGCGATGACCGATGGCGGCGGCGGCATCGAGGGTACGGTTACGGACGCATACAGCGGCGACCCGATCGGTTCGGCCCCCGTTACCCTCTTCGATCAATACGGCGACTGCGTTGATGGGATGCAGACACGGATCGACGGGACCTACGGCTTCTACGGCCTTGAGCCCGGCGAATACATCGCCCAGGTCGACGGGCCGGGGGGGCTGTGCTAGCCCACCATGACCTACGACGGTCTCCCGGGCGCCATCTGGGACGGCGGCAACCTCGCCGCCGCGACGCGGATCAGCGTGCCGGAGTACGGAATCGTCGGGGCCACGGACTTCGCCCTGTCGCTCGGCGGGGTCATCTCGGGCAAGGTGACCGCGCAGGACGGCACGACCCCGATCCCCAACGCCCGCGTTACGGCCTATCAGACGGATGGTTCGTACCTGACGTCCACGCAGACCGGGGCGGACGGAACGTACTCGCTTTGCGTGGGAGCAGACCTGTGCCTGCTCGATGCCTGGGGGCCGGATGATTCGTACTACACTCAGCAGACCTGGCAGGAACTGCCGGGCAACCTGTACACCTGTAACAACATGAGCAACGCCGCGCCGATCTGGCTGTATCCGGGCGCCGTCTTGGAGGAAATCAACTTCCAGCTCGCGATCGGCGGCCGGATCAAGGGTATCGTCACGCGGGGCGGCGGGGAGGGGGTAAACGCCCTCGTGCAGGTCTTCGAGCAGGGGACCGGCTACCACGTGCTCGGAACGGGAACGCGAAACGACGCGCCGCACGTGGGCGAGTACGTGGCCGTGGTAGCTCCGGGTGCGTACTACGTGAACGCCCGGACGGACCAGGAGTGGAATCCGCCGGACACCTGCCTGCTCGCTCCGGTGACATACGACGGTCACGTGGGGTTGTTCGATTACTGGTACTGGTGCAAACAACAGGGGGAGGCGCTTGACACCGTTCTGGTGCAGGTGAGCCAGGACTCCACGGCGAACTTCTCGTTGCCGCCGGGCGGCCGCGTCAGCGGCAAGGTGACGGAAGTCGATGGCGTCACGCCGATCGCCGGCGCGCAGGTGACGTTGTACGACGAGGACGGCTGCTCCGTTGCCGCCAAGCAGACCGCCCAGGACGGGACATACACGTTATGCGGCTTGGCGCCGCTCACGTACCTGCTCGAGGTGCGGGCGCCGTCCGGGTCATGCTACGAATCGGTTACTTACAACGGCCTGCCGGGCGATCTCTGGCACGACGACAACCTGGCCCAGGCAGAGCGTATCCTGATCACCCCCAACACGGACTTCGTGGTCTCGGACATCCACCTTCCGATCGGCGGGTTGATCACCGGCCGGGTCACGGAGGAAGACGGCTCCACCCCGATCGCGGGCGCCGAGGTGAACGTCTATCGGTCCGATCGTACCCCCGTGAGTACGGTGTGGTCGATGGCCGACGGCACCTACACGGCGTCCTGCCTGCCGGCAGGCGACTACGTTCTTGACGCCGCCGGGCCGTACGGGACCTGCTACCATTCCCGGACCTATCAGAACCTCGCCGGCCCGATTGACTTCAACAACAACCTCGCGAACGCGACCCGGGTCACCGTCGCCGCCGGTACGGCCACGCCGGGCATTGACTTCACCCTGCCACGCGGTGGGGTCGTCGAGGGCAAGGTCACCGCGCCGGACGGCGTGACGCCGGTCGCGTACGCACAAGTCCGCGTCTACGACACCAACGGCAACCTCACAGGCCAGACAACGACCCTCGCCGACGGTACGTACTCGCTCTGCGTGACGCGCGGAGCGGGTGACTACGTCCTCTGCGCCGCCGGGACGCAGGGCGAATGCTACACGGCCGTTACTTACAACGGTCTGCCCGGCGACATCAACTATGATGACAATCTGGCGAACGCCACGCGCGTCCATGTTGTGGCGGGCGGCACGGTTCCAGGCATCAACTTCCAACTCCTGCCGGGTGCTACGATCACCGGCAAGGTTACGGAGGTGGACGGCACGACACCCATCGCGAACGCTACTGTGTCCGCATACCGTCCGAGGGATATCTTCCTCGAATGTGCGGGCGGCACCGCCACGCAGCCCGACGGCAGCTACACGCTGTGCCTGGGGCCCGGCGCATACATCCTTGAAGCCCAAGGACCGCAGGTGCCATGCTACGCGGTGGTAACCTATGACGGCCTGCCGGGCGGGATCTGGTCGGGGGACAATCGGACGAAGGCGACGCGCATCACGCTGTCGCCGGGGGCGACTGCGCCCGACAAGAACTTCCGGCTTTCCCCCGGGGGGACCATTACCGGCAGCGTCACCCAGCAGGATGGCACGACGCCCATCGCGAACGCCTACGTCTCGGTCTATACCTTGGCTGGCACCTATGCGGCCAGCACATACTCGCAATCGGACGGTACCTACTCGGTGTGCCTGCCGGCAGGCGAGTACCTCGTGTATGCGTGTCCGAGCGGCGGCGGGTCGTATCAATGCGAGACATACGACGGCTTGCCTGGCACCCTCTGGTGCACCGGTAACTGTGAGAATGCCACACCCGTCGTCGTCACCTCCGGCGGCACCACGTCCGGTATCACCTTCACCCTCGATCCGCTGCCGACGCTGACCCTCACCCTCCGCGACCCGCCGCAGCCGCCCGGCACCTGCTGGACCGCCGGCAGCGTCCTCACGGTGGACTGGCAGACGACGGCCACCGAGGGCAACGTGTATCTCACGCTGCAGCAGAACGGCGAGGATCGCTGTTACAGCTCGTGGGGCCCGGCGAGCGCGGGTACCTACACCTGGACGCTGCCCGCGACCATCGGCGACGGCACGTACACCGCGCAGGCCACCCTGACGAGCAGTTGCGGCGGCCGGGGCTCGGTGACGGCGGCCGTGGCCTTCTGTGTAAGCGGTTCCGCCGCGAAGCCCGTGGTGCAGATCACCGAACCCGCCGCCGGCGCGTCGCTGGCCGCCGGCAGCACCCAGACCGTGCGGTGGACGGTCACCAATCCCGTCGGTTTCGTGGACGTGGCCCTCCAGCCTTCGGACCCCATGTCGGTGCCGTGTTCGCTGGGATACACGACGATGGCCGCCGGGCAGTTGGCCTGGACCGGTCCCTCGTATCTGGGCGACGGGTCGGGCTACAAGATTAACCTCACTTCGTACGACGGGTCGTGCCTCATCGTGTCCGCACAAAGCGCTGCCTTCGCCATCACCGGTACGCTCCCGACGCCGACCCTCCAGGTCACCCGGCCGCTACCGGGTGAATGCGTGCAGGCAGGCTCCGTGCAGACGATCCAATGGACCGTGCCTGCCGGCCTGGAGGGGACAGTGACCGCGACGCTCAAGCAGGGCGCGAGCACGGTTTGCTCCAACGTGGGCTCAGCGCTCCTGTCCGCAGGCCAGATGTCGTGGCAGGTCCCGCTCTTCCTCGAAGATGCTACGGATTACGTGATCGATCTCGCCGCCGCGCTCGACGAATGCGGCAACGCCCCCCACGGCGTGAGCCAGCCTTTCTGCATCACCGGGTCACGGCAGCCGCCGGTCCTGCAAATCACCGCGCCGATGAGCAACGAGGTCATCGCTGCGGGCTCGACGTTTGACATCACCTGGAACGTTCCGCCCGATCCCGCCGGGTATGTCCTGATCGCCGTCACCCAGGCCCGGTGCGCGGGTCTCGGGAGCTACGGTTGCGCACTGGCCGTCGTGCCGATCGTCGACGGGAAGTACAGTTGGGTCGTCTCGAAGTTCTTCGAACCGCGCACCGACTATGTGATCGGACTCTGTCTCTACGATTCGTGCACCGGCTACGGCGGTTCCGGCTGTGTCGCGAGCAACACGTTCTCGATCACAGGCGGCTCGCCGCCCGCGCCGACGATTTCGGTGACGGCCCCGGTGGGCAATCAGACCTGGTATCTTGGCACACGTCAGTGCGTGACCTGGTCCGCGAGCCACCCGAACCCAGCGACCTTGCAGGGCGTGAATGTTCGTGTCCTCCTGGCGCCTCGGGGGGGCAGCGCCCCGGAGGCCCTGATCGTGGTCGGGACCGCGCCCATCCTCGATGGCCAACTCTGCTTCACCGTCGGCGCAGACATCCCGGAGGCGGCGGGCTACCTCATCGCTGTTGTGCCGGAGGGCGATCTCTGCACGGCCGCCATCGCGACCGGGTCGGTCGCGATCATGCACTGGCCGCCCGACTTGGACCTGGACGGCGACGTGGATCT
>CAZMVY010000244.1:0-6282 GCA_964569765.1 uncultured Planctomycetales bacterium
CCCGGCCCCGCCCCCCCCCCCCCCCCCCCCCCCCGCCACCCGCCCCCCCCCCCCCCCCCCGGGGGGGGCGCCGCCCACCACGCTGCCGGCCGCGGCACCGGCAAGACCGCGGGCCTCCTGCGGCCCGGTCGGGCCACCGGCCGCCGGGGCCAGCAGCCCCCCCGCGATCGTGAACGCCGCCCCACACAGTACTCCCGTTGCGCCCACGAAGATCGAGACCGTCCACTCGACCAGCACGAACGCGAACCGGCCGCCTTGCGCCGCCCCCAGCGCCGGCAGAACGATCGGCGCCAGCAAGGCGAGCACCGCGATCAGAAGATCGACCCCGATGAGTCGTCCCCACAGGTACGCAGGGCCCGGATACGGGCAGGAGGCTGGTCCCTGCCGGGAATTCGCCGCCCGCTCATGCCGCCTCGCTCGCCGACCGCCCGTGGCGCAGCCGATTACCAGCCCTCCCATGAACATCGCGATGATCCATCCGATCCGCTGGTAGACGTAACCGTACAGGTTTTGAAACGCGAACAGCCAGATCATGCTCAGCGCCATCGTCGCAAACCCGGTGGCCGCCACGGAAAGGACGACCGCTCCGGACGCCCAGCCGCGACGCGGGCCGTCACGAAGACGAAACAGCACCACCACCGCCCCCGCCGTGGCCGCGAACAGGATCGTCAGCCGACCGACGCCCACCCCCCGGAGGTACGCGAGCGTCCGGCCCGATCGCCCGCTCGTCATCCGCTCCCACAGGATGAGCCGCTGCAGGTAAACCACCGGCCGGAGGTCCGTGCTCACCTCGACGGGCGAGCGGTCCAGTTCGGCGGCCCGCTGCTGAAGTTTGGCCGGCTCCAGCCAGTCCGTCGCCCCGGCGAACCAGACCGGATCGAACATCGCAGAACGTACGTTTCGCTCGCGGTATCGCCGGGCGAACTCCTCCGGGTCCGTCGAGACAAGCCCGTCCACCGTAGCGGCGATGATCTGTGCCGGGTCTGCCCACCCCACGATCACCACGGGAAAGTGCCGCCGCAGGCTCGCCCGGATCGACGCCAGGTACGCCGCCGCCTCCGCACCGAGGCTGCTCGGCGCCGCCGCCGCCGTCGTACACAATACGGCCCGCGGGCTCATCGCACGACGAAGCTCACCGTAGAACTCGTCCGTGTAGAAGCGGGCCCGCAGCGCCGACGTCGGCTCCGGCAGGCGGGCGATGACCAGATCGAACCGGCCGCGCTGCGTCTTGACGAAGTATCGCGCATCCAGATGGTGCACACGGACCCGCACATCGCTGAGCGCACGGCGATCTGCCTCGGCCAGAAACGGTGCGATGAGTTCGATCTGCCGCGGATCCGGTTCGACGTAGTCAACATGCTCGACCGGGTGCCGCAGGATCTCCGCCAGCAACCCTTCCGCACCCCCGCCCAGCACGAGCACCTGCCGCGGCGACGGATGCTCGCACATCCAGAGGTGGGCCAGCGGCACGAACGTGTACGGATCGGGGAAATCCGTCGTCGCCTGGCCGTCACAGTAAAGGGTGTATTGTCCGGCGCGCCGCCCCACCGCGAGGTTCTGGTACTTCGATTCCGCCTCCGCGCACAAAGCATAGCCCGGCGCCACGGTCCGCCACCGGCGCTCGACGAGGCGGCGATTCCAGTCGTCACCGGCGTACACGGAAACGGCGACCATCATTCCGGCCAAGCCCCCGAGCAGGAGCGCCGCGCGCCGTCCCGAACACCGGGGCATCCATCGTCCCGGGTGCGAGGCCGCCAGCAGAAGTCCGGACGCCCCGAGAGTGATTGCACCGCTGAGCAGTGCCGTCTGAATCGGCCGCAGGTGCTCCACGGCCCAGAAGGTGAACGCCGCACCGCCGAGCAGGCTGCCGAGCGATTCGAGCGCGTAGACCCTGCCAAGCGGCCCCGTATCGCCCGCCCGTCGCAGGGGTGCGGAGCGCGGTTTCTCCGAGGCCGCCGGTCCGCCGTCGGCCGCCCGCGATCTCGCCAAAGGCCCCCCGCCGGGCGAAGGGCTGACCGAACACGCCAGGGGAAAGGCCATTCCCACCAGCGCGCTGACGGGCGAAACGAATAGCACGGCCGCGATTGCACTCCTGCCCAACGGCAGCAACTCGCCCGGCTGCACCCCGAGCCACGCGCGGGCCCCGCGAAAGACCCACAGTTCGATCGGCACCAACACGCTCAGCGCAACGAGCACGACCACCAGCGCAACATCGGCGCGGACCGGGCGCCCGCCGTGCCCCGGTTGCGTTGTCGCCGCAGCGCCGGCCGTCCACCGCCGCGACAGCCGGCCTCCCGCCGTCGCCCCGCGGGCCGCCCCCATCAGCCACGCAAACAGCACCACGCCCCAGGCAAATTCGCTGCCGAACATCAGCCCCAGCGCCTCACGCAGCAACCACGCCTGCGCGATGAGCGCCTGTACGCCCCAGGCCAACACGAGCAGACCGAGCCCGGTGCGGCGGCCCGGCGTTTCCCTCGCGGCTGTGCCAGAGGATTCCGCCATGAAGCGATATTCTAACCCGATGGCGTCACGCGCGGCGATTGCCGGCCGGGGCGCAAGAAACGCGACGGACGCCATGCACGGCAAGGGGGCCTCTCGTTTCTCGAATACGGTGCCGGGAGCCGGTGTGCCGGATCGAAACGTCAGACCGCGCCGCCGCCGGCGACACGATGCCCCATGACGCGTGCATTGACGAAAGCCGCCGCGAACGTTACAAGGTGACGTCAGGTTGACGTGGTGCCGCGGCGTCCGCGGGTGTCCCGGGTTGGTAAGCCCGGGGCGTGAGTCCTGGTCGATCCTCCTGAACCAGTATGCTTGAAGGACGGCCCCCCGCATCCCCCCCCACCACCTCATCAAGGCGCACCCGCCGATGAGCCGCCGCACGGGTAGGTGAATTGCTGTCCGAGGAGGTTTCGACTCATGCCGTACGAAGACAAGACCTTTACATGCGCGGATTGTGGCCAACCGTTCGTGCACTCCGCCGCCGATCAGGAACGATACGCGGCGAGGGGACTGACGAACGATCCGAAGCGGTGCAAGCCGTGTCGCGAAAAACGCCGCAGCCAGGGCGGCCCGAAAGGCGGGGAACGTTCCCCCGGTAACGAAGCTCAACCCTCCGGTGGAAACCGCGAAGCCGCGCCGCCGAGGCGGCAGGGTCGCGGCCGTTTCTTCCCCGCGTCCGAACCCCGTCGCCGCACGGAGTTCCATCCCGCCACCTGCGCAAGCTGCGGCAAGCAGACCACCGTACCCTTCAAGCCCGTGGAAGGGCGCCCGGTCTACTGCCGCGATTGTTTCCAGAAGTCCAAGACCCAGGAGAGCCGCACCGAGGACGACTTCGGCCGCGGACTCTGATCGGAGGGACCGGCGGCGTCTGACCCGCCGACAGGCGGGGACTCCAGAGCCCGACTTCGTAACACGGTGCGTTCCTGCTGCCGATCGAAGTCGAGGAGGTAGCTTTGCGTGGGTATCGCACCCCGTGCGTGGCAACCGGCGATCCGTACCCCCGTTGCCTTTCGGACTGCCGGTCCTTATCATAACGTTATGCTCTGTGGCGCTGCCCATCGACGTTTCTGTAACGATCGCCTGCCCACAGTACAGGTTGGCTCGGGCGAGGCCATCGCCATTATTCCCCGGAGACGCGGGTAGGGCGGCGAGACGCCGAAGCCGAAACGTTCGCAAGCCCTGCCCCCGACGGCGGGGCTTTTCGTTTGGGGCCCCGCCCCGCGGGCGGCGATGCGGAAGGAGCTGCCAAGATGTCCACGAAAGCCGGCCGGGTCGAACTCTACGACACCACTCTGCGTGACGGCACCCAGGGGCTGGGTGTCAGCCTCAGCGTGCAGGATAAACTCCTCATCGCACAACGCCTTGATGAACTCGGCGTCGATTACATCGAGGGCGGCTACCCGCTGAGCAATCCGAAGGACGAGTCCTTCTTTGCCGAAGCCGCCCGGATGCGGTTCCGGCACGCCCGGCTCGCCGCCTTCGGCATGACGCGCCGCCGGGGCCTCAGGCCCCAGGACGACGATGGGCTCAAGGCCCTGCTCCAGGCGAAGACCGAGGTCGTCACCCTCGTCGGCAAGTCATGGGACCTGCACGTCCGCGAAGTCCTCCGCGTCAGCGAGAACGAAAACCTCGCCATGATCGCCGATTCGATCCGCCACTGCGTCGCGGCGGGCCGCACGGTCATTTACGACGCCGAACACTTCTTCGACGGCTACGCGGCCAATCCGGAGTACGCACGGGCCACGCTGCTGGCCGCGCAGGAAGCCGGTGCCGCCTGCATCTGTCTCTGCGATACGAACGGCGGCACGCTCCCTGAGCAAATCGCCGAATGCATCGACGCCGTGCGACCTCTCCTGTCCGTTCGGATCGGCATCCACACCCATAACGACGCCGGTCTGGCCGTCGCGAATGCCTTGACGGCCGTCCGGCACGGCGCCGTCCAGGTCCAGGGCACCATCAACGGGATCGGCGAACGGTGCGGCAACGTGGATCTGACCACGGTCGCCGCGAACCTCGCTCTGAAGTACGGCTACTCCGTGCTCTCGGACGGCGCCATGCGCCGTCTTACCGAGATCAGCCGCTACGTGTACGAGCTGACGAATATGGTGCCGGTGGAGAACCAGCCCTTCGTGGGCAGCGCAGCCTTTGCCCACAAAGGAGGCATGCACGTCCACGCCGTCGGCCGCCTCGCCCGGAGCTACGAGCATGTCCCCCCCGAGTCGGTCGGCAATACCCGCCGTCTGCTCATCAGCGAACTCAGCGGCGCCAGCGGCCTCGCCGCCAAGATCGGCAAGAAACTCGACATCGAGCATGACAAGAAGCTCCAGCGCCGCCTGCTGGCACGCATCAAGCATAAGGAGGCCGAGGGCTACGTGTACGAGAGCGCCGAGGCCAGCTTCGAACTGGTCTGCCGCAAGGAGCTCGGGCTGCACCACCGGTTCTGGGACCTCAGCCATTGGCGCAGCGTCATCCTGAAGGTGGCCGAGGAACACGAGCCGGACACGGAGGTCATCCTCAAGCTCAAGGTGAACGGCGACGTCCACCACGAGGTCGCCGACGGGCACGGCCCCGTGGACGCCATGGCCACCGCCATGACCAAGGCCCTTCGCGGGCGATACCCCAACGTCGGACAGATCCGACTGATCGACTACAAGGTCCGCGTGATCAACCCCCGCGCAGCGACCGCCGCGAAGGTCCGCGTGAACATCGAGTTTCTCGACGAAGCCACGCACGAGGTCTACAGCACCGTGGGCGTCAGCGAGAACATCCTCGAGGCCTCCTGGGAAGCCCTGACGGACGGCATCGAGTACAAACTCCTCTCCGACGAGGACCGCGCCAGGAAAGCCTCCTCGGGCCGGGCCCGTCGATAGATGCCACCGGTCTCGCCGAAAAATATCGCCACAACGGGGTTTACTTATCGCCGCAGGCTGCTACAATAAGGACGGTCGGTCTGTCGAGCGAGTGGGACACGCAACGTCAGTCGGTTGGTCTGCACCCTTCTCAATCGCCCTTCCAACCTTTTCGGGCCGAAACGCAGGCCCCTTTCGGAGGCGATCCGGAAAGCAAAACGCGGATCGCAATGCCCTCGCACATAGGAGTACTATGATGGGCAAGAAGTTGTATGTCGGAAACATGGGCTATGACGTGAGCAGCTCCGATCTCGAGCAGTTGTTCACGCCGCACGGTTCGGTGCAGAGCGCTGAGGTGATCAACGATCGCGACACCGGCCGGAGCAAGGGCTTCGGCTTCGTCGAGATGGGCTCCGATCAGGAAGCTCAGGCGGCGATTGCCGCGCTCAATGGCAAGGACCATAACGGCCGCGCCCTCACCGTAAGTGAAGCCAGGCCCCGCGCCCCGCGCGGCGGCGGCTACGGCGGCAGGCGATACTGATCGCCCGGTGCAGCAGGCTGGGCAAGACCGTAATCGCGGGCGGTCCCCTGTTCACTACGGGGCACGCGAACTTCCCCGAGGTCAGGCACTTCGTCCTCGGCGAGGCGGAAGATGTCATGCCCGAGCTCGTGGCCGATATGATCTCCGGGCGTCTCAAGCCGTTCTACCACCGCCGGGAGCGGCCCGATATCCGCCGGACGCCGGTGCCCCGCTGGGACCTGATCCGGTTCAGGGACTATGCGCTCATGCCGCTTCAGTTCTCGCGCGGCTGCCCGTTCAACTGCGAGTTCTGCGACATCATCGTAATGAACGGCCGGGTGCCGCGCCTGAAGACCAGCGAGCAGATGATCCGCGAGGTGGCCGGTCTCGTCGATGCCGGCTGGACCGACA
>CAZMVY010000245.1:0-5949 GCA_964569765.1 uncultured Planctomycetales bacterium
TCTCAAGGCGCTCGACAAACTGTCCTACAACCCCGGACTGGCGATCTACAATCTGCCCGTATCGCAGTACCCTCCCGTGGCACCCCCGTCGATCTACATCCAGAGCTTCTACCCCGGCGCCTCGGCGGAAACGGTGGAGAACAGCGTCACGCAGATCATCGAGCAGAAGATGACGGGGCTCGATCAGATGCTGTACCTCTCCGCCACGAGCGATTCCGCCGGCGCCTCGCGGATCGAGTTGACCTTCGCCCCCGGCACCGATCCGGATCTGGCCTGGGCCAAGGTGCAGAACAAGCTCCAGCTCGCGATGGCAAGCCTTCCCGACGTGGTGCAGCGGCAGGGGATCACGGTCGGCAAGGCCACGAAGAACTGGCTGATGATCGTCGGCCTGATCTCCGAAGACGGCAGCATGGACGGCAACGACCTGCGCGATTATGCGCAGTCCAACCTGGAGAAGGTGCTGGCCCGCGTGCCGGGTGTGGGCGAGGTGGAGAACTTCGGCTCCCAGTACGCCATGCGCATCTGGCTCAACCCGGATAAGCTCATCGCGTACAGTCTCACCGTGGAAGACATCGTCGCGGCCCTGCGGGCCTACAATGTCGAGGTCTCTGCCGGCCAGTTGGGCGGCGCGCCCGCCGTGCCGGGCCAGCGCCTGAATGCCTCCATCATCGTCCAGAGCCTCCTCAAGACCCCCGAAGAGTTCTCGGCGATTCCGATACGGATCAACCCGGACGGTGCCGTCGTGCGCATCCGCGACGTTGCGCGAGCGGAGCTCGGCACCGACTTCTACGATGTCGAGGCCTTCTACAACGGAAAACCCTCCGCCGCCATGGCCATCCGGCAGATCGTGGGCGCGAATGCCCTGGAAACGGCCAGGGCCGTCAAGAGCAAGCTCGAGGAGATGAGCCGCTACTTCCCGCCCGGCATGAAGGTCGTCTATCCCTATGATACGACCCCCTTCACCGTGGTGGCCATCGAGGAGGTGGTCAAGACGCTCTTCGAGGCGATCGGACTGGTCTTTCTGATCATGTGGCTCTTCATGGGAAACATCCGGGCCACGCTGATCCCGACCATCGCCGTGCCCGTCGTACTCCTGGGAACCTTCGCGACACTGGCGCTCTTCGGCTTCTCCATCAACATGCTGACCATGTTCGCCATGGTGCTGGCGATCGGCCTTCTGGTGGATGACGCCATTGTGGTCGTGGAGAACGTCGAACGAATCATGAGCGAGGAAGGGCTTCCGCCGAAGGAGGCCACGGCCAAGTCCATGGAGCAGATCACCAGCGCCCTGATCGGCATCGGGCTCGTGCTCTCGGCGGTCTTCGGCCCCATGGCGTTTTTCGCCGGATCGACCGGGATCATCTATCGCCAGTTTTCCATTACGATCATTGCATCCATGCTGCTGTCAGTGGTCGTTGCCCTGATTCTGACGCCGGTCCTCTGCGCGTCGCTGCTCAGACCGGTGCCGGCGGGTCACGAACCGTCCGACAACGCGATCTTTTTCCTGCGTCCGTTCTTCCGGTGGTTTGACCGCGTCTTCTTCGGGATCCGAGACCTTTATGTCCGCGTCGTCGGCGGCTCCTTCTCCCGGGCGGTGCGCTACCTGGTCGTGTATGTCCTGATCGTCTCGATCGTCGGCTTCCTGTTTCATCGACTTCCGACCTCCTATCTTCCGGATGAGGACCAGGGCATTCTGCTGGCGCAAGTCATGCTGCCGACCGGCGCCACCCTGGAACAGACCAAGGGCGTGGTCAACGACATCCAGCGATACTTCCAGCAGAACGAGAAGGAGGCGGTGGACTCCTGCCTTACCGTTTCCGGCGTCGGGTTCTCCGGACGGGCACAGACCAACGGCATGGTGTTCATCAAGCTCAAGGACTGGAAACTCCGCAACCGGCCCGACCTCAGGGTGAAGGCCATCGCGGGACGGGCGATGGGGGCGTTTTCCCGGTTCCGCAACGCGATCGTGTTTGCGTTCCCGCCGCCTTCGGTGATCGAACTCGGCAACGCTACCGGGGTCGACTTCCAGTTGCTCGATCGGGGCGGGCTGGGCCACGAAAAGCTCATGGCGGCCCGCAACCAGTTCCTCGGAATGGCCGCGCAGGATCCGAGACTGGTCCGGGTCCGCCCCAACGGCCTCGAAGATGTACCAGAGTACCGCGTTGACGTGGACTGGGTGAAGGCCGGCGCCCTCGGCCTGCCGATCACGGCGATCCACAACACGATTTCGGCGGCCTTCGGCAGCGCCTACGTCAATGACTTTATTCAGGGCGGGCGGGTCAAACGCGTGTTCGTCCAGGCGGATGCGCCGTATCGCATGCTGCCCAACGACCTGGAGAAGCTCTACGTGCGGAATACGGCGGGCAAGATGGTCCCCTTTTCCGCCTTCGCCTCCACCCACTGGACGTACGGTTCGCCCCGGCTGGAGCGCTACAACGGCTTCCCGTCGCTGAGCATCTGGGGTGAGCCCGCGCCGGGGCGAAGCTCCGGCGAGGCGATGCGTGCGATGGAGGAGATCGTATCGAAACTGCCCGCGGGCGTCGGTTATGAATGGACCGGCCTGTCCTACCAGGAGCGGATGGCGACGGCGCAGGGCCCGATCCTCTATGCGTTTTCCATTCTCGTTATTTTTCTCTGCGTGGCGGCTTTGTACGAGAGCTGGACGATTCCCTTCGTGAACATGCTCATGCTTCCGCTGGGCGTGTTCGGCGCGCTGCTGGCGACATGGTCGCGCGGCCTCCCGAACGACGTCTACTTTCAGATCGGATTCCTCACCACCCTGGGCCTCTCGACCAAGAACGCGATTCTGATCATTCAGTTCATCAAGGAACAGATGCGGCATGGCGTCGAGCTGACGGCCGGCACGCTCGCCGCGGTCCGAATCCGTTTCCGTCCCGTCATCATGACGTCCCTCGCGTTCTTTTTCGGTACTCTGCCGCTGGCGGTCGCCGCCGGCGCCGGGGCCGGCGCGATGAACGCGATCGGCACCGCCGTCACCGGCGGCATGCTTTCGGCCACGTTTATCGATCTGATCTTCATCCCTCTGTTCTTCGTGCTGGTCTCGCGGCTCTTCGGCAAGAAACCGGCGCGGCCGGAAAAAGGGTTGAATTATTGAGTTCTGTAAAAGTAATGTAATTGCGATTCGGATGCCGACATGTCTGGCATCGTCTCGGGGCTCACCGCGGAGCCCGGGTGCGGGCCTATGCCGTCGGGCAACCTCGCCTTCGGCTGGAGTTGCCGCCCGCCGATGCTCCCGAACTCCATCCCAACGAGTACGGCTGGAGCCACCTCAAGTACGGTACCCTCGCGAACTTCTGCCCTCACGACCTCGACGAGCTCGAGGCCGGTGTCTTCGTGGCCGCTGTCGGGGCGCAGAGCCAACAGGCGCTGCTTCGCTCGTTCCTACATGCCACCGAACTGCCGATCCGACTGTGAACGCCAGCATAACATTACTTATACAGGAATCAATAGTCGGTTGCTCGCTGTGTGAAACGGATCACAGCGCGCGAGGGCAAGCGGAAAATTTCCTCGCGCACGCTTCGTGCGTGCGCGAGTTTCCGCCGGCGCCGACCGCACTGTCCGGCAAGGGAATCGCCGAGAACGCGGCGTTCAGCATTTAGGCGGCCGGTTCGGACCGTTGAAACAACTCTGGAACAGGGTGAAGTCAGTCAGGTCCACGTCGGCATCGCGGTCAAAGTCGGCACCGTCGCACTCGGTGTACAGACGCGGCTGGTTGGGTCCCCGGAAGCACATCTGGAAGAAGTTGAAATCGCTCAGGTCCACGTCGCCGTCGGCGTCCAGGTCCGTCGCGATGGCCAGCGGGACGTTCACGGTCAGGGTAGTCGTCGCGGAGGCGGCGCTTCCGCACCCCGCCGTGACCATACAGCGATAGTCGCCGGCATCGGACTTGGCGACGTTGGAGATGACCAATGTGTCGGTTGCAGCGCCGGCGATACGACCGCCGTCGCTCAGGTTGTACCAGGCGGAGCCGTTGGCCTTCTGCCACTGGTAGGCGACGGCGCCTTCACCCGTCGCGTCCACGGAGAAGATTGCGGTACTGCGGGCATCTACGGTCAGCGACTGGGGCGGATCCCCGACCGTCGTAGCGGTCTTGAGGGACAGTGTCACCGGGTTCGAGGCTGCGCTGTCACAGCCGCCCGTCACGACGCACCGATAGTCTCCCACATCTTCGGCGAGGACGCCGGAGAGGACCATTGTCGCCGCGGTGGCGCCGGTGATCCGACCGGCGCTGGTCAGGTTGTTCCAGACGGAGCCATTGTACTTCTGCCATTGGTATGCGAGCGTGCCGTCGCCGGCCGCCGCAACGCTGAAGGCGATCGTGCCGCCCGGGCAGACGCTCTGGGACTGCGGCGACTGCGTGATTGTCGTGAGCGGCCGGACCGAGAGGACCGCCGGATTCGACGGAGCGCTGCCGCAACTGGCCGTCACGACGCAGCGGTAGTTCCCGGCGTCGGCGCTCGTGACGGCGGCGATGCTCAGCATGGGCGTCGCAGACCCGGTGATGCGCCCGTTGTCGGCGAGGTTCTCGCCATCCTTCTGCCACTGATATGTGAGCGTGCCCGGTCCAGTGGCGGCGACACTGAAGACGGCCGTCGTGCCGGAGCACGGGTTCTGCGCCTGCGGATGCTGGGTGATCAGCAGCGAGCAGTTCGTTGTGGTGAAGGTGAAGTCGGCGGAGGTCGTTGCCGACGGCCAGCTCGGGTTCGCCGAGATGACGCGGTAATGGTAGAGGGTGTTGAACGTCAGGCCGGACAGGGTGACCGAATGGCTGGTCACGTTGTTGGGATCGAGCGGTGTGAGCGAGCCATAGGAGGTCGTCGGGCCGTATTGGACCTGCGAGGAGGAGACGGCGTCGGTCGTCCAGGTGATCGTGGCGGTGCTGGCCGTGACATTCGTCGCCTGTACGTTGGTGATGCCCGTGCCGATAACATGGTTGCGCAATTGCTCGTAGGTTCCGTTGAACACGTCGAGATCGATGTTGCCGCTGAACCCCGCCACCGGGCCGCCGCAGTATTGCCAGAACGTCCAGGTGGACCAGGGCGAGGTGCTGGCGATCGAACCGTTATCGAGTCGCGGGACGTCCGTCTGAACATCTGCGGGGCAGCTCCATCGCGCGAACCAGAGCGGGAAGGAGGTGTCAATCTGGGTGAGGTAGTTGTGGGCCCAGTTGTAGTTACAGTAGACGAGGGGCTTCACGCCGGTCTGGCGATGGACGTAATTCAGCCACTGGTTGGCCCAGTCGGACAGGCTGCTGGCACCGACCACGGGAGTGGTTTCGCCTTCCATGTCGAGGGCGGGGCGCAGGTAGCCGCTGGTGATGTAGGGTCGTGCGTAATTGAGGAAATACTCGGCTTCTACGGCGGGGGTGCGCACGGTGGGTCTGGCGTAGTGGTATCCGCCGCAGAGGAAACCGGCGTTTCGGGCGAAGGCGAAGTTGCTTGTGTAGTACCAGTCCGGATCGCCGTGGGAGTCCGACTCGACGCCGGGCACGTAGTAATGCGTGATCCGAATCATGGCGAAGACGCGGCCGTCGGCGTAGGCGCTGTTCCAGTTGGCCTGGGTGCGGTAGCCCTGCCACGCGGACACGTCGATGCCGAGCGGCCGGACGGCGAAAGCCGAGGGCGTCACCACGCAGAGCGCCGTCGCGACGAGAAGCATCGCGATCCCCGTTCGTGTCGCCAGCCTGTTAGACCTTTTCATGCACGACCTCTGCATTCTCCAAGAACCATCCTCAGGGGGATCCCGGGGGTCTTGCACCCGCGACACAGCCTTTGCGGAGGCGGCGACCGCCCTGACCACAGGGCCGTCTGCCGCATTTCGCCCCCGCGACCGGTGCGGTCCTCCGACCGGGGGCAATGCTCCGCCGGTAGACACACAGTATTACCCCTTTGCAGTGAATTATCTGGAAGACCGCGGCAGTAGTCAACC
>CAZMVY010000246.1:0-5858 GCA_964569765.1 uncultured Planctomycetales bacterium
TCGGGGGCGGCCGGGGACCGGTGGCCGTCCTGAGGCAGTGTTCGCGATGACCGCGTGGTGCGGCGCGAGGTATAATCATTCGGGTATTCGCAACGTTGTGAGCGAAGTTCATGGCGACGACACCCCAGTTCTGCGGTTTTGACTGTCTATACGCCGGGTTCCCGCCGGCCGAGACGGCCGGAATCTGTCGGACGATGGCCGGGGTCTGGTGTCGAAAGCTGAAGGAGGTGGTGAGCAAGAACACGCCATGCGAATGGGCGAAGCGCACCACCGGCCGCAGGAAGGCCCGCTCGTCTCTTCGACGATCAAAGCGTCGCCGCGCGCGATAGGCAGGATCGTTCCCCCACCGATTGCTGACTGTCTCGACTCGCCGCCGGAAAGCCGCGCCGTCCGTACGCAGGCTCGCCGCAATGACACGTTGAAACAGCCGACGGGGAAGGCACGAACCGACCGATGCCTCCCTCAAAGCGGTTGGTTTCTTGAGTGATAACCCGTGGCCGGATTCGAGCGATCCATGACCATGTGGCGGATTCTCTGCACTACCAGGGGTGTTTCACCGGTCCGAACCGGGCGCCGGCATGCGTGCGATAGGGGCGCAGGCTCCCGCGAATTGCCGGTGAGGCGTACAGGTCGCCGAAGAGGGCTACGGCAGCAGGACGATGCGCTCCTGCGGGGAGGCGAAGCCGGCGAACTCGCCGGAGACGCTGTCGTACGGGCCGCTGTCCCACTCGTCGCCGTAGTGGTAGAGCCACGTCTTTCGCCGGACCTCCGCGGGCATTGTCCGCAGCTCGCTGATCAGTGCGTGGACGTTGGTGGCATACTGAGTGAGTTGCACGTCGTGAAAGCAGATCCGCGCCCGCTGCATCATGGTTGCATACGCAGGCCAGTCGAAACGGGTGTCACCGGAGAAGAAGGCGGACTCCCCGCTGATTTCGTCCTCGAAGAGAAGCCCGTATGACGGCCAGTCGTACTTGCGCTCGATCTGTACATGATCGGTCGGGAACGGGCGGACGCGGTAGCGTTTGAGCAGCGTGAAATGGCCCTTCGCCGGGTCGTTTGGCAGCAGCGCCAGTATGAAGAAGTAGTCCTGAAGCAGCGCGTAGCGCCCCTGCAAGGTGTTCAGGCCGCCCTTGAGCGACTGGTCCCAGAGGTTATTCAGGATGTTGATCGAGCTGATGATCTGCGGCTTGAACGGCTTGCCGCTCTCGGGATCGGACCAGAAGAACATGTTCATGAGGGCCAGTTCCTCGAGCCCGCCGATGTGGTCGGAGTGCTGATGCGTTACGAAGATCCGGCGGATGGCCGGATAATGGATCGCGCCGTTGACGGCGAGGTATTCGAAGCCGGGCCGCTCCTTGAGCTGATGGAGGGCCAGCGGTCCGGTCCCGCCGAAGTCCACGAGGAGCGTGTCCTCCGGCTGGGCCTGATGCCCGGGGCCGCGCGACCAGGCCTCAAGCAGGACGTTCGACTGGAAGTTGCGCTTGGCAAAGGCCGATCCAACGCCGAGGAAGGTAAGAGTGAGCATGTGTTTGCCTTCCCTTGATAGGGACTATAATAAGCCGCCGCATGATAAGGCAGCCGCGGCCGGGTATCCCTGCGTGCCCGGCTACCGGTGATTATACCGCCGTTGCGCCGCAATTCCACGACTGGCGCGGCGGGCTTGGGGCCTTTCAGGGCGGAACCGTTCGGCCGAGATTCGAGGGGAGCGGATCGCCCGGATGGGAATCGCCGCCCGGAGGCGGGAGATGACACCATGATCATCAGGAAAGGCCGGTCCACCGTCACGTTCGTCTTCAGCCCCGGGCAGGGGGCCAGGACGGTGGCGGTCGTCGGTTCGTTCAACGGATGGGACCCGGCAAGAGGCAGGATGAGGCGGCAGCGCGACGGCACGTTTCGTCGGAGGGAGACGCTCCCGCCGGGGCGGTACGAATACAAGTTCTTCGTGGATGGGCGGTGGTTTGTCGACCCCGACGGGGAGGGGCGCGTGCCCAACCCTTACGGCACGGAGAACTCGATGGTGGCCGTAGGCTGATCCGCGCGACCCGCTCGCCGTGCTGCGGAGGCGCCGGGCGAGGCGGACGCGGCGTGCGTCGCCGCACGGTCAGTGCCCGTGTGCGACCAGCGGCCACATCAGGACGACCAGATCCAGCAGAAACAGGGCGACGATGGCGCTCTCCAGCACCAGCATCAGGCGGTTGTTCCGTTCCTGCTGGAGCAGGTTGTACATGGATTCGAGCGTGCGGAGCTTCTGGCCGACACTGTTCGCCCAGTCGTCCAGGTGAAAACGTTTCGCCACGCCCTCGTAAATCCGTGCCACGTGCCAGTCGCCGAAGAACTTGGTCGTATTGCTCAGCTCATCGCTGAGTCGCGCGAGGTCCACCCGGATCTCGCGGAGGCTCCGCTGGATCTTTCCGCGCCTTCGCGACGGCCGGGGCCCGGTCGGAAGAAGGTCGTCGTACAGGTGCTGCAGTGCCACATCCAGCAGCCGGTCGTATTCGGTCAGTTCCTCCTGCTGCAGGTTCGCCAGCTCGAACACGTTGAGGAGTTCGCCGTACGCCCGCGGGTCGTCCACGATCAGCGCCGCATCCCAGTCCACCACGACGAGGTCGGCCGAATAATAGCTGAAATGGTATTGCGTGGACTCGCGGACCTCCTGCTCGCTCAGCCGCGACGGATCCGGTTCCTGCGTAAGGAGGGCTGCGATCCGGCGGCGTTCCCGGTCGAACCAGTGCGCCACGACGTTCGGCTCGTCCGCCGGGGGGCTCAGGCAGAAGACGGTGTACGTTTCCGGCTCGACCAGCCCCGTCGCCGGCTTGACCGAATACGGCCGGATGGCCGCGAGCACGCGGGTCGCGATGGCCTGCAGCTCCGCATCCAGCGTGTGGTCGTTGAATCGCAGCGTGTGGTAGGCCAGCAGGTCCTCCAGGGCGCTGAACTCCACCGTCGCCCTCGCCATTACGGACATCGCCCCGACGGAGAACAGCCGCACCGCCAGCCGGATCGAGATTGGCTGGGAACCGGATCGGCCCTCCAGGGGGTCCAGCTCCACCGTCAGCGGGCGGGTAAAGAACAGCCCCGCCGGGGCCCGCTTGTGGGGCTCGACCACCAGCGGCCTCAGCGGTCGGCCGAACAGCTCCGTCATCTGCTCGGTGAGCAACTCGCCGGCAACATCGTACGCGTAGAAGTAGACGATTTCGGCCTTCATGCTGTCATCCGTCGGTCCGTTGGTCCGTTGCTTCGCCCGTGGGCCGGTCAATCCGCTCGTGCGTTCCACCACAGCGATGGACGGACGAGGCGCGACCGAAGCCGTCGCAGACGCTTTCGGCCCTTTCGGAGAGGTTCGCGCTCCGCGCCCGCCGTCTGCAATCTTGAAATCCGCCGTCCACTCACTTCCCCTCGAGCCAATTATCACCCCAGTTGACATCCACCTGTAGAGGCACGTCGAGGGGCAGGGCGTGCATCATCTCGTGGCGGATCATCTCCGCCTCGGCCTCGACGGCCCGGCGGGGAACCTCGAAGACCAGTTCATCATGCACCTGGATGAGCATCCGGCTTGGGCGATTCTCCTGGTGGATGCGGCGATGGATGCGGATCATCGCCCGCTTGATCAGATCGGCCGCGGAGCCCTGGATGACCGTGTTGACGGCAAGGCGCTCGGCGGCGGCCGCCTTCGCGCGGTTCTGCGAGAGGATGTCGTCGATCCTGCGCCGGCGGCCCAGGATCGTGCGAACGCAGCCCTCGGCCCTGGCCTGCGCGATGCAGCGGTCGATGAAGCGGCGGATGCCGGGATAGCGCAGGAAATACCGCTCGATGAACCGCTTCGCCTCGGGCACGGAGATGCCCGTCTGGCGCGCGAGGCCCAGCGGCCCCTGGCCGTAAATGATGCCGGAGTTCACCGGCTTGGCGCGGCTGCGCTGCTCCTTCGTCACCTCGGACGGCGGCACGTCGAAGACCTGCGAAGCGACGAAGGCGTGGATATCCTGTCCCTCGGCGAACGCCCGGACGAGCGCTTCATCCTTGCAGAAGTGCGCCATCACGCGCAGCTCGATCTGGGAGTAGTCGGCCGTCAGCAGCACATGGTCTCTGTCGCCCGGGACGAATGCCTTGCGGATCTGCCGGCCCATCTCCGTGCGAATCGGGATATTCTGGAGGTTGGGATCGCTCGAGGACAGCCGGCCGGTGACCGCGCCGATCTGGTTGAAGCTCGCGTGTACCCGCCCGGTCTTCGGATTCACCATTGCCGGCAGCGTATCCACGTACGTGTTCTTCAGCTTGATCAGCTCGCGGTATTCGAGCAGCAGCTTCGGCACCTCGTGGCCGGTTTCGTAGGCGAGCGTCTCGAGCGTCTCGGCATCCGTGCTGCGGGCGGTCCTGGTGCGCTTGACGATCCGCAGGCCAAGCTCGTCGAAAAGGACATCGGCAAGCTGCTTCGTGGAGTCGATGTTGAACGGATGGCCGACGGCCGCATGGATCCTCTCCGTCAGCTCCTGCAGGCGCGCCGCCAGGCGGTCGCGCATCTCCGCGAGGACGCCCGTGTCGAGCGCGACGCCGTTCTGCTCCATTTCGGCGAGGACCTCGACGAGCGGCATTTCCGTCTCGCGGAAGAGCTCGTCGAGGCCGCTTGCGGCGAGTTGCGGGGCAAACGCCTCGTAGAGCCGCCAGGCGAAGTCGGCGTCCTCGCAGGCGTATTCCGATACGCGGCGGGTCTCGACCTGGTCCATGCGCAGCGGGTTCCGCCCCGTGCCAAGCAGCTCGGACGTCGCGATTTTGCGGTGGCCGAACAGCTCCATCGAGAGGGCGTCGATGCCGTGCGAGCGGCGCGTGGAATCCAGCACAAAGCTCGCGATCATCGTGTCGAAATCGACGCCGCGGACCGGCACGCCGTGCCGGTTGACCACCGTAATGTCGTACTTCGCGTTCTGGCCGACCTTGCGGATCTTCTCGTCCTCCAGGATCGGGCGCAGCCGCTCAAGCGTCCGGCCGCAATCCAGCAGATGCTCGCCGATGCCGCGAAAGGCGAGGTAGTACGCCTCGCCCGCCTTCCAGCAGAAACTCATCCCGACGAGTTCGGCGTTCATGGCATCAACGCTCGTCGTCTCCGTGTCGAAGGCGAAACGCCCCTGTTGCCGCAACTGCTTGAGGAAGTCCTCGAACCGCTCCGGCGTGTCGATCAGCTCATAGCGAGCGGCTTCGTCCCCTCCCCGTTTCACCGGCGTCGGCGTCTCCGTCGGCTCGATGGCGGCAAAGAGCGAATCGGGGATCGGCGCCGGCCTCGGCGTCTCGCAGGGTCCGCCGCGCGGACGCGATGCCGTGGAGTGCGGCCCCTCGGGGGCCGCGGCGGTGACGGAGAGGCCGCACTCCACAAGGGCATCGAGCTGCGGGAGGAGTCGCGCGAAGCCGAGTTCCTCGAAGCGTTGCGCGGCGCCTCCACCTACGATACGGAGTTCCGCATCCTGCTGCCGCAAGGCGGCGTGCGCCACATCAAATCTTACGGAAAGATCGTGCGCGACGAAACCGGGCGGACCGTGCGCATGACCGGCATCAACATCGACATCACCGATCTCAAGCAATCCGAGATCCGCTACCGTAATTTTGGCCGTCTGTACGCCACGCTGAGTCAGGTCAACCAGACCATCGTGCGCGAAAAGAAGCGCGTAGATCTCTTCGAAAAGATCTGTCAGGTGGCGGTCGAGTACGGCGAGTTTCGGCTGGCCTGGATCGGTATTTTTGGCGAAGTGGAGGAAAGCATCACACCCGTGGCATCGGCCGCACGCTTCGGCAATCCCCTGCCCTTCGGCGAAATCAGGATCCGTGAGCACCCCTTCAGCAACGGGTTGATCGGCAGAGCCTGCGCATCC
>CAZMVY010000247.1:0-1434 GCA_964569765.1 uncultured Planctomycetales bacterium
TTCAGGACGTCGTGAGCGCTTGGTGCTCCAGGGTGGCGGGGTTGCAGGCGGGCGTCAGTGCCCCTCAGGCTGCGAGGTTCCCAGTCGGGTTCGCGGCACGCGGATCTCCAGAGTCCGCGTATACGAGTTCTTTCCCGAGGTGACGGTCACGCGGATCGTGTATGTGCCGGGTGTTGCATACGTGTGTTCGGGCGAGACGACCCTGCTCTGTTGCCCGTCGCCGAACTCCCACAGATACAGATCGATCGGAACCGACGACTGCAAGGTGAATCGTACCGCCAGGGGCCGGGCGACGTCTGCCTCCGTGACCGTGACGCGGATCCACGGCATGGACCGCACGACCCGGTAGATAAACCCGTAGACGGCCTGCGGTTCGCGCTGATGGGCGGATGGCGTCTCCTCTTCGAAGACATTCATGCGGTTTTGTCGAAGCCATTCCACGCAGGCGAGGCCGTGCGGCCGGGTGAAGTCGCTGATGTCGCTGAAGCCGTAGATGACCTGCACGGGTTGCTGGCGGTCCAGGTAGGGCAGGCATGGCGCGAAACATGCGGCGTTGAAGCTCGGTTGTCGAAGAGAGACGGCGCGGAAGACATCGGGGTTCTTCAACCCTGCAAAGAGGGCCGGGTAAGCCCCGCCGAGCCACCCGTACAGAAAGACGCTGTTGGTATCCACATTCCGCGCGCCGCGGATGTGGGCGACGATTCGCAGGATGGCTTCCTCGTCCTGCCGTTGCCTCGTGATCCGCGCGGATGGGTCTCTCGAAGAGCCACCGGCGGAGCTGAGCAGTTCCGGTGCGGCCACCAGAAACCCTTTCTCCTCCGCAAGTGCCTTCCACTCGTCAATCTGGCTTCCGGCCCCATCGAGCGGCCATGCCCCGTGACAGGCGACGACCAGCGGCCACGCCCGGTTCGCCGAGTACGTGGACGGCACATAGAGGCGGTATCCGCGCCCCGTGTCCGGCTCGCGGAACGTCAGGGTTTCGCCCGGCGCGTACCCGGGATTCAGCACAGCACAGCCGCACAGCGGAAACGTACAGAGCGAGAAGGCGAGAGAGCAGAAAAGGCAGCCGCGTCGGGCACTTTCTGCTCCCCGGTTTTCCCGTTTTCCTGCGTTCATCCGCGTATCTCCAGGGCGTGCTGGCCGAGAAAGGCGAGGAAGGCCTTGCGGAACTCGTGCAGGTCCGCTTCGGCGAGCGTCCGGTCCGCATGCCCCACGCGCGCTCGGAATGTGAAGCTCCGCTTGCCCGCGGCCACCGATCCGCCTTCGTAGCTGTCCACGAAACACAGCCGCCGGACCAGCGGATGCGCTCCTCCGCTGGGAACCATAGCGGTGATTTATCGGTAGTCATCGATACCGGTCCCGAATTCAGCTCGCAGGCCATCCGCGCCGGTATCAAGCGCATCGATGCGGTGTTCTATACCCACTACCATGCCG
>CAZMVY010000247.1:1444-2222 GCA_964569765.1 uncultured Planctomycetales bacterium
CAGCCGCCGGAGCAGCGGATGGCGGAACTGCGAAAGCTCAGCGGCGAGGTCGGCGTATCGCCGGCCCGCGTCGGCGAGCACGGAGAAATCCACATCCGTCTGCGGGTGCGTCGGCACCTTCGGCAACGGCCGTGCAGCGGCTCTGACGCCGGCGACCTTCGACAGATCAATCTCCGCGAGCGCAATCGACCACGCCGCGAGATGTTCGTCCATCGCCCGTCGGCAGGCCAGCGGCACCACGGTGACGTAGCCGATGGGTTGGCCGCCCAGCAACACGCTCGACGTTTTCACTTCGTGTTGCCACGGCGCGGGCCGGTCCGATGGCGGCGGGCCGAAGTCGACCGTCGCCTCGACGACCTGCATTGCCCAGGTGAGCACGTCGCGTTTCAGCGTTGCGCCCGCGGTGTCTTCCTGCGCGGCCTTTCGGCCCGGCACCACCCGCGCCAGCGCAAGGTGACGCGCCTCGCGCCCGCCGGCGGCCTCCGGGAAAAACGTGCTGCCGATCTCGACCAGGTCGAACCGCTCGTAATGGTGGCGATTCAGCTCGACGGCACGCAGCAAACCCGGTGCCAGTGTCTGCCGCAGGTGCGGCGCGGGCTCGCCGCCGGCCGAGGCCGGATTGCGGATCGTCACGCACTCGCCCGCCTCGTAGCCGAGCCGCCGCAGCCACGCCGGTTCATACCAGATGTAGTCGTGGATCTCCGCGTAGCCCAGCCCGCCGCAGAGAAGCTGCAGCGATCGCCGTTCGAGGCGATGCATCGCATCCGGCTCGAAGTGT
>CAZMVY010000247.1:2232-5779 GCA_964569765.1 uncultured Planctomycetales bacterium
TCGATGTTGTCATAACCGACGCAGCGGGCGATCTCCTCGATCAGGTCCGCCTCGATCGAGATGTCCTTCGTCGCGCGGAAACTCGGCACGTCGGCCACGATCCTGCCGTCCAGCAGCGTCACGCCGAACTCCAGGGACTTCAGGATTCGCATCGCTTCTTCCGCGCTCACCGGTCGCCCCATGAACCGCTGGAGGAAGCCCACATCGAGTGTCACCCGGATCGGCCTGGCCGGTTGCGGGTAGGCGTCGGAGAGCCGGCTGGCGAGCCGGAGCGCCGGCAGTTCCGGCCTCGCGAGGTAGACGAACCGCTGGATGCTCAGGACGGTGTTCGCCGGGTCGAGCGATTTCTCGAACCGCGCGCTGGCCTCCGTGCGGTGGCCGAGCGCCGTGGCGCAGCGTCGAATCGTCGCGGGCTCGAAGTTGGCGGCCTCCAGCAGCAGACGCGTCGTCTTCGGCGTCACCTCGGTGTTCGCGCCGCCCATGATCCCAGCAAGCGCCACCGATTGCCGCCGGCACTGGATCATCAGCGCGCCGGCCGGCATCGTCCGCTCCGTGCCGTCGAGCGTGACGAACTTCTCGCCTTCCCTGGCCACGGCTACCTCGATGCGATCCACCGTTTCCGCGTCGAAGGCGTGCATCGGCTGGCCGAGGTCCATCATGATGTAGTTCGTCAGGTCGACGAGCAGGTCGATCGGCCGCACGCCAACGTGCGAGAGCCGTGCCTGCATCCACAGCGGCGCCGGCTGCGGTCGCACTCCCGTCATCATCAGCCCTGTATAGCGAGGGCATTTTGCCGGATCGTCGATCACAATGGGGATCTGCGGCAGCGTCGGATCGTTCAGTTCCTCAAGGGGCACGACGGGGTACGGCCGGAGCGTCCTGCGGAACATGGCGGCCAGCTCGCGGGCGATGCCGTAGTGGCCCCAGAGGTCCGGCCGGTGCGTGATCGATTTGTTGTCGATCTCGATGATCCAGTCGTCGAGCACGCCGGCGATGGGGATCGCCTCGCCGGCTTTCGTGTATGGCGGTAGCTTGACGGCCTTCTGTGTAAGCTGCGTCAGACCGATCATCTCACCGGCGACGATCATGCCGGCGCTCTCTCGCCCGCCCACTTGGGCCTTGCCGACCTTGCCGATGCCCGGCAGCGTCGCCCCCGGCGGGGCATAGACGACCTTGTCGCCCCCATGCAACTCGGGCGCAGCCGTCACTGTCGCCAGCCGCGTCCCGCCGACGTCGACCGTGCCCGCGGAGAGGTTCCGCGGCCCCGGCAGGGGGGCGATCTCGACGATCTCCGCCGCCACCAACCCGCTCGCTTCCACCTTGATCCGTTCGACGCCCTCGACCTCGGCCGTGGTCATGGTGAACCGCTCGGCGAGCGCATGGCAGTCCAGGTCGGCGGGCAGGTCCACGAAATCACGCAACCAATTCAGCGATACGTACATGGGAGAGAACGCAGAATGCTGAACGCCGAGTGACGTATCTGCAGTGCCGAGGGATATCGTGCCGGCCGTTCGTCACTCATCGTTCATAATCCATCAGGTTTCCGTGATCGCCGGCCCGCTCAGCTTCTCCGGGTACACGAGCGCCCGCAGGTCACCGCTGTTCAGGATCCGGATGTCGCTCACGCCGTATTTCATCATTGCCAGCCGTGTCAGGCCCAGGCCGAACGCGAAGCCCGTGTACTCGTGCGGGTCGATCCGGCCGGCGCGCAGTACGTTCGGATGCACCATGCCGCAGGGAAGCACCTCGACCCAGCCGCTCTGCTTGCACGTCGCGCAGCCGGCGCCGCCGCAGATCGTGCACCGCATGTCCAGCTCGAAGCCGGGCTCCACGAACGGAAAGTAGCCGGGGCGCAGCCGGATCGTCACCTCGCACTGGAGGATCTCGCGGAGCAGGAGCTTCATGATCCCGATCAGGTTCGCGATCGAGATGTTCCGGTCGATCATCAGCCCTTCGAGCTGGAAGAATGTGTTCTCGTGCGAGGCATCGATCGTCTCGTAGCGGAAGCACCGCCCGGGTGCGATGACCCGCAGCGGCGGGCCGAACCGCTCCATCGCCCGCACCTGGCAGGGCGAGGTGTGCGTGCGGAGCAGCATGCCGTTCGTCAGCCAGAACGTGTCCTGCATGTCGCGGGCCGGATGCATCGCCGGGATGTTGAGTGCCTCGAAGTTGTAGTACTCCGTCTCCATCTCCGGCCCGGCCACGACGGAGAAGCCGAGGCGCTCGAAGACATCCTCGACTTCCCACTGCACGCACGTCACCGGGTGGACGCTGCCGCGGGCGGTCACCGGCGCCGGCAGCGTCGGGTCGTACGTTTGCGCCTGCCGGACGTCCGCGGCGACGGCGGATCGCTCCAGCTCGCCGCGGCGAAGTTCTACCCGATCCGTCAGCTTCTTCTTGAGCTCATTGAGTCGTTTGCCCGCGATTCCGCGCTGTTCCGGCGGGAACTCGCGGATTCGTCCCAGCAGCGCGGCCAGCGTGCTCTTCTTGCCGATCACGTTCGCCTCGGCCTGCTTGAGTTCATCGAGCGTCCGTGCTGCGGCCAAGGCCCGCTCGGCTTCGGCCTGTATGTCGCGCAACTGTGTTTCGAGATCCGGACTCATGCCGCCTCTCCCCCTCTCCCGTCGCGGGAGAGGGACGGGGTGAGGATTGCGTTCGCATCTTGCCCCGGGGGGGTCGGGACACGCCCGCCCGCAGCGTTGAAATGCCGTAGCTTAGGACGCGCACGGTTTTCTTGCAAGCGGCGAGTGCTCTCTGCGTCAGGGCGAGCACTACGCGCCGGTGCATGGCGGTAACTCGCCGCACGACCGGGGCCCCAACCCTTTGCGGCGGGACGGCCGATGTTGACGGGGCGGATTCCGGTGCGTTCCAATAGTCGGGGCATGGCCCGAGCCGCGCAGCCGTGCCCGGTATGGGCAGCACGTTTCGAAAGCCGGGCGGGAGGACGCAGGTCTCTGGTTGGTGGAGCCCTTGCAGGTGAATCGATGCACTACCGGAGCCCCGGCCCAATCTCGCTGCTTGGCACTGTGGGCTTCGCGTGGCTCCACGAGCACGGAGACCTGGTGTTCGATGAGTCCTTCTTCATGGACCCGCGCTGCCGCCTTGATCGCGAGCAAGCCGCTGCCCGCCTTGTCGCGCGCCGCTTCCCGAATGACCCGGTTTACTGCTTTGAGAGCTGCCTTGTGCAGGTCGAGGGGCGCCGCCGTCCCGTCGCACTTGTCGGGGCCATTCAGCCGAACCTTATTCTTGGCGCGGCCGTCGGGGCGAAGTTCGTCTTCTAT
The DNA here is from genome assembly GCA_964569765.1 of uncultured Planctomycetales bacterium. Taxonomy (GTDB): domain Bacteria; phylum Planctomycetota; class Phycisphaerae; order UBA1845; family PWPN01; genus CAZMVY01. The sequence goes on from CAZMVY010000247.1 coordinate 5,514, forward strand.
GGTGACAAGGATGCGGACATCACGTCGGCGCCGCTGGCCGGAATCACCGACCTGACCCCACTTTGGCGGATCGATTGGGCGAGCGCCTGGCCCATCGACCTGTTCCTGCGGCAGGTGCGCCAGATGCGGGCCGAACTGCCGCCGGACTATGCCATCGTTCCGCCGTTCTTCTGGGATACCACCGGCCGCGCCACGATCCACGGGGTATTGACCACCGCGCAGAAACTCGTTGGCGAGCGGGTGTTTCTCGACATGGTCGACAAACC
>CAZMVY010000248.1:0-1946 GCA_964569765.1 uncultured Planctomycetales bacterium
AAGAGGTTGTTTTCCATAGGACACGCTTGAACCAGGCTGCGGGGAATAGTTCGTGGAATCAGCAGGAGAGAGTACGGGGCTATGATGGCGTGGCTGCCCTATGAAGTAAAACAGGGTTTGAAATGGATCTATGGATGTTTGCCGACCCGGCTGCGCTATGGCGGATCCTTTCTGCAGAAATGCCGTCAGGCCGAGGAGCGCGAGAAATGGACGGCGGCACTTTTTACCGCGAACCAGAACGAGCAGCTGCGCTATCTTATGGACCACGCTTATCGCCAGGTCCCGTATTACCGCCTCCTGTTCGACCGCCATGGCATTGATCCAGCCGCCATTCGCAGCGTTGAGGATCTTCAACGCATTCCTCCGCTGAGCAAAGAGGATGTGCGCATCCATTTCTCCGACCTGATCGCGGTAAATGTTCCCCCAAAGGATCGGGTGCTGCTGTCGACCAGCGGGACATCGGGAAGGCCGCTTCGATTTTACTCAGAGCGCAGACACGAAGCCTATCTGGACGGCGATGCCTATCGGTGGCGTCATTTCCGCTGGGGCGGCTGCACGCCCTATGTTCGACGTGCCACGCTGAGCGCGTATCGTATTCCTGCCAAAAGAAACGGGGAACGTCGTCTAACGGTTTATGATCCGGTCAAACGATTGCTGATTCTCTCGGCCTACGATCTCAGCCGCACGGCCATCCATCCGTATGCTCGTGCGCTGCAGAAGCACAAGCCATTATTTCTGCATGGTTACCCTTCGGCCCTGGAAGCGTTAACTCGTTTTCTCCAAGCTGAGAAAATACCTTCGCCGTCGTCGATCCGCGCCGTGTTCACTCAATCAGAGGTCTTGTATCCCTGGCAAAGAGCGTTGATCGAAAACTATTTTAGCTGCAAAATCTTTGACTGGTACGGCATGGAGGAGCGGGTGATCGCAGCGGCAGAGTGTGAGCGCCATGCTGGACTGCATGTATTCACTGATTATTGCATCGTCGAAACCCTCCGGGAGGACAAACCGGTCATCGGCGTCGAAGGCGAGATCGTCAGCACGCGGTTGGACAATTTCGCCATGCCGTTGATCAGATATCGAACGGGCGATGTGGGCATTCTCTCCACGACGCCGTGCGCCTGCGGCCGAAACCTGCCGCTGCTGCACTTGCACGGCGGACGCGATAGAAATTTCCTTGTCGGCCGGAACGGCGAATTGATTTCAATCACAGTGGTGGATATTCCCCATGCGACCGCGCAGGTGGAGCAGTTTCAATTTATGCAACAGACGCAGGGCCAGGCCTTGCTGCGCATTGTGCGGAAAAGTGGATATTCTGATCACGATTTTGCGGCCATTCAGCAGGAACTACGGGAAAAATTCGCCGGCTTGGTAGAGGTGACCATCGAATATACTGAAACCATTGAACGAACAGGCCGGGGCAAGCTTCCTCTGCTGATTCAGCGTCTGCCACTGGATCACCCGCCCGATCAGCCGGCATGACCCGGCCACCCAACGAATGAACTGAATGCACAGGGACAAAACAGAAATCGAAGACCTGGTGCTGGAGACCTTGCGCCGGCCAGCCCTCAGCGGCAGCTGCCGAACCGTCGGCTCTGACGGACCCCTGGGCGAACTGGGCTTAGGGCTGGACTCGCTGGCCTTGAGCGAATTCGCCACTGCCATTGAAAAACGATTTCAGGTCCAACAGCCGGATGAGATGTGGGTGGACCGTGGTCAGCTTTCCCTGGCCGTTTGAGGGATGGGATAGTCATAACCATTTGTCTGTCACTCTTCGCAGGAGCGGATGCCCTGCAGGCCTCACCGGCGCAGCCGGATGCCGCAAAAAAAACACACTTTTAGCAGCTGCACCCGCATCGAGTCCGGTTCTGTCTGTCTGGCGGCATGGCGCCAGGAACAGATGGTCGGTGTGGATTGGCTCTTTGTTCAGGGATACCGGCGCCCCTATT
>CAZMVY010000248.1:1956-5676 GCA_964569765.1 uncultured Planctomycetales bacterium
CCTCTACCAGGCTGCCGTGCCGCTGGCCGCCGGACACCGGTGACGGCGGAGAGCTCTGGGAATATGCCGAATTTCACGGCAAGGGCGGCGGCATGTCGCTGCTGGCCGCCTCACTGGCAACCGCCAGAGAGGCGGGATATCTCCGTCAGGAGACCGTGGTAAAAGCGCATAACACCAACATGCTCAGCGCAGCCGTTCATCTGTATGACTTTGAAAAGACCGGCGCAATCAGCGTCCACCGTTTGCTGCGCCGGCCTTTTTCGATCTGGCATAAAGGGGGCAAGTCCGGACATAGCAGAACTCTGGCCATGTAAACATTTCCGTAACCCCCGATATGATGACAGATCAAGAATCGATTATTATGGACAAACGCGACCAGGCTTTATCGCCAAGCGAGGAAATAATAAAGTCTCGGCAACAGAGTGATGGGACTCGGTCTATCGATAAACTGGTTGAACGGCTGACTGGAACGGTGAGAGCGCTCAAGCTCGACTTTTGGATGCTTTCCGGCGAAGAGGCCTCGAGCGGCAACCCACTCCGTCTGCTCTATGCAGGCCATAACGCCTATCCAGAGAACAAGGCGTATTTGCGCAAGATCGTCTTCGCCGACCAGTGCAGCGAAGTCTATCTCGGCAAAAAATGGCGATGGAACCGGAGCGTTAGGAAATCGGCCTTGGAGCATGGCTGCAGCCTGGAATTGGTCGAGACTCCGGGTTGGCTTTACTCCCGACTGGAACGGACCGACTCTTTTTTCATTCCCAGCTGGCTGATGGGGGAGATCGATCTCTCCGCGCCAACCATCCTGCCGCTGGACCGGTATAGTTTTAATTTTGAAAAGAAAAAAATCGCACGAAACCATCTCAGCTGCCGCCTCTCGACAGACCCTGAGGAATTTGATCTCTTTTATCATACCATGTATGTTCCCTATACCAGAAAGAACCACGGCGAGGGCGCTGTCATCGCAAGCTATGAAAGGCTGAAGAAACAACAACAGAATCAAAAAATACTGTTCATCCTGCAGAAGGGTCAAGCGATCGCCGGCTGCCTGATCCAGTTTGAGGGCCGGCGCCCGCACTTGCTCTACATGGGGGTTAAGGATGGCGATTACGCTCATATCAGAGCAGGCGCGATGGGTGCGATCTACTATTTCGGCCTTTTAAGCTTAGGATCAGATGGCTATTCAAGGGCAGCCGTCGGGTGGTCCCGAGCTTTTTTGAATGACGGCGTGCTTCTCTACAAAAAACAGCGCGGAGCTTGTCTGGCTGAAAGCTATCCCATCGGCTTCCGGCTCAAGGTGGCCCAGGCCTCGGCAGGCGCCAGGGCCTTTTTAAAGAATAATCCGTTCCTCTACGTCGAAAAGGGGAAATACTACGGCGCACTGTTCATAGATGAAGGTCAACAGCTCTCTGATCACGAGTTCGAAGAGATGAAGACGAAATATTATATGGAGGGCATGGCAGCCTTGATCATCTATCCGCTGGCGCCAGGTGCGAGAAGGGTGCCGGCGCCTTTCGCCGATCGCATACGCATCGGCTGCACGAACGGCTGGTTGCAGAAAAAGGGGTGAACGTATCGAATCCGAACCCATCCCATCAGACCACACTCAAAAGAGAAAGAGTATGGGGAAATTAAACATCACATCCTCGGTCAAGCGAACCATCTATCGTCTCCTTCAATCGCAGATCGAACGATCTGCGAGAGATCAGAAGGGGCTGGACCTTTCCCTGTGGGAGGCCGCCGTCGACCACCACCACCACCTTATCATGGGTGGCTGCGACTGCACCCGGCTGGCGGCGGATCACGGCACGCCGCTCTTTGTGGTGGATGAGAAAAAAATCAGAAAAAATTTTCAGGCTTTTCACGGCGCGTTGACCGCCCATGGCATCGAGCAGGGTATCTATTATTCCTACAAGACCAATCCGGTGCCGGCCATCCTGCGCGTTCTTCATGATTGTGGTGCCGGCGCCGAGGTGATCTCACCCTATGAGCTCTGGCTCGCGTTGAAACTCGGCGTTCCGCCGGATCGGATTATCTATAACGGACCGAACAAGTCCGTGGAGGGGCTCCAGACCGCAATCGATCACGGCATTAAATTGATCAACATCAATTCCCTGTCGGAAATCGACCACATCGAACGGCTCGCAGCCGGGAGCGGAAAAACGGCGTGCGTCGGCGTGCGCGTCAGCCCGGGCGTCGGCTGGGGCGCCCAGTTCGGCCTTAAACTTGAAAACGGCGAGGCACTGGCGGCCTTTCGCAAAATGGCGGGCTGCCCCCATATCGATCCCCAGGCGATTCATTTTCATCTCGGCACCAACCTGCAGAACGCCCACCTTTACCAGAGCGCCTTGGCCCATGTCTTTGAACTCTTGCAGGCCATCCAATCAGACCTGGGGCTCCATCTTCGCTATCTCGATCTGGGCGGCGGTTTTGGCGTACCCACGGTGCGCGCGCTTGAAAACCGCGAGAGCAAGCTGAATACTTTTTTCTATAAACCCTACCGTCCCCCCTGCGTGGAGGAAATCAAGCCGGTCAGCCGGATCATCGATGACCTGGTCGCCACGTTTCAGGCTTTATGCCTTCGTTTCAGGATCGATCCCCCGGCCCTGCTCTTTGAACCAGGTCGATCTCTCACCAGCAACGCCGAGATCCTCCTCACCCGCGTCGGTGCCCTGAATACAACCGCACACGGATGTCCCATCGCACTGTTGGATGCAGGGATCAACATCGCACGGCCTCTTACCTTCGAGTACCATGAAATCTTTGTGGCAAACCGTATGGCCGCACCTGCGAACCAACGGTGCGGTCTGGCCGGTCCGATCTGCACACCCATGGACTTCTTTCTTAAAAGCAAGAAATTGCCGCTCCTGCAAGCGGGCGATCTCCTCGCCATCATGGATGCCGGCGCCTATTTCACCTCCTTTGCCAACGATTTTTCTCTGCCGCGTCCGGCCATCGTCATGGCCCTTGATGGCAGCCACCGGCTGATCCGGAAAAAAGAATCCTACGACGATCTCATCCGCTTGGATGATTATCGCTAAGGCCGAATCCCCGGCCGTATGAGCTCGGCGTTTTTTCCACAGGTACAATCTGACAGGAGCCGGGGGAAAATCATCTCATCAGCACCATTTTTCTCATGTCACGAAATTGATCTGTAGTGAGCAACACCAGAAAGACGCCGCTGCTCAAAACGATTCCTGAATCATCGCAGCCATCCCAGGACACCTCATAGGCGCCTCTGCTGCGCCAGCCGTTTTCCAGACGCCGGACATGCGCGCCGCCGGCATCAACGATGTCCAACTGCACCTTGACATCCGCCGGCAGAGAATAAGCGATGCAGGTGGATTGGTTGAATGGATTCGGGTAGGTGTTGAGCAGGCCGAAGCGATTGGGCAGAGGTACGGTCACTTGAACAGGGCCATAATATTCAAAACGGCCATCGCGGCTGATCTCCTTGAGCCGATAAAAATAGTGAACTCCTTGTTTCACCTTGGCATCGCGGTAGGAATAACCCTGGCCGCTGCTGCCGCCGCGGACCGCGGGAATAAAATCGATCTCGGTAAAAGCTTGCCCATCCTCGCTTCGCTCGAGAGAAAAACCCAAATGGTCCCACTCGAGCTCGGTGCGCCAGCTGATCTGTACGCCCTCTCCACGGACCTCCGCCTTGAAGGAAGCGAGTTTGACCGGAGTGTTGGTATCGATCAGATTCGCCAACAGCCACCA
>CAZMVY010000249.1:0-5674 GCA_964569765.1 uncultured Planctomycetales bacterium
TGTTTGGGCGTCTCGCGCCACAAGGCAATCTCCTGATTCTTCACGGCGGGTCCCGGCGTCGCAATCACGGCGGCTCCGGGGGCGGACGCCGGGGACGCGGTCCATCCGCAGGCCCCGCGCCCCCGGAATCTGCATCCTGGATCACTCTCGCCCGTGTTCCCGATAGTAATGCAGCCCCTCGACGACGGCTCGGATGTTCTCGTGCGGCACGCCGGGGGCCACGGTACTGCTGCCGCCCAACATCAGGCCCACCGGCGGGCCGTTCGCTACGAGCCACTTCATCTCCCTTCGAACGTCGTCCGGCGTCCCGAAGGGCATCGTCCGCGTTACGGACACGCCGGCAAGGATGAACAGCGGATCGCCGTTGCGGTCGGTCATGCGGCAGATCCGCTCATAGTCCATGCCATCCTCGTACTGGAAACCCTGAAAGCCGCCGATGCCCGCCTCGATCAGCCGGGGTACCATCGCCATCAGGTTGCCGTCGCAGTGCCAGATCAACCGGATGCCCGCATCGAGAAACGGCCGGATCGCCCGGACGAAGTGGGGAAACCAGATCGCGTCGAGCGATTGGATGTCCACCAGCGTGCCGCGTGAGTCGGCCATGTCGTAGTCCAGCCGGATCAGCCGCGGAAGCCCTCCTTCGAGAATGGCCTTTGCCGCCGTCCGGTTTTCCAGAACGGCGAGGTCGGCCTGTTGGGCGAAGTCCTTCTCCATGACTTCCGGGTACAGGGCATACGCCATGAAGTAGTTTTCATACCCGTAGGTGTAGTTGTGGAAGATCGGGAAGGACTGAAAGCCGTCGGCGAACGGGCCTTTGAGAAGGTTCGGGCCGAATTGCCGCTGAATGCGACACTCCGCCGCAATGAGCGATTCGATGCGGGATCGGTCGTCGGGGTCGTACGTGCGGATTCGTTCGGCCCGCTGCGGAAAGACGACCCGCTCCATGTGTTCGAGCACGGCCTCGGGCGAATCGATGCGGATACCGTCGAGGACGATCTCAGCGGCACCGGTGGTGGCGGTGCGGTCGGCGGTGCCGTCGAAGCCGGCATGTGTCATGGTGAGCGGGTTGTCGGGGATGTATTGGTCGATATAGCAGGCGCCGGCGAATTTCTGAAACGCGAGGTACACCCGGTCCGGATCCCGCCGATAGTCGCCGGGGGAGGCGCCGACGGTCCGCTCCATGAACGGCACGTCCATGACATGCAGCATCCACGCGGGAATACCCCGGGTGGGCTTCATGGCGATCGTGTCCAGCGCGAGCCGCGCCCGCTCGCCCCAGATGGCGTCGAACTCACGGTAATCCGACGGCATCAGTGTCCTCACGAAGCGCCGCAAGACGGGACGCGGCAACGGCGGCGAACGACGGTGGCGGCCGTGCGCCGACCGGTCAACGTCTCATTCTTCCAGTCTGTACTTGTCGGCGGCGGCGGCCGGGTCGGCGCCGTCCCGCACGACCTCGCAGAGCGCCGCCTGGAACGCGTTCGGATCGGGCACCTGGATCGCGTTACGACCGAAAACCACCCCGCCCGCCCCGGCGGCGATTTCCGCGGCGGCCAGGGCGAGGGCCTCGCGCTGGGTGGGCAGCTTCTCCGCGCCGAGCCCCAGCACGGGCACCGGGCAGGTGCCGGTAACCTCCCGGAACCGGTACGTATGGAATGTCTTGATCGCGTCGGCGCCGAGCGCGGCCACGACCCGGCTGCCGATCCGCACGTTTTCGTGAAGCTCTTCCGGCGTCATACTCAGGTGCCCCGTGGGGAAATACTCGCCGACGACGGGTACAGCCAGGCGATGGCATTGGTTTACGATCCGCGAGAAGTTCTCGACATTCGCCGCGTCGCGTTCCTCGCTGCCGGTCCGCAGCGTCAGGGACACCAGCGCGATGTCCATCCCCTCGCGCAGGGCATCCTCGACGGCATAACAGTCAACGCTCGATGCCGCGTGGTAGTCGAAATGGAAACAGTACACCGAGTTCCAGTTCAGCCGGACCACGGCGAGCGGGCCGTGCCGCGACGCGAAGATTTCGCCGCAACGCCGCAGCATCCCCGGTGCCAGAAGCACGCCATCGACCGCCGGATTGATCTTTCGGGCCGTCGCGGGCAGGTCCTCCATGCCGGGGATCGGGCCGTCGAACATCCCGTGGTCGATCGCAATCACCACCGCGCGTCCCTTCTCGAACAGCCGCTTCAGGCGAATCTCTCGTGCGTCCATGTTTGCCCTGCCATTGATTGATGCTCCGCCCATATGCAAAAACCCGCCCTGCGTCCGGTCATTCGCGTCGGCCGGGCCGGTGCGTCAGTGTAGTGCCGGAGCAAGATGCCCGCCAGCGCCTGTGCCGGAGGCCGCGTGGCCGCGGGTCCGCGCGGGCTGGACGTTCCTGTGTTGTCAGGTCGGTAGCGGGTCGGGGTCGCGCCGGATCCAGATCGCTGCGCCGATCAGTATGGCGAATACCGCGGCTACCGCCAGCGGCAACGGGGTGAACCAGTCGGCCCACGGGCCGATGAGGCCGCGATAGAAGCCGGCCGTTCCAAATGTGTTCATCGCTATGGCCGCGACGATCAGGACGAAAGCGGGAAACGAGAGCCGGCCCTTCATTCCCGTCGCCACGAGCAGAAGCAGGAACGGCATGGCGTCCAGGAGGTACCGGTTGCCGAACTGAGAAAACCCCGTCGCGCGGAACAGCAGCAGCGCGGCGACCACCGGAACCGCCCCGCTCAGCAGGGCAACGGTGAAGCCGTCCCATCGCCGCCAGATCAGGAACAGGTACAGCAGTGGCGGCGTGATGAGAAACATGCTGTTGCCTTCCAGGTCGCCCATCCGGCGTCCGTTTTCCACGGGAAACCGCCAATTCCAGAGGTAGTACTTGAGGTTGGTCGGCAGGTACACCGGGTGGAATGTGCCATAACGGTCGTAGTCTTCCACAAACCGGGGCGCGCCGCCGGTGTGCACCGCGACGCCCTGTCCGGTCTCAAAGATGCTCCCGAAACGGGCGTAGTTGTAGGCCAGATTCAGCACGCCGGCGAGGATCACCGGCAGGCCGAACGCCGCCACTCGGGTGGCAAACCGTCGAAGCCGGTCGCCCGTTCTCTTGCGATGCCGAAGCCAGATCACGATCGGATAGAACAGGCCGGCCAGCAGCACGGTGTTCCGCCCGAGGATCGCCGCGCCGAAGAGAGCTCCGCACAACGCGTACGTGCGGACGGAATCAGGTCCGGCGGCCAGGGCGATGATCGACAGGAGCAGCGCCGTTGTGGTCGCGATCTGTGCGGCGAACCAGATCCGTCCGCCGCAGGACAGAAAGAAATGCACGGTACCGAAGCCCAGCAGCACGGCGAGGGCCACGCAGCACGGCTCGCTGATCCGCCGCAACCCCGACCGGTCCACGCTGCGGAACATCCAGTACGCCAGGCCGACGTTCGCCGCTCCGAAGAGGGCGTTGACCAGGCGATCGCTCACGCCCGGGCCGAAGAGCAGCACCCACGGGACCATCACGACCGAGGCCAGCGGCGGCCAGTAGGTGTAGAGCCGGTTGCCGACGACGGCCAGGTCGTGTACGGCCTTGAGGTAGACAACCTCCTGAATGGCATTGGCGTCAAGCGTCGTCCCGCTCGCCCGCAGTTGTGCCTCGATGGAGTGTCGGAACTGCGGCGCCACGCGCCGGACGTGATCGCGGAAGGTTTCGTCTCGAAGGTGCAACTGCCCGTGTATCAGGGCGTCCGCCGCGAGGACGTGATACGGATACGTGGACGGCTCGTACGCGCACTGCATCCTGCCCGCCACAGCGAGGTAAGGAACCGCAGCGATGAGGCCCAGCAGCACGGCCCGCCGCGCGATCCTCGGACGAAGCCGCGGCCGCAACGCCTTCGCGGCTGTGGGGGCCGCGCCCGCCGCCGCGTCAGATACGGATTGATCGTTGTTCACGGTTTCACTCATATCCACCCAGATGTGTACGGACCCATGCGCTGCGCCACCAGGCCGCCGTCCAGATCACGGCCAGAGCCGAGGCGACAAGGAAGAGGCCGGTCGGGGTCAGCCGGCTCGCTGCCGGCGCGGTCTGCAGGGGCAGAAACCGCAGCGTACCGAAGACGTTCATCGCGATCGCCGCCACGATCAGCACGCCTCCGGCCGGCGAGACGCGTCCCCGCATTCCCGTCGCCACGAGGAGAAGCAGCAGCGGCATCGCGTCGAGGAGGTACCGATTGCCGAACTGGACGTACCCGGTTGCACGGAAGAGCAGCAGTGCCGCGAGCAGGGGGAGGGCTCCGCAGAGCAGGGCGAGCGTGAATCCGTCCCGCTGTCGCCACACCCACAGGAGGTACAGCAGCGGCGGCGTGATCAGGAACATGCTGTTGCCCTCGGGATCGAACGTACGCTGACCGTTGCGGACGGGGAAATGCAGATTTCCGAAATAGTAGTAGAGGTTCTTCCGGAGGTAGGCAGGATGGAACGCCCCGTAACGATCGTAGTCGGCGACAAACCGCGGCTCGCCGCCGGTGTGCACCGCAATGCCGATTCCGCTCTCGAACACATCGCCAAACCGCGCGTAATTGTACGCCATCTGCACCAGGCCCGCGGCAATCACGGGCACGCCGAAGGCGATCGCGCGGAGCGCGAACCGGCGAACCGCCTGTGTGCCTTCCTGCCGTTGCCGCAGCCAGATCACGATGAGAAAGAAGGCGCCGAGCAGAAGCACGGTGTTCCGCCCGAGGATGGCGGCGCCGAAGAGGGCGCCGCTCGCTGCACAGGTGCCGGGCGAATTGCGCCGGGCCGTCAACGCTACGATCGAAAGGAGCAAAGGCGTCAACGTCGCAACCTGAACGGCAAACCACACGCTGCCGGCGCATGAGAGCCAGAAGTGGACTGTGCCGAAGGCCAGGAGAATGGTCAGGGCCACGCAGCACGGCTCGCTGACCCGTCGCAGGCCGCACCGGTCGACGCTGCGAAGCATCCAGTACGCCAGCGCCACGTTGACGGCGCCCAGGAGGGCATCGAACAGGCGGTCGCTGATCCCGGGGCCGAACACGGCCACCCACGGTACCAGCAGCGCGGGCGTCAGCGGCGCCCAATAGGCGTAAAACTTCCCGTCGTGAATGGCCAGGTCATGGAAGACCGATGTGCGGAGGAACGCATCCAGCCTCTGGGGGCTCCACTGTTCCCCCCGGCTGCGTTGAATCCTGTCCGCCATCGCCCGCGCCCGCTGCTCCTGTCTCGCGAAATGCGACTCCAGTACGGCATCACGCAAGTGCAGTTGGCCGTGGAGCATCGCATCCGCCGTGAAGACGTGATAGGCGGCCGGGCTCTGTGAATAATCGCACCGCATGCTGCCCGCCACGGCGAGGTACGGCACGGCGGCGATGAGTCCCAGCAGTACGGCACGCGGCCCGACCCGCGGGCGATCCGCCGGGGTGCCGGCGGCCGCCGTCACCGTGGGGTGCATGCGAAAGCAGGTTGACGTCTCCGCAGCGCACATCGCTGATGCGATCATGGTATCCGCACCCGCCCGGTACGCCAACGCGGCGCAGGCCGTTGCACGCGAGAGCGGGAGAGGCGGTAGTCCCGTCCGGCGCGGGCGTGCCGCCGTTCGATTTGCGGCGGCGAACGGATTGGTTTACGATCCTGCGTGCCCCGGAGAAACTATGAAAGCCGGGTCTCCCCGGGTGGGACGTATTTCGGGATC
>CAZMVY010000250.1:0-5649 GCA_964569765.1 uncultured Planctomycetales bacterium
CCCCGCCGGGGTTGCCCCTTCTTTGTTGTGCCGGGCCGCCCTCAGGCGACGTCGACCCACGCGAGCCGGTGGCGGAACCTCGCCAGCAGTTCGCGCCGCAGCGCGGCGTGGCGGGGATCGGTCAGCCCCGGGTCTTTGCGGACCAGTTCGAGGGCGTCGCGGCGGGCCAGATCGAGCAGGTCCGCATCCGCAACGAGGTCCGCGACCCTCAGCTCCGGCCAGCCATGCTGCTGCGTCCCGAGGATCTCGCCCGGCCCGCGGAGGCGGAGATCCTCCTCGGCGATACGGAAGCCGTCGGTCGTCTGGCACAGGATACTGAGGCGCCGCGCGGCCAGCCCGCCGGCCGCGTCGGCCATCAACAGGCAGCAGGCCGGACGGTCCCCCCGGCCGACGCGCCCGCGCAACTGATGCAGTGCGGCGAGACCGTAACGGTCCGCGTGCTGGATCACCATGACCGTGGCATTCGGCACATCCACGCCGACCTCGACGACCGTGGTCGCCACGAGCACGCGGGTCCGGCCGCTCACGAAGCGATGCATCACCTCCTGCTTCTTCCGGCCGGGCATCTTTCCGTGCAACAGCTCCACCGGCACACCCGGAAGAACATCCCTCGCAATCCGCTCGACCTCCTTCGTGGCGGCGCGGAGGGGCATCGCCTCCGTCTCCTCGACAAGCGGGTAGACGATGAACGCCTGCTCGCCTGCGGCAAGCCGCTCGCGCACGAGCCTCCACGCCTCCTCGTATCGATCCGGACCGACCCACAGCGTGCGAACCTTCTGCCGCCCGGGCGGCAGCTCATCGATGATCGAAACGTCCAGGTCGCCGAAGACCGTCATCGAGAGCGTCCGTGGTATCGGCGTGGCGCTCATCACCAGATAATGCGGCATCACGTTCTCCGCGGCGCGCGCCCGGATCGTGCCCCGCTGTGCCACGCCGAACTTGTGCTGCTCATCCACGATCACCAGCGCGAGCGAGGAAAAGCTCACGTCCTTCTCCAGCAGGGCCTGCGTCCCGATGACGAGGTCCATCTCGCCGGCGGCAACGGCACGGATCGCCTGCGCCCGCGTCCGCGCCGCCGTGCGTCCGGTGAGCAGAACGCGGCGGACCTGGCTGCCGGCAAGGTACTTCTCCACGTTGCGGAAGTGCTGTTCGGCGAGAACCTCCGTGGGCGCCATGATCGCGCACTGCTGCCGGTTCGCCACGGCGACGAGGGCGGCATAGAGCGCAACCACGGTCTTGCCGCTTCCCACGTCGCCCTGGAGGAGCCGATTCATCGGCCGCGGCCGGGCAAGGTCGGCGACGATCTCGCGAACGGCCCGATCCTGGGCTGAAGTGAGCGGAAACGGGAAGCGCCGGCGGATCCGCCGGGCGATCTCATCGGACGACGGCAGCGGAACGGCCCGCTCGATCCTCAAGGCCCGAGCGCGCTTCAGCGCGATGGCGAGCTGCATCAGGAACAGCTCGTCATACGCAATTCGCCGCCGCGCGATCGGGATGTCGTCGAGCGACCGGGGCTGGTGGTAGCGCTCGACCGCCGAGCGGCGGCGCGCCAGACGCCGGGCGGCCAGATAGGGATCGTCAAAAAGCTCCTCGATCTCCTGCAGCGCCTGCGGAAGGCACGCCCGCACGGCCGCGGCAATGGCACGGCTGGGTAGATTCTCCACCGCGCGGTAGACGGGCTCAAGCCGCTCGCCCTCGCGCGCAACCGCGGGCACCGAAGGTCCGGCCTGCTCGATCCGCGGGTTCACGAACTGCGCCCCGCGGCGCGAGGCCCGCACCTGGCCGTGCACCCGGACGAGCGCCCCCCGCATCGATTCGAGGCGGTCGGCCATATAGGGGGCGTTGAACCAGCGGATTTCGCACTCGCCGGTGTCGTCCTCTACAAGCGCAAACACCGCCGAGGGGAAACGGGACCACCGGCGTCCACGCGTCTCCACGTGGACGAGCCGGCCGACGATCGTGGCGGCTTCGCCCTCGACGAGCGTCCGGATCGGTTGCGGCGCCCCCTGGACCTGATGGCGAAAGGGAAAGTGCGCGATCAGGTCGGCTACGGTCTCAATGCCGAGCCTGGCGAACAGCCTGGCGCGCTGTGGGCCGACGCCCCGGACGAACTGAACCGGGCGCGACAGGAAGCCCGCCGGCGCGACTACGGAATGATCAGCTTCTTGCCGACCGGGATCTTGTTGGGATCCTTGATCTGCCGGCGATTGGCCTCGTAGATGGTTCGCCATTTCTTCGGGTCATTGTAGTACTTCTTCGCAATCGACTGAAGGCTGTCGCCGGACTTCGTCGTATAGACCCGTGACTTGCTGCGGGCGGCCTTCTTGCCGGGATGGCTCTCCTTCGGCAAGGACTGCGACGGCTCCGCGGGCGCCGCAACCTCGGGAGCCGGCGTCGGCGGCGGAGTCGTCGCGGTCGGCGGAGACGTTTCCGGCGCAGGAACCGGCGCCGGCGCGGGAGCCGGCGGCGGGGTTTCGATGGTCATCTTGGGGGATTCTTCAGCAGGCAGCTTTTCCTTCTTCTTCTGATCCTCGCAGCCGACGGCGAACACCGCAGCAAGCAGCAGGCCAGAAAGTGCCGCATTCCATCGCAACATTGGGTTGCCTCCGTGTCAATTCGCTGACATATGCCCCGCACCAGGACCGGCGCCAGCCGCCCCTGCGCAGGCGACATCATCGTACCGGTGTCCGGCAGCGAGTCAAGCCGGTTTAACCGACGCTGTGAACCAGGATACCGCCTGTCCGAGTCGAGCCCTTGGCCGATGCTGACGACGTCATCCACCTGAAAACCGAAGGGTCTGTAGAATTCGATCGCCCCGCCGTTCGCCGACCGGACCGGCAGCTTGGTCTTCGGTCAACCCGCCGCTCGCGGCCGCTGCTTCGCCTCAGCGGTCAGCCGACGGGCAAGGCCGCGCCGACGGCGATCCGGGCGCACGGCCGGACAATTGATCCACCCCCGATGCCCCTCATATCCGACCATGCCGGAGACGACAGTCTCTCCTCCCGGCTGACTCACGAGGAACCACTGCGGGTTGACCCGCAGCTTTCGTGCGAGATCCCATTTGGAGATGTTCTGCAACACGACGAAACCGCAGGCAAATCAGCGGGCCATCACATCGTCTTGGTCCGCGGCACGGTAGGCTCGTATGGTCAGGACGTCCGTCAGCTTACGAATACCTCCTCGCGGAAGAACCCCTTGCGGCGTCCCCGGACACAATGGCATCCCCGGCACCACGTCAATGCGCCCCTCCGCCGGTCAGCAGCATCTGCCAGACGATCGTACGAAGATTGAAGAGGATGTGGAGGACAATCGGTGCCACGAGCGAGCCTCGGCGTTCGTAGAGGAAGCCCAGGATCGCCCCGAGCGCCGCCAGCGGCAGCACGACCTGCGGCTGAAGATAATGCGCTGCGCCGAAAAACGTCGCCCCGATCAGAATCGGACGCCAGCGACCCCCAAGATACTGCCTGAGGAACGACTGGATGATGCCGCGGAAGAACAACTCCTCCGCGACTGGCGCGACGACGATCGGCCCGAGTACCGCGAAGGTCTGCACCCATACGGGCACGCCCGGGACCCGCAGGGCATCGAGGGCCGGGTGCCCCGGGGGCTTCCAGGCGGGCCGGAGCCACTGGAGCAGATGCTCGCTTACGTACAACAGGCCGACGCACACGGCCATCGCGACGAACCAGCCGCCAATGCCCGCCCGCACGTCCCGGCCCAGCGCTCGCGAAAACAGCCCGAAGCCGCGGGCGCCGTGTTCGAAGCCCTTTACGCCGTACCAGATGCAGGCGGCCGCGCCGAGCATCCCGCCGAGCACCGGCGGCACCACACGATCCAGCAGATCCGCCGCCTCGGCCGCCAGAGCCGGCTTGACGAACCGGTTCAACAGCACCTGACCGACGAGCGATGCGATGAGATACGCCAACATGCACCCCGGTATGCAATCCGGCCGCAGGCGACTCGGCCGGTCGGGCGCCGCTCGGAGCGGATCGCACCCGCGCCGAAGCCACCACACCGCCCACGCCAGCGCGAAGGCGGCGCCGACGAGCACGATGACCCAGTTGGCGTACTCCAATTCCCGTTCGCTCACGGCGAGTGGCATGAGCCCTCCCGGACAACAGACCGATCATACCGTGCGAGAGGCCCCGTAACCGCACGCGGTATCCTGTATCCCTCGCTCATCCGTCTACCGACCGTTGTGTCCCACGTATCGGCGGGCTTACAATCCCAACCCGCGTATGGGCACTATATTGGACCGCATCATCGAAACCAAGCGGGCCGAGGTCGCGGCCGCCAAAGCGGTACGGCCGATCGAGGAGCTCCGCGCCGCCGTCGCCGACATGCCGCGAACGCGGAATCTGTACGCCGCCCTCTCCGCCGAGCCGCCGCGCGGCGTGCACCTGATCGCGGAGATCAAGAAGGCCTCGCCCTCGGCAGGGTTGCTCCGCCCGGACTTCGATCCCGTCGCGATCGCCCGGACCTACCATGCGTGCGGCGCATCGGCCTTGAGCGTGCTGACGGACCGCACGTACTTCCAGGGCGACATCGAGTACATCCGCCGGGTGCGCGACGCCGTCCCCCTGCCCGTGCTCCGCAAGGACTTCATCATCGACGAGTACCAGGTCTACGAGTCGCGGGCGGCCGGGGCTGACGCGATCCTGCTGATCGCCGAGGTGCTCAACGACCAGGAGATCATGGACCTGCTCATCCTGGCGGCGGAGCTGAACCTGACGACGCTGCTCGAAGCGCACGAGGCGGACGAGGTGCTGCGGATCCGCTCGGTGATCGGGTTTCCGCACCGGCGTTACAGCCTGCTGGGGATCAACAACCGCGACCTCCGGACGCAGACGACGGACCTGAACACGTTCGCGCGTCTGGCGGAGCTGGCGGAGCCGGACACCATTCTTGTGGCGGAGAGCGGGATCCGCACGGCGGAGGACGTCAAGAGACTCGTGCGGGCCGGCGCGCGGGCACTGCTGATCGGCGAGACATTCATGCGGGCGCCGGATATCGGGGCAAAGGTGCGGGAGCTGCTGGGGGAAGGATAAGGTGACGACCGGCCGTAACCACGAAGCGACGAAGGTCTTGCGCGGGGCACAGGGATGCTGCGAGCACGGCAAACCGTGACACGGGGAAGCGAGGAGGAGAGGGAGGCCCTGCGCCGCGATGTCACCCCCTTGCAGGAAACAACACGCGCTTGACATCGCCCGAGCGGGCCAAGTAGGCTTCGCGACAGTGCCCGTCTGCGTGGGACGGGATGCCTGTCCATTTCTCAGGAGAGTGCGCCATGGCAAAGACAAAGGGCAAAGGCAAGAGCGGCGGCAAGGGCGGATGCAAGGCGGCCCCCAAAAAAGGTAAGTGCAAGAAGTAGCCGTCGCGCAACCGACTCAAGCGCACGCGGGCATCCCACGCGGGATGCCCGTTTGCGTTGTGGAAGAGTTGTGGAGTGCGGCCTCTCCGAGGCCGCGCAGTCTTGTATCCGTCCGGCGAACCACACTTTCAATCGTACCCGTCCGGCGAACCCCGTCTTCTATCTGACGGCCGATTCTGGCACGATACGTCGGTGGGAAACGGAGGCAGGCTATGCCAGCCAGGTAGGGCACGCTATTGCGTGCCGATTCGCTGCGCCACGCCGGACGGCGCCTGGAG
>CAZMVY010000251.1:0-5644 GCA_964569765.1 uncultured Planctomycetales bacterium
GCGCGATCCGCAGCTACGACCTGATCCAGTGGGGCGGTCTGCGCTACGCCCGCCGCTACGCCCGGCGGATCCGTCGCGTCTTCCTCACCGACCACGAGAAGTACGGCTTCGCCGCCACGCGCGTCGTCACCTGGCAGCTCGCCAAGCTCATGCTCATCAAGGACGAGTTCTACGTGGCGCATCTGCTCACCAGCTTTGAGAAGATCCGCCGCGACCGCCAGCGGTACAACGTGAATCCGGCCAACGGCGACCGCATCCGCTACCGGCGCACCTTCCACCCGCGGTTCTTCGGAAAGCAGATCGACGTGCGGATCCCGCACTGGTCGCTCTACCTCATCCGCGAAATGCGATGGATGCGCCACATCATGCCCTGGTTCCACCGCCGGGACCGCCTCCTGCTCAAGTGGTACGAGCGGATCGTCGACGAATTCGCCTACGCGAACGACGCCGAATACCAGCGGCAGCTCGAACTGCTCCGGAGCGTCGAACCCGTCAAGGGCTATGCGGAACACCGCTGGCCGAAGATGCAGGACGCCCGCACCCGCGCGGAGCAGCTCCGGCGAACGCTGACGGCGCTGCGAACCGGTGCGCCATCGGCCTGAAGCACCCTCCCCGGATTCCGTCGTGACGTGAATGCGGTGCATCCGCCCCCGAAGCGGCTCCGCCGCGTCGGCGACACGAATCGTTCTCGCTCCGGCCCGGCGGAACGACCGCGCATGTCCCGGCGCCCGGCACTTGCATCTTGGCGTGCGAGCCGTTACCAAAGACACGATCATGAAACAACGATACACCGGATTGATCGCGGCCACGTTCACCCCGATGCACGAAGACGGCACCCTGCGGCTTGACCGCGCCGCCCCGATGGTCGAGTTCCTCCAACGTTCGGGCATTCAGGCGATCTACGTCGTGGGCAGTACGGGCGAGGGCGTCTCGCTCAGCGTTCGCGAGCGGCGCGAGGCGGCCGAAGCGTTCGTCCGCGCGGCCAAGGGTCGCTTGCCCGTCATCGTTCAGGTCGGGCACACGAGCCTGACGGAAGCGCGCGAGCTCGCGGCGCACGCCCAGGACATCGGGGCGGACGCCGTCTCCGCGGTGCCGCCGTTCTACTTCAAGCCGTCGTCGGCCGCCAATCTGGCCGACTGCATGGCCCAGATCGCCGGCGGCGCGCCGAAGCTGCCGTTCTACTACTACCACATCCCGGCGATCACGAGCGTCGGGCTCGACCTCGTGGACTTCATCCGCATCGCCCGCAAGCGCATGCCGACGTTCGCCGGCATCAAATACACGGCCCCCACCGTGCACGAGTATATGGCCTGTGTCGCCGAGGCCGGCGATGACCTCGACATTTTCTGGGGCGTGGACGAGATGCTCCTGTGCGGCCTGGCGGCCGGCGCGAAGGGGGCCGTGGGCAGCACGTACAACTACGCGGCCCCGGTCTATCGCCGTCTCATCGACGCCTTCGAGCGCGGCAACCTGGAGGAGGCCCGCGAGTGGCAGGCGCGGTCCGTCGAGATGATCCGCCGCATCCTCGATGCCGGCGGGCTGTCGGCGCAGAAGGCCGTCATGCAGCTCATCGGGCAGGACTGCGGGCCCACGCGCCTGCCGCTGCCGCAATTGAGCAAGGATCAGATCGAACGTATGGGCGCTCGCCTGCGCGAGATCGGTTACTTTGAGTGGGTAAGGTAGGTCCGCCGACGCAGGCGAACATCGCGCACCTGACGACGCAAGCGCAATTCCGATCCTCTGCCCATTACAACGCCGGGCGTCCTGCCCGCAGGCGGGCAAGCGTATCCTCATATTCCTCCTGCAATTGCCGCCGCGATGAACCGCCGGCAATGTGATCCCAAGGCAAGACTTCGCTGAAAGAACGCTCCCGGTGGGCATACCAGGCTGGATCGACACCGGTCTGCGCGAAGGCGTTGCGCCAGATCGCCGGGGCGAACGTCTCATCCCAGGCGTCAAACCGGGCACCGAGCCTGTAGGCGGCCTCGATCGCCGAGGCGAGGCGTCGATCGCCGCGGGCAAAGACGGCCTCGAGGATGGATCGTTCCACGCCGTGCGTCTTGATGTGCACCGCGGAGCGGCGGCTCGCCGCGATCGAGCGCAGCAGGCGGCGGACCCCGGTGAAGTACTCAGCCGTCTGCTGGGCGGCCCACTGGAACGGCGTGTGCGGTTTGGGCACGAGCCAGCTCACGGATGCGTTCACGCTGGCGGGGCCGGAACCCAGCTCGCGGCGGATCCGGCTCACTTCGTAGCAGAGGTTCCATATCTCTTCGATGTCTTCGCGGGACTCGCCGGGGAAGCCGGCCATGAAATAGAGCTTCACCGATTTCCAGCCCGCGCGGTAGGCCTCGCGAACCCCGTTGAACAACTCGTCGTTCGTGACCTTCTTGCGGATGGCGGCGCGCATATCGTCCCGGGCCGCCTCCACGGCGAGTGTCAGGCCGCTCTTTCGCACGCTGTTGGCCAGCCACGGCACGTCCGCCAGCATCTCGCCCACCCGCAGCGAAGGCAGCGAGATGTTCACCATGCGCGGCGCGAACCGTTCGTTCACGCGGGCGGCCAGCTCGCGCAGCCGCGGGTAGTCGGACGTTGAAAGCGACAGCAGGCCGATCTCGCGCTGGCCGGTGGCCTGATATGCCTCCTCGGCGATCGCCAGGATCCTCTCGACGCTGCGCCAGCGAAGAGGGCGCTTCGTGTTGCCGGCGTGGCAGAAGCGGCAGCGATGCGGGCAGCCCCGCATGATCTCGATGCTGATCCGGTCGTGGACGACCTCAACAGGAGGCACGAGCGGCCGCGCGGGGAAAGGCGCGTTCTCGAAGTCCGGCGTGTGGCAGCGGGTGATCCGGTCGCGAAGCCCGAGTGACGCCGATTTCGGGCGCACGGACCGGATCGTCCCGTCGGCATTGTAGTCGACATCGTACAGAGACGGAGCGTACATCCACTCGAATCGACGGGCCATCTCCGCGATCATGTCGCGCCGGCGCACGCCGCTGCGCTTGAGTTCCCGGTACGCGGCAACGATCGCCTTCATGCTCTCCTCGCCGTCGCCGATGACGACGAGGTCAAGGAACTCCGCGACCGGCTCAGGGTTGTCCGCCTGCGGGCCGCCGGCGATCACGAGCGGATGCGAGTCGTCGCGGTCCGTCGAACGGAGCGGGATGCCGGCCAGATCGAGCAGGGCGAGCACGTTCGTGAAACCCATCTCGTACTGGAGCGAGACGGCGAAGATGTCGGCCTCGCTCACGCGCTGTCGCGTATCCCACGTGAAGAGTGGAATGCCCTTGGCCCGCATAACCTGCTCGGCGTCGGTCCACGGGCTGTAGACGCGCTCGGCGCAGACGCCCGGCGTGTGGTTGCAGATCCAGTAGAGGATCTGGCAGCCGAGGTGGCTCATGCCGATCGCGTACGTATCCGGAAACGCGATCGCCACGCGGACCTCGGCGCGCTGCCAGTCGCCCGGAGAGACAAGCTGGTTGATCTCGCCGCCGATGTACTGCCCCGGCTGCCGTACAAAGGGCAGAAGTTCCTCGCTGATACGTTCGCGCAGCTCCATGAGGCTTCGAAACCCGGCTCGACGCAAACGGGCCCCCGCCGGCAGGATGCATCACCCGGACAATCAGTTAGTATAGCCGCGGCCGCAACCGGCTCCAACGACGCCGTGCGCCACGGGAAAGTTCGACATGCCACCACAACACTCATCGCCGACAGCACCCGGCCCCGGAGGGATGAAGGCCCGCGATGTGGCCTTAGCCGTCCTCGCCGATGCCCGCGCCGGGCGCCGTGCGGCCAAGCGGTCACTCGATGAACTGATCGAACGATACCGCGTCGCGCCAGCCGACGTCGGGCTCGCCGGCGAGATCGTGTGGGGTGTGATGCGGCACCGGCTCACGCTTGAGGCCGTCCTGCGGCCGGCCACCGAGGGACGATGGGACCGCGTCGGCAGCACGCTGCGGCACATCCTCCTCGTGGCGGCGTATCAACTGATGTGGCTCGACGCAGTGCCCGCCTTCGCCGCGGTCAACGAGGCCGTGGAGCAGGCCAAGCGCGAGGGCGGCCGACGCGCCGCCGGTTTCGTCAACGCCGTGCTGCGGTTCGTGCAGCGCCACATGCTCGCGCGCGAGGACCGCGTGCCTGCGGACGACCCGCGATGCTGCGTGCCGACGGCACCGGCTCGGTACTGCCACTTCGATATGCCCGTGCTGCCCGATCCGGCGGCCGCGCCGGTCGCATATCTGGCCGCCGTCACTTCGCACCCGGAGATGCTCGTCCGTCGTTGGATCAAGGCCTTCGGCCCCAAAGCGGCGGAAATGATCTGCGCCGCGGGAACCCGCCGACCACCGCTCATCCTGCGACCCAACGTCCTGCGTACGGACGCCGTCGGCCTTGCGGAGCGGCTGCGGGCCGAGGGATGCGACGTCGAAATCGCCCGCATCCGCAACGGCCCCTCCTCCCCTGAGAAAAAAGACGCGGCCGTGCAGCCCCCGTGCGACAGCAGCCGCGAGCACGACGCCGTCGTTCTGCTCGCTGCCTCGCCGCCGTCGGCAGCCCTTCCGAGGCTTGCCGCATTCCGCCACGGCCTCATACCGCCGCAGGACAATACCGCGATGCAGCCCGTACGGGCCGCGGGCGTCCGCATCGGCGATGTCGTCCTCGACCTGTGCGCGGGCTACGGAACGAAGGCTACACAGGCCGCCGAACAAATGGCAGATGGGGGCCTCGTCATCGCCAGCGACAGCGACCCCGGAAAACTCGGCGCGCTGGCGGACAATTGCCGGCGGCTTGGAATCACGTGCGTGCGAACGGCAACCCCGGACGAACTGGCCGCCGTTGTCGCCGCGCAGAGACGGCTCGATGTGATCCTCGTTGATGTGCCCTGCACCAATACGGGCGTCCTGGCGCGCCGGCCGGAGGCCCGCTATCGCTTCGCCCCTGCGGCCCTGCGGGCCCTCGCGGCCACCCAGGCCCGGTTGCTGCATCGCGCCGCCGAGCTCGCTCGACCGCAAACGCGCCTCTGTTACAGCACGTGCAGCCTCGAAAAGGAGGAGAACGAGGGCATCGTCGAGGACTTCTGCAAACGGCACCGCGGCTGGCGTGTCCTTCGCTCTCAACTGACGTTACCACAGTGCGGAACGGGACCGGCCGACTGGCGTGACGGAGGGTTCTTCGCCGTCCTGGTCCGAGAATAGCCGATCCGGCATACGGCGGCCGCCTCGAGCGCCCCGCCGGCGTACGCGACGCAGCGACTTCTGTGTCCGCCGGCTGGATTCTGTCGATAGATGTATCGTAGGGTGAAGAGGGTCGAGCTTCGTTCCGGAGCGAATATGGTCGAGTGGCAGGTACTGGCAACCGTTCTCGTCCTGGCGGGCGGCGCGGGCGTCTTCCTTCGACTGGTGGCGAAGGAGGCGCGCCGGCGGGAGAACTACCTGAAACTCCGCCTGGAGCATGAGCGACACGAGGCGGAGTTGGAAGCCAACCGACGGAAACTCGAGGAGGAAAGCCGCAACCGGCGTAAACGTCGCGCCGGCAGCGAGCCGGACGCGGACGGCGTCCCGGTGGTAACCGGGCCCCCGTCGGCGGCGTGAGGGGCCGGCGGTCCGTTCCGACAATGGCCAATCTCACGCGGCGGGGCGGCGCCGCGGTGACG
>CAZMVY010000252.1:0-5616 GCA_964569765.1 uncultured Planctomycetales bacterium
CAACGCCTCGACGTAGCCGGCCGGCGGCAAGGGGCCGGGCTTCGACGCCGGCGTCCGCCGGAGGCGGACAAGGCCGGATCCAACCCGGAGGGGTCGAACCCGGCCCTGTCAGGGGACCGGAGGTACGTTCGGTTCGCCGGCGACAGCGGCCGGCGAGGGATCACGGTGACGCCGGGGCCGGGGCGGAGGTGGGGGTGGCCGGAGCGCCGCGGGCCGCGGTTGGCGCATCCTCCAGGAGGTCTACGCTCTCGGCCGTGGTGAGCTTCTGTACCATCGCGGGTTTGGCTGCGTTCGTTTCCCTGCCCTTTGGGGCCGCGTCGGTCGGCACGCTGATCTCCATGGTCAATCGCTGGACCTGGCGGAGCTGCACGAGTTCTCCGTTCTCGTAATCCCAGTAGGCCGTGCCTTCTCCGCCGCTGGCCTTCAGGTCGAAGCGCAATCGCTCGACGAGCCCTTTCGCCGGGGATGAGGCGGCGGGTCCGGCGGGTGTCTCCACTTCGGGCGTCGCCGCCATCTGGAAGGATTCCTTCACGGCGATCTTTGCACACTTGCGCCCCCGGAACTCCTCGACGCCCAGCAATTCATATCGGCCCTGGCCGTCGATCTTCCCGTTGAACAGGGGGATCTTCATGTTCCAGCTTCGCTCCCACCGGTCGCCGACCCGCTTGCGCTCGTTCGGGATCAGCCGGTAGGAGGACTGCATCTCCTTCATCATGTTTTCGTCATCAAACATCCCGCTTACCTGTTCCAGCAGCTTGCGGAGGGACGCGGGCACCGGTTCGTCGGCGAGGCTATTCAGCATCTTCTCTTTGAACTGTTTCACGCCTTCGATCCGCGCGGGCTGTCCGTCGGGACCGACGATTACGGTGAGCGGGCTGCCGACCATCGCCGAGAAGATCCGGGCGAGCATCCGCGTATCGAGGCAGTCATTCGATTGCGTAGCCGGCGCCGCCGAATCGAACTCCATGTTCAGCCCGCCGATGCTCATCTTCATGGCGACGCGGTCCATCGTCATGTCCAGCACGGCCGACCCGTCCGGATTCGCCCGGCGGCAGGTCAACGTGAGATCCTGTTCGAAGGTCTGCGCGAAGTTCTGCTCCGGAAGGGGGTCGAACAGCTTCATGGAGCCGACCGTTCGGCTCACCATTCGTTGCCGCGTGGTGCGTCCGGCCTGATAGACGAACTTCAGGTCGATCGCGTCCGGCTCCGCCGCACGGGTTTCCTGTCCGGCTGCCGCGAGCGCGGCGCTCAGGACGCACACAAGGGCGCGAATCGTTGTCATGGCACTCTCCTTATGACGGCAGGCATCGGTTGCCTCGCCGTCGATGACCGGGGTCTTCGTGAATGCTGGTCACCTCCCCCGCCCACCGGCCTCGCCGGTCTCTTCAGCCGCCTGAAGCAGAATCGCGCGGATCTCGTCCTCGTGCCGCTTCAGCGCGGACTGCTGGTTGTCGCTGAGCTTGAGCGGTTTCCCGTTCGCCGTCACGTCGGTCCGGGAGTCGCACGTCTCCGCAGCCCACTTCATCCGGAACTCAATCCGGCGGCCGTCTTTCGTGCGCAGCACCCATTCGGCAGTCCGGTTCTCGGTCGCGGCGCCGGCCGCTTCGCCCTTCTCGGGCAGCCGCATGGCACGTCGGGCCGAGCCCCATACGTCCTCGAGTCGGTCGATCAGGCCGCCGAGATCCGCCGCGAGCGCCTCCAGCGCCCGGGCATGCGCCAGGCCCGGGTCCGGCCGGGACACGGGCGTAGCGGCCTCGCTCGCCGTCCGGAAGGCCGCCGCCGCTTCGATCAGAAGGGCCCTGGCCCGCTTCTGCAACGCACGACCAAGCTGCCAGGCAGCGGCGTAGCGGCTCTTGTCGGCGCTCGCCGCGGCCATGCGAAGTCGCTCGATCAGCGCGTCGCTCACCTCGCCGGCCAATTCCAGATCCGTGATACGCTGGTTGACGCTCGGGGCCAGCGCGGGGTGTGCCGCTGCGGCAGCGCGGTAGGCCTCTCGAGCCTCGGCGTCGCGCCCCAGGCCCGCCAGGCAGTCGCCAATGGCCATCGCGACATAGCCGTCCTCGTCGAGATCAGGGTATCGCGCCGCGAGTTCCCGAAACGCGGCAAGGGCCTCCTGCAGTTTGTTCCGGTTGAGCAGCTCCGTCGCCTCGGTCGACTTCTCGACGAAACACACGGAACGCTCCACGGCATCCGCCCCCGCGACCGGCTGCGCCCGGGCGGCGCCGTGGCCGAGCAGTGCCGCCAGCAGCGCGATCAGCGCGGGCCGATACCCGCCGGAGGCTCGCGACCTGTGAACCTGCGATCGCATCATTCGAGTATCCATGTCGGGCTCCTAAAGCCGGATGACCGGCGGAAGGATCGGTACCGCGAGTTCCGCGTCCGCCTGCACGCCGGGCGCGGCAGGGGCCGTGGTCGCATGGGCCGGAAGGGAAGGCGGCGGGCGGAACAGGGATTCCAGCAGCCACTCGGAAGTGGCGGCCTGGGCCACCAACGCGATCGGCGATGCCGGCGCTTGCGATGCCATTGCCTGCGCCAGGTTGCTCATCGCCCAGGGACTGAGCACTACCCTGGCCGGAGGGTGCTCCCGGCCCGGGTCGAAGGGATGCACCTCTGTCGGGCGATTCACCCACCATCGCGAGCCGAGCCAGCCCATCGCGAAAAACGCTACCGATGCGGCGATTGCACCCGCCCACGGCATTGCGATTCGTCGGATGCCTGGGCCTGGGCCGACGGCCGCCTTCGGGCGTTTGCGCCGCGCGGCCGGCGCGAGGGTCGATTCGCTCACGGCTGCCGCGATCCGATCGCGCAATCCATCGGGCACCGCGATCGGTTCGGGCGACGACAGCAACCGCAGCATCGGTCCGTAGGTCTTCCGGCAGACCGAGCAGCTTTCGAGGTGCACCACGAGATCCTCGGCGACGCGCCTCGACAGCGTCCTGTCCAGGTATCCGTCGATCAGCCATTCTATCTCGCGACATTCCATTTTCCGTTCTCCCGCATCGGACCGGCGGTCATCAGTTCTCTCAGGCGCTTTCGAGCGCGATGAAGGTGCGTCCGGACGGTATTCAGCGGCACATCGAGGACGTCGGCGATCTCCGTGTACGGCATCTCGTGAAAATGAAAGAGCACGATCACCGTGCGCTGCGTTTCATCAAGTTGCCCGAGCCAGTGTTTCCATTCCTGGGGGCCGGGGATGTCCGGGTCTTCCCGGCGGCCGCCGGCCGAATCCTCGCGTGCCTCCGCCACCCGCAGGTGAAGGATCCGTTCCCGTTGACGCGAACGAAGATGGTTGAGCGACAGGTTCGTCGCGATCTTCAGGAGCCAGTTGCGAAACGGGTGGTTTCCGTCGTACAGGTACAGGCGCTCGTAGGCCCTCACAAAGACGTCCTGCGAAATATCCTGTGCCGCCGCAGCGTCGCACGTGATCCGCATGGCGACGGCGTGAACGCTCTGCAGGTGCCGGTCCACCAGGGTGGCGTATGCGTCCCGGTCGCCCGAGCCGACCGCCCGCACGAGGTCCGCGTCAGTGAGGTTGTCGTGGCTCTTCGGCACGCTGCGTCTCGGATCCCCTGGCCGTTCGTACTACAACGGCACTACGGAGAAGTTTCGCCAAGGCGGCCCCGTGCCGGTCCCCGGGGGTTCCCTGCCCCGATTTCCGCTTGCCGGAACGGGTTTGGCCGAGGCCTGTGGGGCTGGGATCAGTGTTCGGGACGTTGCCGGGCCGCGGCGATTCTTGTGCCGCACGATGCTGCGGCTTTACAACCGGCCGTCATCGTACCGCACTTTCGCATGGGAGCGATACGGCGGGTCCGGCTTCGACGTAGACCGCGCTCCTGCACGTGTCCGCGTCGAGGCTCGCGGGTGCGCGTTGCGATGGGAGGGGTTGGACGAGGACATTCGCGTGGCGCGCATCTCGGCGGGACGTCTTGGCTGTGGGCGGCGCGGCAGGGCCGGACGGAGAAGTGAAAGCGCCGGCGCTGCGGGTCAGAGCGGCGTCGCTGCCGCCGCAGTCCAAGGCGGCTTCGCCGTGAGCGGCGTTACAGCATGGAGCACACGAGGTCGCCGACATCCGTGGTGCCCATGCCCATTTTGCCGGCGGACTGGCTCTTCATCTTCGGGCAGCTCTTGCGGATCGCCTCGATGATGCGGTCGCCGGCCCGTCGAGCCGTCGGGTCGTTCTTCTGATCGCCGATGACCTGGAGCATCATGGCCATCGCGCCGATTGCCGCGATCGGGTTGATCACGTTCTTGCCCGTGTACTTCGGCGCGCTGCCGCCGATCGGTTCGAACATGCTTGTGCCGTTCGGGTTGATGTTGCCGCCGGCCGCGACGCCCATGCCACCCTGGATCATCGCGCCTAAGTCCGTGATGATGTCGCCGAACATGTTCGGCACGACGATCGTGTCGTAGAACTCCGGGTTCTTCACGAACCACATGCAGCAGGCGTCGACGTGGTTGTAGTCGCGCTTGATGTCAGGGTATTCCGCATCGCCGATTTCGTTGAATGCCCGCCACCAGAGGTCGTGCGCGTAGGTGAGCACGTTCGTCTTGGCCACGAGCGTGAGCTGCTTCTTCTTGTTGCGTTTGCGGCAGTATTCGAAGGCCCAGCGGAGGCACCGCTCGACGCCGAAGCGTGTGGCGATCATCTCCTGCGTGGCGATTTCGTGCGGCGTGTTCTTGCGGAGGAACCCGCCGCCCCCGAAGTAGAGGTCCTCGGTGTTCTCGCGGATGACGACGAAGTTGATGTCGTCCGGCCCCTTGTCCTTCAGCGGTGTTTCGACGCCGGGGTAGAGGACCACGGGGCGCAGGTTGATGTACTGATCGAGCTGGAAGCGGAGCTTGAGCAGCAGGCCCTTCTCGATGATGCCGGGGGCGATGTCCGGGTGGCCGACGGCGCCGAGGAAGATCGCGTCGTATTGCCGCAGTTCGTCGACCTCCTCGTCGGTGATCGGCTCGAGGTTGATCTGCTTGGGGTCGCCGCCCCTAGCCTGATAGCGGTCACCGCCGTTGTCGTAGTCCTTCAGTGTGTTCGCGAACTTCTCCTTCTCCGCGACGGCCTTGAGGACCTTGAGCCCCTCACGAACAACCTCCGGCCCGGTCCCATCGCCGCCGATGACCGCAATCCTGATAGGCGTTGTCATAGTGCACTCCTGGTAATCGCTCATTGGCTGCAAGGCGACCCCCGCCGCCGCGCAGGGCGGTGGAGACTATACCACCGGGCGGGTGCGCACAAGCGGAAGAGGGAACTGGGTAGGGCCGGAGTTGAACCGGCGACACAGGGATTTTCAGTCCCTTGCTCTACCAACTGAGCTACCTACCCTGGATGAAGCCCCGCGCCGAACGCGGGCAAGCCTTCGCTCCGGGGCTTACCGCCCTGCGGTCGCACACCGCTTCGGGCGGAAGGCACCGGCAAATCCGACAGGAATCCTACCCCGAGCAGCCCGGTCTTGCAAGCGGGTACCGTTTGGCCGGATGCAACAGGAGAGGCGCTCGCCTGCGCTTCGCGTTCGGTTCGGGTCGCTCGTCGTCGTGGAGCGATTGACGCCGCCTGTCGTCTTCCCCACAATGGCATCGTTGCGGCCTCGGGGCGCGGGCCGTCCGGGCCGCAGAGGGGCA
>CAZMVY010000253.1:0-5558 GCA_964569765.1 uncultured Planctomycetales bacterium
CCAGGCGCCGTCCGGCGTGGCGCAGGCGAATCGGCACGCAATAGCGTGCCCTACCAGGCTTCAGGAAGTCCGCCACGTCCACGTCAGCGTCCCCGTCGGCATCGGCCGCGCCGCAACTCGCCTGCGCCGGCACGCGGTTGGGACCGTTGAAACAGCGAATCGGCACGCAATAGCGTGCCCTACCGGGCTCGCCCGGTATCTCCACCCGGCGTACCTGACATACGAGGGGCGGCTGGAGCATAGCAAGTCCACGACGACGCCGGCCGGGGCCTATGCCGAGGACCGGCTCAGGCGGGAGATCATGAATCCGCCTACCAGGGCCGACGGCAAGCCCCCGATCCTGCTATTCACGGCGGGCGGGGCGGCCTCGGGCAAGTCGAGTATCCTGACTGACGACGTCGTCGCCGAGGCCGACCTCGTGAGGGACGGACAGGCCAGGAATGCCGAGCGGGTGATCGACGAGATCAAGCTGGCCCTGAAACACGGCTGGAAGGTGACCGTCCGATACATCCAGCGCCCCTTCGACGCCGTGATCCGGGGTGCCATCGATCGCTCCCGGACGGGCCGATGGGCTCCGATATCCTCGCTTCCCGGGATCCACATGGCCGTCCAGGACTCGATCGCCAGGATCGCCCGGGAGTTTGCCGGCGACGATCGGGTAGAATTCCTGTACTTCTATAACTCCAGAGAACACCGTCCGAACGGTACGACGGCCGGAGATTTCAGAGAGATCGGCCTCAACGACGTGGCAGAGGGCGGCCGATTCCATTATAATGATGTCGGAGAATTGGAGGCAATCGGCCGTGAAGAGCTTCAGAAAGCCATTTCGACAGGCGAATACGACTCCCCAGAGGAGCGACAACGTATCCGCAACCTCGCCGGGGACTGGGCTGACATCGTCGATCGACGATCGGCTCCAGAGAATGACCGAGGCCATGATCAGGGCGGCGTACAACGTGAAGCCGACGCCGGACCTGAGGCCGGAGCGGGTGAAGCGGAAGCCCCAAGAGCCCCTCCGTTAGGCGAATCCAAGGAGCCGCGCGAGGAGGGCGAGACCGGCGCCGGGGCGGAGATCGAAGCCACGTAGGGCACGCTATTGCGTGCCGATTCCGCTGCTTCAAGCCAAGGATCCCCTCAGCCCCCAACCGCCACGGGTCAGGTGTGTCGGCTTTCTTCGCAATAACGTTCCCACAGTGACAAGGTTTCCTCGGGGTCGGGCCAGTCGCCCTCGCGCATGTCCTGGCCGGCGATCCGGGGCTGGAAGATGAGCGTGTTGGGGGCGTTACGGAGGTAGCCGGCCGTACGGCGCAAGTAGTCGGGCACGGACTCGTCGGTACTGCGGACAGGACCGCCGTAGCAGAACTTGCCCGCGGCGGCGAAGCGTGGAAGGAGTGTCTCGAAGTCATAATACTCCGGCTCGCCGAAGTTGACGGCGCGGATTTCCGGAGTTTCGAGGTACGCGTCGAGCTGGTGGGAGATGTCGCCGCAACTGTGCACCCAGCCGCCGCCGAACGGAGCCAGGCACCGGCGCACGTACGGAAGAGAGAACTCACGATACTGTTCAGGGGAGAGCATGATGCTCACGTCGTCCACAACACGAACGCCGCCGCAGGCCATGAAGAGGCTTCCGTGGTAGCTGCTGTCGAGAGGCTCACCGAGTTCCTGTTTGAGTCGCTTGCTCAGCCGAACGAAGACCTCCACGATCGTGTCCATGAGGCGGCGGTAGCCGGGCTCGTCGTCGGTCATGTCGAAGAAGATGTCCTGCTGGCGGAGCAGGAATGCGGTATTCATGGGGCCCTGAAGGTCCGGCATGAAGACACGCACCTCGGGGAAGTCGCGAAGGGTCTCTCGGGCGAGGCGGATGAACTCGATGACGCGGGGGATGAGACCGGCGGCCTCGAGACGATCCAGATCGATGTCGAGAAGGTTCTCGCGGGGCGGGCGGTCGGCGACCCAGGGCATGTCGTTCTCGCCCATATCGGTGCGGCAGCCGAAGACGGTGGCGACGGTGCCGACGCCGAAATTCGGGCGGAGAGAAAGCTGGGCATCGCTCGGCGTGCGGGCCCAACCGATGATATCCCAGAGCGATTCGATGAGCATCTTCACAGGATCGTGGAACTGCTCGCGCAACGTGAAGTGGTCGAACTCGTAATACTCGGGGATTCGGCGTCCGCCGCGAAGCTGGTGCTCGCAGAGGCGGAGAAACTGCGGCCCCACGCGGTCGGCGACCTGCCGCGATTCACTGCGGCCGAGGAGGATCGGGACTCGATCGGGCGTTTCGCCGCGGGCGATGGCGGCCTGGCGCCGGCGGCCGGTCTCCACGCGCCGCACATCCACGTCAAGCAGATCGAGCATCTGTTGGAGTTCGGGGTACATCCGTTCCGATCCCTCCGCGGGAAAGCGCCGGGGGCGGTGTCAGGAACGCTCGCCCTCCGCAGGGCGGCGCCGCCGAGGCAGCAGTGTCCGTCGGCATCTCGGCTCGCGCTCAGCTACGGCCCTGCGGATGTTCGAAGATCATTCGCTGTACTTGGATGCCGGCCAAGCGGCTCAGCTTATCCGCCAGATCGTCACAGGCCCGCCGATCGCCGAAGAGTTCAAGCAGGATCAGACCGTCGGATGAGCAGACCTTGTCGTCCACGTGGTGAAGGCCGACCCGGGTTCTGATGTTGCAGCCGTACTGCGTCAGCGCCTTCTGCACATCAAGCGCGTTAGCCGTGCGATCGGCGATGTGCACGCCGAGGATATAGTGCCCGTCCATACTGCGAGGCTCCCGTTCGGTAGATCACGATTCTCGGGACCTGCGTCAGGTCGCCGATCCGCGAGCATTGTAACGGCGAGACGGTCGCAGGAGCCAACGGCCACGAAAGACCGGTCGCGTCGGTCGAGTTTTTGCGCGACCCAGCTTCGTTCCGGCCCGTAGAAGGAAGTATCCGTAGTGACCGTCGACGGATGAGGCGGGAACCTCGCTGGGAGCGTCCGACGAAAGGCTCTGGATGGATTTGTCGGCCGGCGAGACCGGGTGGTCGGCGCGGCAAGAAACCGTGCGAACCGCACCGAACAGGCTCCGAACATGTTGTTCGGGGCGGCGGTTGACACCGTTGGCGGGTGCGAGGTCCGATAACGACGGCGTGCTATCGGTTGCTTTGGCAATGAAGGGCGCTTAGAATTCACGATGGACTCACGCTCTCCGGATGCCGGACCGATAAGAGGATGTTATGGCGACGAGGGAATTGCAGGATTCCTGTTCGTGGCGGCTCTATGGCAGGGTGGGGGCTTGGTGTGCCTTAGTTCTGCTGGCGGCTGCGCAGGGGACGGCGGAGGCACAGTTTTATTCCGCAGCGGGGGGCGTCGGACGGTATTTTGACCCCGGTCACCTGAGTAGCGTTGGCGGCCTCCGGGATATCGGGGGTTTTGCCCGAGTGAATACCAATCCGGCACTGCAGGGCAATCGGCCGCAGCCGCCCCTTCCGATCATGTCGCTCGGAAAAGTGGGCGGCGCGACCTCGAATGCCTCGTTGCTGTCGCGGTACCGCAGCGGGGGCATGGCCTCGGTCAGCGCGGGGATGGCCTCCGTGCGGTACGAGGCGTCGATGATGGAACCCGCGTCGCTGCGGACGCCGGAGCTGACATCGAGGACATTTGACGCGTTCGCTGGCGAGGTCGGGCGGAGCCGGACGGCGGCCTGGGAGGATCGCGGCCTGTCCGTGATCGGGCGGGGCTTCGTGGGCGAGGACACGAGTTTCGCACCGACGCTGGGGATGGTCAGGGAGAATCGGCCGCGTCCACAGGTGATTCAGCGGCCGGACTGGACAGGGCAAATGCGCACCATCGGGTCAAGCCCTTGGTCGCTTGCCGGGGCGCTCGGGCCGAGGTCCTACGGGGGTTCGGCTTCGGGTGCCGGGCGTTTGCGTCCCGCGAACGAGGCCGTGTATAAGGCCGCCGAGGTTGCCATCCGCAGCGACCGAGAACGTGCGGTCGGGGAACCGCTCCCGCCCACGCAGAACGTGTCCCTGAACGAGGTCATTTCCGAACGGCTGCAACGGCGGCAGGATTTCTTTGTACAACGCGGCTGGAGCCAGTTTCGGGCGCGGCGGTACGCCGACGCATACAACTCGTTCATGTTGGCCGACACGATCCGCCCGCACACGGCGGAGGCGAAGGTCGGTCTGATTATCTCCGCTATTGCGACGTCTCAGTACATCGCCGCGTCCAACGCGCTGTTGTCGATGGTGGAACATAATCCCGACCTGCTGCAACAGGCGGTGGACATGCGGGCGAAGTACGGGAATATGGACGATTTCACGGCTCATTACCAGGCGTTCGAGGACTACGTGCGGGCCAGTGCCAGCCGGAATATGGGGGCTCTCTACGCCTTCCTTCTATGGGGGCGGGGCGATCGCTCGGGTGCCCAGATCAACGCGGCCAGGGTCGCGGAAGGCGTGCCGGCCGGTTCGCCGCTGGTCCGGTTCGCAACGCTGGTCCGTGAGGCGTCCGCCGCGCCGCGCGGCCAAGGGTAGCTGATCCGTGGCGCGAGATATGAGCGGGGGCGCGGTCAAGGACGCCGGGCGCCACGGGCACTTGCCCACACGGTACACGACGAGGCTTAGAGGCGGGCACAGGTTCTTGTCGCAGGACATGAGTACGAGGACGAGTGGCTGGCGGGGTCTCCGGTACCGGACGGCCCTTTCGGTCGTTGCGCATCTGGGGCTGTTCACGCTTTCGCTGCTGATGTCGTTCGCTCTGGCGTACGATTTTAAGCAGCGGATTCCGTGGATGACGCAACAGTTTCTGGTGGTCCTGCCGTTCACGCTGGTGATCAAGTTCACCGTCTTCGGGCTGATGCATCAGTACCGGGGTTCGTGGCGCTATGTGGGGCTCCGCGACCTGTTCTCGGTGGTGAAAGCGTCCCACGTCAGCGCGTTTGCGTTCGTAGCCGGGTACTACCTGACGGAGAACCTCGTGGTGCGGCAGTACGGCCGGCCGCTGTTTGTGGAGCATCCGTTTCCGGCTTCCGTATTCCTGCTGGACTGGCTGTTTACGATCGCTCTGGTGTGCAGTGCACGGATCGGATTCCGCTTCTACCACGAGGAGATTCGTCCGAGCCGGATGGGATCGCTCGTGCGGATGCTGATCGTGGGGGCGGGGGACGCGGGCGAGGCGGTGCTTCGCGAGATCTTGCGGATGAAGGAGGAGCGATACGAAGTCGTCGGTTTCCTGGACGACGATCCGGCGAAGGAACACGCGCGGATTCACGGGGTGGAAGTGCTGGGCCGGACGGACGAGGTCCGGTCGATATGCCAGAAGCATCGGGTGGACGAAGTACTCATTGCGATGCCGTCGGCGGGCCAGCGGAAGGTGCGGCAGATCGTCGAGCAGTGCCAGGGGACGAGCCTGCGGTTTCGGACGGTCCCGGGGCTTCCGGAGCTGATCGACGGCCGGGTGCAGGTGAGTCAGATCCGGGAGGTGGCCATCGAAGACCTGCTCGGGCGCGCGCCGGTGCCGCTGGCCACGCAGGCGATCGGTGAGTTCCTGCGGGGCCGGCGGGTGCGGGTCCCGGG
>CAZMVY010000254.1:0-5551 GCA_964569765.1 uncultured Planctomycetales bacterium
GCCGCCGGCGTGTGCGGCGGGTGGGGCGGGTGGGGGGCACCCATCAGGAGGAACGGCGTGCCGTTCTCCTGCTGCTGCCGCATGAAGGCGATTGCCATGTCTGTTTCGGAGTCGGTTTCGTAGCGGGGCATGACGAGGCGTTTCGGCGTGTCTTCGTAGTAGTACGCCTTCTGGAAGTCGCTGTGGAAGTTGTACGCCTGCCAGTGGTCGTACCCGAGCCTTGCAGGGCCGGGCGGTACGTACTCGGGCTCGGGGTTCTCGCGTACGTACGCGGCTTCCGCCCTGGCGATGCGCTCCTTGTCCTGCCGCGTCACGGCGTGCAGTCCGGCCCGCTTGCGGCGGCCAGCGGCCAGGTGCCACTTGCCGATGAAGCCGGTCCGGTAGCCGGCCTCGCGAAAGATGTGCGCGATGCCCCGCTCGCGGGGATTCACCTCGATCCAGTTGAGGACGATGCCCGTATGAGTCGGGTAACGACCGGTCTGGAGCATGCCGCGAAACGGCGTGCACAGCGGACAGGTGGACAAGGCGTTGTCGAACGTGACGCCCTCGCGGGCGAGTCGATCGATGTTGGGCGGGGCGAGGGGCCGCCCGCGGGCGGCGCCGCCGGCGGCCGCGCGGAGCGGGGCGGCACACACCACGAGGAGGTTGGGCCGGCGCGCCGCCGGGGGGGCGCCGGCCGTCGGCGGAGCGGGCCTCGTGGCGCAGCCCAGTACCGTAACGGCGGCAAGACCATACGCGGCCAGTTGGATGGGAATGTGGTGCCCGACGCATGGGGAACGGTTCGCTGTCACGGCTGAGCCTCCGTAGAGCCGTTTTCGGTGAGACGGTTATGCTTCGCAGGGGGCGTGCGTCTTGCCCGCCTCCTATTCCGCCGCCGGCACATACGTCGCCTGCCGGGGACGATACCGGCATCACCCGACGGTAACGTGCCGCTCGGAAGGCGTCAACGAGAAGGTTGCGGCATAACAGAATGGAGATTGAAAAAGAACCGCCCGGCATCGCACGATGCCGGGCGGGTGTCATCCGTCACGAATGAGAGGTTGCCGTCCGCCGGTCGGCCGGGGTTCCCGCAGCATGTGGAACGGGCCGAGGACCGTGCCTTGATGGTGGCGCCGCGTCGGCGGGCGCTCAAACCCTATTTCTGCTCTCGGGGATGACTCGGATCCGGCACGCAGGCGCCGCTCGGGCACACGGACGCGCACTTCGGTTCGCCCCCGTCGCACTCCGTGCACTTCGCTGGGTCGATGACGTACTTCGAATCGCCTTCGCTGATTGCGTGATTCGGGCACTCGTCTATGCAGGCTCCGCAACACGCACAGTCATCTGTAATCATGTACGCCACGGCAACAGTCTCCTTTCAGTTGAGGGCCGGGTGTTGTAGCTTATCGCGCGGCGGCTCTCTTATCAAGCCGACCGCCCGCGTTTGCGGATCGCCGCGAGCCTGCGGTTTCCTGTCCCGGCCGTGGTTCTCCGTGGGGCGATTACCTCATGGCCTCGCAGCGGGGGCGCCGTGAATCAAGGCCGTCCGAACTGGAGAGTACCGGGCAGAACTGACGGTCGTCCGGCAACCGTCCCGCTTGCAAACGATGCCGATCATGCCGAGACTACGGCTGGCCGCTCGAACAGGATGAGGGATCGGTTACGCTGCCGGGGAGCGGCCTGAAACGGGAGCCCGGCCGGCTGTCGGCCGTACGGCATCCGTAGCGGACGACGCATAGCGGAGGTTTTCATGTCTGATTTGTTGACGCACCTGCCGAACCCCGAGCCGGACGTGGAGCGACTCAAGACGGTGCTGCGCCGGGGCAAGCCGGATCGCGTTCCCCTTATCGAGCTGATGATCGCGGACGAGGTGCTCTCGACGCTGGCAGGCCGGTCGCTTGTGCCCCTGCCAGAGAAGCCGGATCGATCGCAATTGCACGCATGGGCCGCCGATCGGGTCGAGATGTGGCGGCGGCTCGGGTACGACTACTATCGCGTGCGCGCGGAGATTCCCTTCACCGTGAATCGCCTGCCGGCGGCGGATACAGCGCCGTCGATTGGCGGGCAACGGCACTGGGTGGACGAGCATCAGGGGATGATCCAGACGTGGGAGGACCTCGAGCGGTATCCGTGGCCGAAGCGCAGCGAAATCGACTTCGGCCCGTCGGAGGCCGCGATCGCGTGCGTCTCGGAGGAGATGGGTGTGATCGGCTTCTCCGGCGGCGTGCTGGAGTGGGCGAGCACGCTGACCGGGATGGAGACGTTCTCGATCCTCCTCTACGACGATCCGAAGCTGGTCCGTGAGGTGGTCGATCGCGTCGGGCAGATCATTTACGACGCATTCGAGGTCTTCTGCCAGATGGACCCTGTCTTCGCGATCTGGCTCGGTGACGACATGGGCTTCAAGACGGCCACGCTCCTGAGCCCCGAACACCTCCGCGAGTTCATTCTGCCCTGGCACAAGCGGTATGCGGAGCTTGCCCATCGCACCGGCCGCTTCTTTCTGCTGCACAGTTGCGGCCACACCGAGGCGATCATGCCCGACCTGATCGACGACGTGAAGATCGACGCGAAGCACAGCTTCGAGGACGCGATCATCCCGGTCAGCGAGTTCAAGAAACGCTGGGGCAATCGCGTGGCCGTGCTGGGGGGTCTGGACGTGGATCGGGTCGCGCGCAGTACGCCGGACGGGGTCCGTGCGTACACGCGCGAGATCCTCGAGACCTGCGCCGCCGA
This sequence comes from uncultured Planctomycetales bacterium, assembly GCA_964569765.1. Taxonomy (GTDB): domain Bacteria; phylum Planctomycetota; class Phycisphaerae; order UBA1845; family PWPN01; genus CAZMVY01. The sequence goes on from CAZMVY010000254.1 coordinate 2,716, forward strand.
CGGCGGTTACGCTTGCGGTACGGGCAACTCGGTGCCGAACTACGTCCCGGCGGCTAACTACCTGGCGATGGTCGAGACAGTGCACCGGTTCAACGGTCGGGCAAGGCCGGGCTGATCGGACGCCGGGTGCGCCGAGCCGCCGGGGCCGCGACCGATGCGGCTTGCCCGCGTCTTTCGGGGGCAATAGACTCTCCTCGGACGGTGCGGTGCGTCCTCTGGAGCACAGGCATCGAGATGCGCGCCGCAGCGCGGGGCAGTGAACGGGTTCGGCCGGGCGGCCGTCATCCACGGAACGGGGCCGCCTTCGCCGACCGGGAGGCGCGGAACGCAGAACGCGTGGCATCGCATCGATGAGTAATCCTGCTGAACAGACTGACGGAGCCGGGGGAACGGGGCCGGCGAAGGATGCGGCTGCGGCGATGCGCCGTATCCGGGACGAGCTTGACCGCCTGCAGGAGTCGTTGTCCGAGAAGGATGTTCGCCTTGGCGAGCGGGAGCGGCAGCTCAACGCGCTGGCCGCGACCCTGGAGGCCCGGCAGCGCGAACTGGCCACGTTGAACGATCTGATTCAGCGGGAACGCGAGAAGCTCCAGGCAAAAGAGGCCGAGCTGCGCAAGCAGGAAGGGTTCGTTTCCCGCGCCCGGGACCTCGAAGAGGCCCTGAGGCGGCGCGAGGCGTCGCTGACCCTGCGCGAGCGGGCCATGCGCCGTACGCTCGAAGCGCTCAAGCGGCAGGGACGGGATCTGGATCAGCAGCGCCGGGAGCTGCGGCGGTCCGTCCTGCGCAACCATCCGGCGATCACCATGCAGGCGCTCGCCGAGCCGGCGACGTGGCGCATCCCGCTCGTCCTCGCGGTGGCGGTGCTGGCGGCGGCGGCGGTGTACGTTGTGATTCCTCCGATGTACCGGGTGCAGGCGGCATGGGAACGGACGGATGACGGCGCGCTCGATGTAGAGGCCGTGCGGAAGGCCGTCGCGTCGGCGGGGGCTGCGGACGGGCGGCCGGCGGCGTTTCCGACAACCGCGCCGAGCGCCCGATGGACGGCGGACGGCCGGAATCGGCGGGTTCTTCTGGAATTCGCTACGCAGGACCCGGCGGGCGCGGGACGATCGCTGAATGCCCGCGGACAGGAATCCCTGAATGTATTAGGAAAGGGCGAAGCGGCTGGCCGGGCGACCGCAGACGAGGCGGCCCGGCTCGCGAAGCGGCGCGGCGAGTTGCTGCGAGAGCTCGAACGGCTGCGGGCCGCGGAGCAACCGGCGACCACGACCACCGCGCCGTCGGCGGAAGCGCTCGATGCAATGGCGAAGCGAGCGAGCGAGCTGGCTGCGACCCGGAAGACCGTGCTGGCGCAGCTCGCGGATGTGCGGTCGAAGCTGGCCGAGGCGACGACGCACCCCGCGCCGGTGGCGGTCGAGATCCCGGAAGCCGAGCGCTCGGCTGCGCAGGCGGACGATGTGGAACTCGCGCAGGCAAGGCGCCGGTTGAAGGAACAGGACGAGACGATCCGCGCCCTCCTCGCCGATGCGTTCTCCGCGGCGGAGCCGACCCTGGGCGAGATGCGGCGTGCCCTGAGTGAGCTCGTCACCATCGCGGAAACGCAGCGGCAGAATCCTCCGGACGCGGAGGCGGCGTCCGAGCTGGATACGATCCGCGAGGAGGCGGCGCAAGCCGGGGATCGGCTGGAGGCTTTCGGGAAGGGCTGGGCGGCGGCGCGAACGGCGCTGAAACAGAGTCCGGACGTGCTCGCCGAGCAGCGGGCCATCGAAGCGAGCGTGAAGGAGTACGCGGCGGCGTCCGCCGCCGGGCTTGCGTCGCTCGAACGCCGCACGCAGGCCATCGGCGAGGCGGGCGCCCAGATCACGAAGCGCCTTGTGGTTCGTGCCGCCCTGATGAAAAGCCTGCGGCGTATTGCCGAGGCTCATCGCGAGTTGATCTCGCGTCTCGGCCGGGCGACGCTGGATTCCAACTTCCGGCTCCAGGCGGCGGTGCAGTCCGCGGCGGCGGCGGTGGACACGATCAACGCGCGAATCGGCGTGATCGACGCCGCGCTGCGCGACCGGATCGTCTCGCGAGCCCGGCAGGATCGGCAACGCACTGCGGCCGACCTGCGGCAGGAGGAAAAGACGCTCGCGGCGAGGGCCGCGGAACTCACCGATTCGCTGATCCCGCTTCAGGAGTCCATTGCGGCGGCGGCGCGGCAATGGGCCGCCTTTGTTGTCCGGGCCGCGCAGCAGCAGGAAGCCCGGCGCGAGCAGGACCGGCTGCGGGACGAACTGGCCCGGGTCGGCGAACGGCTGGATGCGCTGCGTGGGGCGGCGGTCGGCCACGCACCGGCCGTGCGGTTCGTTCCAGCGTCGTATTCGCCGAGGCCGATCAACGGGATGGAGCGGATCGGGTGGAGTTTGTTGGCCGGTCTTGTCGTACTGGCAGTCGGGCTGATTGTGGCAAGCCCGTCGCTGATGGCGTGGATATGGTCCCGCGCGGCGGCACGTTTGGCAGACCGGCGCCGGCGGGAACCGGGCGCGGCACGCTTGCCTCCCGCAGACGCGCGGGATTCCACGCCGCCTGCTCCGGGCGCGCCCGACGGCGGCCGATAGGAGGGTGGCCCGGTTACGAATCGCCGGTCCCGCCGGAAACCATCTCTTCATTACTCAAACTGAGCGGTTCTTCGAACGAGCAACACAGGACTTGCGAGAGATGGCTGGAAAACTGCGTTTCGCCGACACGAGAAACGAAAGAACCGGCCGTTTTTCGCGACATCGCAAATCGCCACAAGTCCTTGGCGTTACATTGGTTATGTGTGGCCTTCGCCCCACAACCGCTCAGTTTCAGT
>CAZMVY010000255.1:0-5547 GCA_964569765.1 uncultured Planctomycetales bacterium
GAGGTGCGCCTCGGATGCGCGCGGACGGATGTAGTGCTGGTAGATGTCGCGAATGAGATATGAGGCCGCTCCGTTGACCATCGCGCTGAACGTGGCCATGAACGCCGAGAGCAGCGCCGCCAGCGCCACGCCCTTCAGGCCGACGGGCAGGCGGTTCGCGATTACCTCCGGCAGGACCTTTTCCGTGTCGAAGCGCGCCGCGCCGTACAGGTCGGCGATCGCCGCCCGATAGGGTCTGTGCTGCTCGTCATCCGGGCCGAGCGCCAGGAGTTCGTCGTGCAACTTCTGCGTCATGACACCCTTCCATACGAGGATGTTCTCCGCCGCCCGGTACTCGATGCGCCCGGCAAGGTCCGCGGAAAACCGCACGTCGGCCGGCAGCACCGGGCACGCCGCCGTGGTTTCGTGCCCCTGGCGGTACCGGTCGGCCAGCGCCACGAGTCCCATGACGGTGATCGCCATGGCCATCGGGAATCGCACGCTGTGAAAGACGCCCCAGAGCATGCCGATCTTCGACGCCTCGCGCGCATTTCGGGCGGCGAGGAACTTCTGGAAGTCGTACAACTGTTCCGGGCCGCTGATGCCCAGCAGCAGGCCCTTGCCGAGGAAGGCGATCAGCACCAGTCCGAAGGCGGCGTACATATCCTCCGCGGCCGGCAGGCGCCACGCCGGCGCGAGCGAGTACCAGTCTCCCGGGGCCACCGCCACCGGCCGGCCCTCGACCGACGCCAGCGTGGTCAGTGCGGCGCCGACGTCGGCGGCGTGAAACGCGTGATAGCCCAGCCAGGCGATCATCAGCGCGCCGCACGTCAGCACGATCGTCTGCACGAACTCGACGATCGTCAGGCCGACGAAGCCGCCCATGATCACGTACGCGCCGGTGATGCCGATGATCGCCGCCGCGCAGATCTGGTCGGCGTACGCGGCATAGTGCGGGCCGACCCACGCTTTGACCGGGAGGAACTCGGCGCCGAACTTGCCCATGCCGACGGCCGTGTAGCCGATGAATGTCGTGAGCGTCAGCACGGCAAAGAGCGTATACGCGAGCCGGGCCGCCTCACCACCAGCGCCGGAGCCGAACCGCAAAACCATCCACTCGGCCCCGGTGAGCACGCCGCTGCGGCGGATCCACTTGCCCATGTACGCGAAGTAAAAGACCGCAATGAGGAAGCCCCACATCCACTGGATCCAGTAGCCGCAGAAGCCGTAGGCCACGAACATGGAGACGATCCACATCGTGCCGGTGATGTCGAAGTAGCTCGACGAGCCCGACATCGCGATCATCCACCAGGGCAGTTGGCGGCCGCCGAGGAAATACGACACAAGCCCCTTCGCCGCCCGCCGCTTGACCCAGATGCCGACGCCGACAACCAGGAGCAGGTACGAGACGACAATCGCGAGATCGATCGAACTGAGCTTCATCGTGGTCCCGTCCGCCAGGCGGCCTTTCGCCACGGCCCGGTTGCCGGGGGGCGGGCGCCCCGCCCGCCGAAGAGGACGTGCCGGACGCACGCCCTTCCCCAGCCCGGCGGCGGCCGCTTCGCTTCGCGGCGACAACCATACCCGCCCCGGCCCGGCAGGCCAAACCGGTCTCGCTGCACGTCCGGGCCCTGCTCGACTACACTATCGAGCCATCGTCGGCGGTATCGACCGGAGGAACCGTGTCCCGAAGGCAGCACAAAGCGCCGCACCCACACCGACGCGACGCAACACCCGCACCGCGCCGACGGCGCAGCCTTTCGCACCTGGGCGGCAAGACGACGATCCGCGGCGATCCACAGGCCTCGCGCGAACTGGCCTGGGCGATGGAGACAGGGGACGACCCGGGGCGGGAGCTCACGCACGGCTTTCACGCGTATCCCGCCCGGATGCACCCCTTGACCGCCCGACGCGTGATCGCCGCGAGGCTTCGCGGCGAACCTCTGCCGGGCTCGCCCTGCCCGCTCGTACTCGACCCGTTCTGCGGCTCGGGCAGTGCGGCGGTCGAGGCAATGCGCGCCGGGGCCGCGTTCGTCGGCAACGACATCAGCCCGATCGCCCTGGAGATCGCCTGGGTACGGACGCGATGCTGGCCGCCGAAGCGCTGCCGGCTCGTCGAGGCCCGCTCCGTGCGCGTCGTCCGCATCGCCTCCGAACTGGCGCGCGAGAGCCGCCGCTTGCCCGAATGGGTACGGGCCGAGGTTTCCTGGTACGACCCGCCCGCCCTGCGCGACGTCTGGGCCCTGCGCGATGCCATCGACACCGAGGAAGACGGCGATCTGCGGCGCATCCTGCGGATGGTGCTGTCGTCGATCCTGGTGAAGATCTCGAAACAGGTGTCGGACGCGACGACCGTCCGCGACCGGCACCACCGGCCGGTCGGTCCCGGTGTCGCGCTCCACCTGTTCCGCCGCCGCGCCCGCGAACTCAGCGGGCAGCTCGACGCGCTCCGCGAAGACCTGCGCGCACGCGGCATCCAGCCGCCCGAGCCACGTTTCCTTCACGGCGACGCACGCACGGCAAGACTCGTGGAGCCGGGCACGGCCGCGCTCGTTCTCACGTCGCCGCCGTACCTGGGAACCTACGACTATCTCTTCCACCACGCCCGGCGATATGCGATGCTCGGGCTGTCCACAGGATACGCCGACCGAAACGAAATGGGAGCCCGACGGCGGACGTCGAGGAGCGCCACGGCCGCGATCGAGCGATACGCGACCGACCTCGGCGAGGCCCTGGCGCGGATGAGGGAGGCCGTCGCGCCGGGGCGAAGCATCGTCCTGCTGCTGGGCGACGGCACAGTGGGCCATCAGGTCGTGCGGTCCGATCAACTGGTTCAACGCCTCGCCGCAGAGGCCGGCCTGAGCCTGGTCGCGATCGCGTCCCAACGGCGCCCGAACTGGCTGGCCGGCAAAGCCGGTCCGCCCCGCGCGGAACATCTGATCGAACTCAGGAGACCATGATCTTTCCGTTGTCCGCGGCCACCACCTTGCACGAGCCGCCGACGTGTTGTTCAATACCGCAATGCGCCCGAAGATCGGGATCACCTGTGGCTTCCTCCTGAACTCCAAAGGGACGGAACATTCCGTCGTGCTCTCGCGGGCGTACGTGGATGCCGTCCGAATGGTCGGTGGCCGGCCGGTGCTCATTCCGCCGGTGACGACGCCGGGCGAGGTCGAGGAGATCGTCACCGAGCTGGATGGGTTGCTCGTGACCGGCGGCCCGGACATCCGCCCGGCCCGATACGGCCAGCCGGCCCATCCGCAGACCGTGGTTATGCACGAACGGCGGGAGTTCGTGGACTTTGAATGCCTCCGGCTCATGGACGAGTGCGACCTCCCGGTCCTGGCGATCTGCCTGGGCGTTCAGGAGCTCAACGTCCATCGCGGCGGCACGCTGTATCAACATGTGCCGGAGCAGGTCGTCGCGGTGCCGTCGGTTCAGCACAGGCCCGCCGACGGGTTTCTGCACCATGATGTGGCGATCGAGGCGGACAGCCGGCTCTGCCGGATTGTCGGGCGGCAGTCGCTCGACGTGAACAGCTCGCACCACCAGGCGCTGCTCGAGGTCGGCCGCGGGTTGCGGCCGGTGGCTTGGTCCCCGGACGGCCTCATCGAGGCGGTGGAGGATCCATCCCGCCGTTTCGTGCTCGGCGTGCAGTGGCATCCGGAAGTCCTGACGGACCACGAGCCCCATCGCGCCCTCTTCGCGGCCCTGGTAAAGGCGGCCGGACGATAGCGGGAGCGAAACGCAGGTCATCGGTCCGCGTCGTCTCCTGGCGGCGCAAGTGCCGCCGCTCGCGGGCGGAACCACATGGTGCCGGGTCCGGTTCGGACGGACCATTCCGCGGTTCTCGCGCGTGTTTCACGCCGGTTGCGGCGAGCAGGTGAACGCCGCGCGGATCTTGCTCAGACGCCTGCTCATGGCGGGGATGTAGCCGAACCTCTCGCGGTCCTTCGGGACCTGAATCTGCGCCATCCGCTTCCAGCCCTTGTTCATCCCGTGGATGAAGAGGGCCGTGGTCAGGCTTCGCGTCCGCCAGAGCGTGCGAAGCGTTCGGCGCCAGACCCACGGGACCGTCGCCGCCGTGTGGCGGAGTTCGTAGATCATTTCGTCGAGCCGCTGCGCGCTGATCTGCCGGGGATGATAGACCGTCTCAACGAACGTGTAGCGTTCCCAGTCGCGCGGATAATTCGTCGCGAAGATCCGGCCCTCCTGCATCCACCGGGCGTAGAGCTTCGTACCCGGAAGCGGCGTGAGGTTCGTAATCTGAATCGTGTCGATGCCGAGCTGCACCGCGCCGAGCGCCGTGTCGGCGACGGTATCCTCCGTGTCCTGGTCGGCGCCGATAATGAACGCCCCGAATACGCCGATGCCCGCCTTGTGGAAGCCGGCGACGAGTTCCTTGTAGCGACCGACGTTCTTGCGGTTGATGCCCTTGTGGTAGTCCTTGAGCGACTCGGGATTGAGCGTTTCAAAGCCGATGAGCATCCCGCGGCAACCCGCCCGATAGGCCAGGCGCAGCCCCTCCGCATCGTCGCCCATGTTGATCGTCGTCTGGCTGAACCAGAGCTTCTTCCTGCCGCGCCGGATGATCTGGCGGAGAAGCTCCTTGGCCCATGCGGCGTGCTTTTCTCCGACGCCGAAGAAGTTATCGTCGACGACGAACACGAAGGGCTTCGGCGTGGTGTTCCACTCTTCAATGATCTCGTCGATGTTTCGCCGGCGGATCGCCGCCCCGTTGAAGAGCGTCACGCCGCAGTACTCGCAGCCCACCGGGCACCCGCGCGACGTCTGGATCGCCGCCACGTCGTACGTGCCGTTCATCGGCTGAAGCTCCTGCTTCGCCCGGCCGCCGCCGTTCTCGAGCGAGGCCAGCCGGCCTTCGTACCGCTTTCGCAGGCGCCCGCCCGCGGCATCCTCGAGGATGCCCGGCCAGATCTCGTCGCATTCCCCAACGGCGATGGCGTCGAAGTGCTGCGCGGCCTCGTCCGGTACGGCCGAGGCGTGCGGCCCGCCCATGATCGTCGGGATCCCCTCGCGGCGGCACTGCTCGGCGATCTCGTACGCCCGCGTGGCCCCGCTACTGTAAGCGGTGACGCCGACGAGGTCGTAGTTGCCGCGCCGGAGACGCTGCTCGGACGCCTCGAATCCGAAGATCTCGTCGATGATGTCTACGCTGTGCTCCGCCGGCACGAGCTGGGCCAGAACCTGCAGGCCGAGCTGCGGAATCCGGCTGCCGATCGTGTGATATCCCTGTGTACGCCGCGCGATGGGGTTGACCAGGGCAATGCGCATGAATAATCCTCGCCATGTTCCACGGAGGGCCGGTCTGTGGGGCAGGAAGCACCGGGGGCACACCTGCACGGCCGCCCACGGTCCTTGGTCGGCAGACTGACCGCACCTCAAAAGGCATATTGTAGCCACGCCCCGACCGCCCGGCAAACGGTCCCCGCGGCCGAGACGCCGTAGCAACCCGCGCCCGCCCGCGGTAACGGCTCGCCGACATCCTCCCGATCGTCGGTCTGGCCTCGCGCGCGCAATCCGGGTATCCTGATCGCATGCAGGCTT
>CAZMVY010000256.1:0-5482 GCA_964569765.1 uncultured Planctomycetales bacterium
CCCCCTCGGCGGAACCAGCCGACACTCCGCCTTGCCGTCCGCCCACAACACGACCCGATCGTCCGCCCTCGCGACGGCAATGGCGCCCGAGAGCAGGCACAGGGCCGGCCAGATGCCCACCATCCCGCAGATCGGCGCGTATCTTCTCTGTGTCGCTTCCTCGCTCCGTCGCTTCGTCGCCTGCCTCTGGCTCATCACGAACTCCCGATCAGAATGCCCGACAGAAACACCAGCACCCCCCCGACCACTACCTGGAATGCCGCCGAGAGAAACGGCGTGTCCATGTACCTGTGCCGCACCCACGAGATCACCCCCAGCTCGGCCGCGACCACGATCACCGCAACCGTCGTCGCCACGGAGAAGCGCTGAATCAGGAACGGCAGGGTATGGCCGATCCCGCCGAGCGTGGTCATCAATCCACAGACGAATCCGCGGGCCCAGGGATGCCCGCGACCCGTCAGGCTCCCGTCGTCGCTGAGCGCCTCGGCGAAACCCATGCTGATCCCCGCGCCGACCGACGCGGCCAGCCCCACCACAAAAGCGTCCCAACTGTCGCGCGTGGCGAAGGCTGCGGCGAACAGCGGCGCCAGCGTGGAGACCGATCCATCCATCAGCCCGGCCAGCCCCGGCTGGATCACCTGCAGCACGAACAGCCGCCGGCGAGCTTCCTCCTCCTGCGCCCGCACATCCGCCGTGAGCTTGATCTTCTGCAACTGTCGGGCCATCGTTTCGTGCGAGCGCTCCTCCTCGGCCAGGTCGCCGAGGAGTTGCCGGATGCCCGCGTCGCTGACCCGCTTGGCGGCGGTGCTGTAGAAGTTCCGGATCTCCGCCTCCATTGTGACGGCCTGCTGCCGCACCGTCTCCAGCCGCAGCGGCCTCGCCAGCCACACCGGCCGCCGCCGGACGAATCCCTTTACATCCTCCCGGCGAATGAGCGGGATGTGCTCGCCGAAGCGCTGGCGATACAACTCGAACAGCCGGCGCCGGTGATTCGATTCTTCATTCCTCATCTCCTCGAACACTCCCGCCGACGCCGGATAATCCTCGCGCAACCCGTCCGCGAAGTCGGCGTAGATCCGCGCATCCTCCTCTTCCAGCCCGATGGCCAGCGCCAGGATCTCCCGCTCGCTCAGACTGTCAAAGCTCCTCATGGCCGTTCCACCGTGAAAACCGGGCCCCGCAGTGACAGAAGCCGACGCATGCGACCACCGACATCCTATCGGCCTGCTTTGGCGGAACAAGACCGCGTCGACGCGCAGCCGATGCCCCGGCGCTCCGTACCGCCGGGCCCCGGGCACTCAAAATGCCGCTGCCGCGATCGCGGCGGCATCCATCGCCTTGCGCGTATCCGCCTCGACCCGTTCGGCATCGCCCCGCTGCGTACCCTGGATGTGTAACACGCGGACATCGGTAAAGCCGATGAAACCGAATATGCAGCGAAGATAGCTCTCCTGAAAGTCGTACGTCCGACACGGATCGCCTTCGTCATACGCGCCCCCGCGAGCGAGAATGAGCATCAGCGGCCGCCCCGTGACAAGCCCCACATAACCCTTTTCCGGCGAGTACGAGACCGTCATTCCCGGTTGCACGATCAGGTCGATGTACTGCTTGAGCCGGTACGGAATGCTGAAGTTCCACATCGGGCAGGACAACAGGTACTTGTCAAAACCCTTGAAGTGGTTCACGACCCGGATCACCCCCTGCCAGGCAACCTCCGCCTCGCTCGCCGGCGGCTGGCCGGCCAGAACGGCGTACTTCGCCTCGGCCTGCGGTGCCATGAACGGCGGGATCTCCGCCTGGAACAGCCCCAGCGTCTCCACGTCGTCCTGCGGATGAACCCGACGATACTGCGACAGGAACGCGCCGGCCACCCGCGCCGAGTAGGACCCCTCTCGCGGACTGGCCGCAATGTGCAGAACTCTTGCCATGATCGTTTCCTCGCTGAAAGGATCCGCCGGCAGGCCCCGATCGTCCGGTCGCTGCCGCCTCCCGGCGGATCACCGGCGCGTCCGTTGAGGCCGGGTCGCAAACCGCCGTAGAAGGCCCGATCGTACGACCGTCACCAGCCGTCGTCGCCGGGATAGATGTTCGTGAACCGGATGCCCCGGCGCGGCTCGGCCATCATCGGAGCCACCGTGTCCCGCCACTTCGCGTAGTGCGGCGTTTCCTTGTGGGCGGCGGGGGCATCCTCGTCGCGGTACACCTCAACGAGCATGAAGCGGGCCGGGTCAGCCTCCTGCTGAAGCACGTCGAAGCGCGCGACGCCCGGCTCCTTGACGCTCTCGCGGGCATTCTCGATCGTCGCCTCGCGGAACGCCTGGATCGACTCGGGCTTGACGTGAACGTCGACGAAAACGATGAGCATGATTCGATCTCCTGGCGCGAGGCCGCGGCTCCGGTACATCACGGGCAGGGCCGCACCCGCACGGAGGATAGCATACCCCAGGCCCGCGCCCCGGGTAAGGGCGTCCGAATTCGCGGCCTTGACGCAATACGGGTCGGGGTTATGTTCCGGGGCGTCGGCGCGGTCAACCGGGTGTCGTGGAGACGCGGTCATGGCATCGGAGAAGCGCCCCTCACCAGTGCTCGTGCAGGAGTACATCGCTGCCGGCGACGACCGGTTCCTCGAAGAACTGGCCAGGTTCAACAGCCCCAGGCCGCTCGCGTCCCTCGCCGACAAATGGAAGATCGACCCGCAGCCCTGAACCCGGCAGCAGATCCTCGCGTACCTCGAGCAACCGCTGAACAAGCCGGGGCCTGAGCCGATCGTCAAGAGGCTCTTCAAGCAGGCCGAGGCGGCGCGCGATGACGAGCCGACGAGCGCGCTTCTGGTGGCGTTTCACCGGCTCGTGCGGCGCGTTCGCAAGAAGCACTTTCGTTTCAATCCGCAAGAGCGGAGCGTGGTCGAGGCAGAATCGCTCATGGCGCCCCGCGATCGGGTCCGCCACCGCCGAAGCGCCAACCGCCAGCTCCGGGCCGCCCGAGCGCATCCCCAAAGCAGCCTTCCGTCCGAACCAAGAAGGCACGCCCATGCTGCGCGCAGAGTCAAGCCCTGCGAGTTCAACGCCCGCCGCCACCCGCCGGCTGCCCGGCTGCCGCGCTCGGCCCGCTCGGCTGCGTCGCCGGGCGGCTGGCCGGAAGCTCGATCTTGACCTCCCAGCCGCGCGCGGGTGGCGAAAGCGCCGGCGGCTCAGGCGCACCGCGACCGGCGGCCTTGAGTCGTTGGACGGACTTCTCGATTTCACGTCGGAATTGCGAGGCCCGCCACGCTCGGGCCTTCTCGATTTCGCGGTACTCCATCTCGTTCACCCTGCGCCGCACCGAGTCAAACCTGGCGAAGAAGGGATCGCCGTCGAGGGAGGGCTCCTGAATCGAGGTGCAATCGATAATGGCCTGCCAGACGAAGTAGATCGCGTCTGTGAACACCCTTTGACGAAAGGTTTCGGGGACCGCGCCATAGGGCGCGAACTCCCATCCGGGCCAACGCCGTCGAGCCTCCTCAAACGCCCGTTGTCGGACCTCCGCCAGACGTTGCTCAAGCCCCGCCGTGATTCGATCCACGTCGCTCGCGGCGGGAATCCGTTTGAGCGCATTGCTGACGGGCGACTGTATGGTTGCAACGACGTGCGCCCGAACCCCCTCCATCCAGCGGTCGATCTCATCGAATTGCAGCAGGGGCCTGAAATGGTTCTTGATCGCGGTGCCCGTCGTTGCCAGAAGGCCGTCCAGTGTGCCGACCAAGTCCCGCCGTTGAGCATCGCCGAGGAGGGGCATCTTCCTGGCGCATTCGCACTGGGCCACGATCCGCATCAAGTGGTACTCGGCTCGTGCCAGGCAATACTCTGGCTCCTTGCTTCTGAGGAGCATCCCGTGGCCCAGAACAGCCGCTCGCGTTCCGTCGGGCAGGTTCTCCACTACCTCCGGCAGGAAATCCTCCTTTGCCGCCTGCTGGAGCATGGCTTCCTTGATGCTCTCGCGCTCCGCTTCAGAGATCGTCTCGTCGCAACAGAGATCGAACTTGATCGATGCGACCATGTCCTCGATAATCTCTTCCCTCGTGATGCGTTCGTTTCCGGTTGCCGATGCCGCCAGGCTCGCCGTCATCAGGATCGTCAAGAGTCTCATTAGGGCACCCCCCGGGTCGTGGGTTCTTCCGATACGTTGAGCGTAACCACTGCCGGCCATGCTCCGGGCTGGCCGTCGAAAGCAGGCAGCTCACTGCTCCACCACTTCGGCCGCAAGACGTGGGGTCGTACCGCCTCCACGAGAAGATCGAACAAGCCAGGTAGGGCACGCTATTGCGTGCCGATTCGCCTCCTGGCCGCTGGGCGCGGCGGCGCCGGCGTTTCTCGCGGTCGGCTCGTGCGTGTACAGCTCGCTGTGGGCGCTCGCCAGCATGCCGCGAGTATACCTCCGCCCGCCGGCGGCGTCATAGCCGTAGTTCACCTCGAAGAGCCCGGCGGCATCCTTCGCGTGCCGGATGTGCGCCAGGCGATCGTTGATGTCGAAATCGAAGACGCTCGGACGTCGCAGCGGTGAGCGCGCTAGTGACTCAATGCGCTCCGACCCCATTCCGCTCCCTTGGTTGCCCGAACGGCCGGCGAGCACGTCAACATGACGGCTCTGTCCCGGGTTCCCCCTGCGGTTCGGGACCCCGTAGGTCATCCCAGCAAGGCATCCTCCGGCAGGGGTGGTGCGGGGCGGTCGCACACAGCGGCCTGGAACACGACCTTGGCGAAGGCGTGGGGCGCTTCCAGAGCGGCGAGGTCAATCTCAAGGGGTTCCTGCGCTTCGCGCCCGCATGGGGTGATCCGCATCTGCCGCCGGTCGAAGCGGCACTCGATACGGGCGTTCCGCAAGTCCACCGACCGAAGCAAGCTGACCTTGGGCAACCATCGCTGGCCTCGCAGCAAGTCGAGGCGCCCGGGAACCACGCGTATATACGGGCGCCCGACCCGTCCACTGGCCCACAGAACCCACAGCGGTGCGCAGGCCGCGAGGGCGGTGTAGAGCGGTGGGACGATCACGAAACAGGATGCCACCGCCCACCCGAGGAAGGCAAGCGCGAACAGGAGTTCCGCGAGTCCCCGGCGTCGAGGAAGCCAGTCCCAAGCGTACTCCGGGAAGTAGGGTTCGAACGCAACCGGTGTCAGTTCTTGCATCTCGGCGAGTTCCCGAACAGTGCCATAGCACACCAGGCGAGTCGCTCCGTCCGCCTCGGGCGGGATCTGGGGGTGGCGTTCCCCCGGTTTCGCGCACGCCGGCAGGACGCGGTTTCTGCGGCCCAAGACGATGAGACCAACTCCGATCCCACACGCGAGCACGAGAAGGGAAACGAAGGCGGGGGTTGGACCCATGGGTAGCCATCGCAGGATCGCCATGGAGACCAACGCAGAGATTATCAGCACGTGGGGCCACACGCCAGACCTAGTGCCGTTTTCGGTCAGAGAGTTATGGTGTCATAACTCCTGCTAAAATAGGG
>CAZMVY010000257.1:0-5480 GCA_964569765.1 uncultured Planctomycetales bacterium
AGGAACCGCGGCTGGGCGCGGGTCCACCATCGCCACACGGGCCCAGAACGCCGTGGCCACGGCGAGGAGCTCTGCGACGGCCCCCGCAAGCTTCGCCAGCGTGAAGTCCTCCATCGAGTGCTGCCGCTGCCATGTCCGCAGGTGCTCGGCGATCTCCTCGAGCAGCCGCTCGGAGCGACCCGCCCCCTGGGCGGGAGCGCTGGGTGCTACGTGCTCAGTGCTGAGTGAGGTGGACTGAGCGCCGGGTGTGGCCGACCCCGCGCCCCCCAGCCCTCCAGCACCGCCCGCACCCGACGCGGCCCTGCCGCCACCATGGGCCAGGATGCAGTCCGCCGCCTCGGTCAGCGTGCGGAAGCAGTAGTCGGGCCTGGGATTCTGCGGAACCTCGTCGCCACGGACGAGCTGGATCGTGCGGCAGCCGGCGGCGCGGCCGGCCTCCGTGTCGCGGGCCGAGTCGCCGATCGACCACGACGCCGCCAGGTCGATGTCGTGCTCCTTCGCGGCGAGGGCGTACATGCCGCTGCGGGGCTTGCGGAGGTCGCTGTCGCGGCGATAACGCTCGACCACGGCCTCAGGTCCGTCGAGATACGGGCAGTAATAGATCGCATCGATCGGCGCGGAGGCCTCGGCGAAGAGCTGCTTCATGCGCTCGTGGATCGCCTCCAGCGTCGGCTCATCCAGAAGGCCGCGGGCGACGCCTGACTGGTTCGTCACGACGATGATTCGGTAGCCGGCCCGGCGGAGACGGCCCACGGCGTCGGCCGCCCCGGGCGCCAGCCGGACGCCGTCCGGATCGCGCAGGTAGCCGGGGTCCTCGATGAGCGTGTCGTCGCGATCGAAGAATACGGCCGCGTGGGGCATGGCTTCAAGCTTACCGCCGCGGAGGGCGTACGTCCAAGCCCATGAACCCGGACGCAGACGAATCGGCACGCAATGGCGTGCCCTACGAGATTCAATTCACTTCCGGCACGGGCTGGACGGCCAGGACCCTGGGCGTGACGTAGAGGCGGTCGCGCTCGTCGCTCTGCGTCCCCGACAGCGGGTCGCCGCTGTCGTTCTGGCCATTCCTCGCCATGACCGGCGGGAAGAAGACATTCGACCGGTCGAAGATCGCCATCAGGCGGCGCTCGCTCACCTCGTTCGGGTTCGCCTGGCTCTGAATGCGGATCAGGATGTACGCCGTAAACGTGTCCGAACGAACCGTCAGCAGATTCGCCATCCGGCCGAGAGCCAGTCACGATCCTCGAAGTCGCCCGTCATGAACGGGTCGCCCGCATTGCGCGCCTGCTGCGCCCGTGCCGGTAGTAAGGCTCCGTTCGAGTCCTTATACTTCGATCGGTACTTGTCCACCAATACGAGCATCCTTGCGAAACGCAGCATCCCGGCCAGCGAGTCCGCCGGGTCGATCTGCGGGATTGGGCGCACACCCAAGGCATCCGGGGCGTTCCTGAAGGCGTCCAACCGCCGGACGAAGTCATCGAACCCGACAAACGGCCCGGTATACTCGGTCCCCGGGGCAATGGCTCGGCTGCGGAGATCGACGACGGCCTTCGCAAACCACTCGCCCATTATCCGCAGGTCATCCGCCGTGGCCGTCCCCGACGGATCGGTCAGCGCCGGGAACACCGCCCGCAAGACCGCCTCCGGGGCCGTGTTCACGTTGATCCGGCCGGGGATGCGGCATTCCATCAGGCGCTCCGTGTTGGCCGCCGCAGAGGTCCCGTCCTCGTTGTTGTAGCCGTCGTCGTTACGGGCGAAGAAGCTCATGACCTCGAACAGTTTCCGCGCCTTGTTCTTCGTCGGATCGGTTTCCGGATCGGCGAAATCCAAGCGGACCTTCGCCTCGTCCGCCGGCGTCAAGACCCGACGCGCCACGCCACGGGGACCGATCTGCTCCGTGATCGGCCAGTAGTTTGAATCGCCCTTATGGGCCTCGTAGTCCGCCCCGCTGGGGTTCCCGAGGTACACGGGCCGGTCCACCTCGAACCACCCGGCCACCATGAACGTTGGACCCGGCGGCGTTGTCCACTTGTCAGCCACCGGGAGCGCGACGCCCGGCGCGGTGCTCGTCGGCTGGTGAGTCTTGCCGACCCAGAGCCCTAACCCGCTGATGCCCGGCGTACCGGCGTTGCCGCCGATTTTGCCCGTGACCGGATCTTTGTAGGGGGCAAACTCGTTGCGGGCGAAACGCCAGACCGATGTGCCGCGTTGAATGCTGTATTCCTTCGACTCGCCCTTGTTCGTCGGAGGATCTGTCGTGCCGGTCACCAAGGCCATGTCGCCCCCGACGACCAGATCGACGAGCACTTCTACGCCACCCGGGCCGGGCCGGGTCAATTTCAACTCGTCGCTGCTCTTTGCGTCCAACTTGAACGTGCCGACGGCCAGAACGGCGAGCCCGTCCGGCTCCGCGATCTTGTTGACGAAAGCGCCGTCCGCCGTCGCCACGACCAGGCGACCGGGCCGCACGACACCGCCCGTGACCACCCGACGCGGCACCGTCGCGTCCGCTTGCAGAGAGAGCTTTTCCGTAGCACCCTGGTAAACCTTCCAGCCTTGGAGGGAAATATCGTCTTCATAGGGGTTGCAGAACTCGATCGCCGAAATCATCATGTCCGGCGGCGCGGGCGGGTCCTGCCCCGCCGTAACCTGGCAGAAGACCTCGCTGATGAACGGCTGCCGCTCGAAGCCGTAAACGTCGGTCGAGGGAACGCCGGTCCCGAAAGTATCTTTGGGGTAGAGCGTCGGCTCCTCTGGTGTACTCTTATCAAGGTAGTCCCGCAGGTTCGCCACGTACTGTACGGCCAGGTCGTCGGCCTTGGGGTCGGGTGCGAAGACGTACCGCAGCGCGTGGACGAGCTTGCCGGCGCCGCGCTTGTGGGCGGGGTCCGTCAACGGCCTCAGAAGGTCCGCCACCGCGCCATTAATATCCACCTGGCGCAGCGGGCCCAGCAGCTTCCTCGCAGCGTTGACCGGGTCGGGGTCAGCATCGAGCTGAGGCTGTGGCGGCATCGGGCGTACGGTGCGATCGAAGCTGTACGTCGTCAGCAGGTGGCGGATGTCGCGGTACTGCGTCGTGGTGATTGTCTGGTCGCCGAACAGCGTGTCCGCCCACGTGGTGAGTTCGCCGGTCCCGAAGGGCCTTTGACGCCGAAGGCTCGGCTGGCCGTCGCCGTTCAGGTCGCCCGGCTCGTCGCCGATCACATTCCACAATCCCTCCGGCCCGTTCAGGCCGAACGGCGCTGGCACGGACGGCGACGACGTCATCAACTCCGCGGCTTCGACGCGCGACGTGGAGGACGCCTTGAGCAGAAAACGATTCCGAAGCGCCAGCTCGTCGTTGATGTCGAAGAGGCGCCCGTAACGGCCCAGATCGTTGGGAGCCGGATACGGCGGCGGTGGAACGCCGCCAACCGCCGGCGGCAACCTCAATGCGTATCCTTGAGGCCACTCGCAAAACCGCAGGAGCCACTCCGTGTAATTCGTCATCCACTCGGCAGTCGAGTTCCCGTAGTCCGGTGGCGGGATCTTGCCGCCGAGGCGGCTGAGCACCAGCCACACTTCGGTGTCGATGGCCGTGGGAACGGTCCCGCCACTGACCGACGAGCCCGGCGTCAGGAGCGGTTGGCCCATATCGAGCAACCCTTTGACGTTGAGCTGCGTCGGGAGCATCCCGTGGCCGTCGATGATGCCCGCCGGGTTCCTGCCGAAGGCCGTGTTCAGGTTCAGCATCCCGCAGTTGTCGATTATGCGGACGGCAACGCCGACGGTCTTTCCGTCGATGACTTGAAGCTCATTCGGCGTACGCAAGAACGAGTCGGGGATGCCGTCGCCGTCGGCGTCCACAGCATTCCCTGGGAGGTTCAGAAGATTAATCGGTCCGGGCGTGAACCCTGCAAACACCTCCGACCCCTGCGACCATCCGATCGCGTCCCACTTGTTTGTCGCGGTGTCCCAGTGCGCCGTAGGCTCGATCGGGGCCAGCCATGCATCACCGCCGGGGAGCGCCGTCAGCGTCACCGGGGCATCCCAAGGCTCGTATGCGGTGTTCGCCCCGGCGGCAGTCGCGCTCGCAAGCCGGTCGGCCGCAGTCGTTCCGGCCGATGCAACCACATCGTCCGCCAGCGTGGCCTGAATCCTGCGGATCACGTAGTCCTGGATCTGGTCCATGCCCTGGACGGTGGCAAAGCTTCGGACGGTCTGACGCTCGAGGCGGGTAACGAGGACGAACGAGGAGCCGATGATCGCGAGCATGGCCGTGAGCGTGACGGCCATGATGAGGGCGTTACCGCGACGAAGAGAACGATGAACGGCGAACGGTGAATGATGAATGATGAATGATGAACGGCGCGAGCACGGGGCACGCCGCCCACAGCCGGGCCGGCGCCCCCGGAGCCCGGAACCCGGACCCCGGAGCCCGGAACCCGGAACCCGACGGTGTCTATCATGGTCGTTCATGGTTCGACCTCCGTCATCCCGACCATCCAACCCCCAAGCCCCTCTGCCCCATGGGGTTCGGCGGTCAATGGCCCCGCGCTATCCGATCCGGCGGTCAATGGACCGCCCTACCGAATCCACCTAATCCCTGATCCCTGCCCTCCGCCCCCTATTCCAATGGGATGATCATGCTGAACGACTGGGCGCCCAGTTCGTTCAACCTCGTGTCATCCAGCGTGACCGCCTTCGCCGGCACCTTGTCGAGCATCCGGCGGTTCGTGTCCAGCACCGTCACCGTGATCTTCAGGGCCTTCGGGAAGTCGGCCTTCACCGCGCGACGTCCGTCATTCGCGTCCGCCGCGTTTCGGTTGAAGTCCCGGGTGACCCACGGCCAAGGTTGGTTGTTATTCATCGCCTGCGGCCAGTCGGCCGCCGCAGCGGCATTCCCCGGGTTCGGGATGTTCGGCGGGACGTTGAAGCACTCCCAGATCCGCACGCCGACCCAGTTGGGATCCACCGGGTTCGCCGGCCCGAAGCCATTTGAACCGCCCGGCAGGCTGCCGGCGACCGCCGCGGGTAGCATAGGCCCCGTCTGCGCCGTAAGAGGGTTGCCGTCCTCGTCGTTGGTATCGTTGTCCTCGGGCCACCAGCGCGGAATCCACACGCTGGTCGGATTCACCGGGTTCGTCTCCGCCCATCGCTGGATCCGGAAGCTGATGCAGC
This sequence comes from uncultured Planctomycetales bacterium, assembly GCA_964569765.1. GTDB lineage: Bacteria > Planctomycetota > Phycisphaerae > UBA1845 > PWPN01 > CAZMVY01. The sequence continues at coordinate 5,161 of CAZMVY010000257.1, forward strand.
CCGGGATCATCCGCAGGTGGTCGGCGAGCGTCTGGTTCAGGTCGATGTAGCCCAGGCCGAGCCAGAGATTGTTGCGTCTCGGCGTCACGCCGGGCCTGTAGCAGCCCACGAGCCACGTCGCGTACGACTGATCGTTCGGATAGCCCGCCGTCGTCGTGGCCGGCCAGACGAAGGGGTTCCGCCAGTCGCTCAACGTAACGTACTCATACTACCAGTTCTCGTACACGCTCGCGCCGGTAAAGCCGTTGGTGATGAATGCGCTGAACGGCGGCGGGTTGTCCACCAACTGGGCGGCCGCCGTGCCGGGGTACAGGTCGGTG
>CAZMVY010000258.1:0-5467 GCA_964569765.1 uncultured Planctomycetales bacterium
GCTTGGGCATGGCACCCGCGCGTTCTCCGTTCCCGCCGATGCTGTCACGGACCCAGACAGCCCGGGCCTCGAGCGGGAAATTCGACAAATCCCGTAAAGATGTCTATAATAACGTACGGTGTTTACAAGAAAGCATCTCTTCGCAGAGCTGGGAGGACGGCACCGTTTCTACCGTCTCCGGACGGAGTACAAGAAGGCCAGGCCGCAGCGAAGCCGCACGGGGCCGGGGATCCTTACCGCGGACGAGGTGTTCCTGCAAAGGGCCCGGGCGGAGGGGTTTTCCGACCGGGAAATCTACCTGTTTATCGACCACGTCGATTTCTGACGGCTGACGCTCCCACGGACGACTTCACGACCGGCCTCGTCGTAAACGTTCTGCCGGCGCACACCCGTGTTGTATCTCGTCCCGAGGAACAAGAAAGCCGGTGGAACGATCAGCCCGATTGAGCACCCGGAATGGGACGGCGCTTGCCCCTAATGGGGAACGAGGGCCGCCTTCAGCTCCATCTCGGCCTGCAACCAGTCGCGGACCGGGTCACCGGGCTTCCTGCCACGAGCCAGCCAGATCTCATAGGCACGGCGCCGAATCTGCTCCTCCGTCACCATCGGGTGTTCCGCCCGCATCGCGTACGGACGGTCCGACCGCACCTCCTGTATCTTCCACTTCGAGTGCCGGGACATCGCGTGGTCCTCCTTGCGAAAAGGCGACCCACCTGCGATCGGCGCTATGCTAGTCCTCCCGATCGGCGTCGGTCAAGGAGGGTTTCGGCCGGTTCGTCCGGGTCATCCGGGCGGCCCGCCGCCTTTCGTCGCGTCTGCCTGTCCCGCTGAGTTCCTTGTCCCCTTGCGCATGCCGCGGGCTGCGGTTACGATGCCGCCATGTTCCGATTCGAGATCCTCGCCACGGACCCCGGCAGCGCCGCCCGGCGTGGGCGGCTCACCACGGGCCACGGCATCGTGGACACGCCCGTCTTCATGCCCGTGGGCACGCGGGGATCGGTCAAGGGCGTGCTCCCGTGTCTGCTCCGCGACACCGGGGCGCCGATCCTCCTGGCGAACACCTATCACCTGAGCCTGCGCCCGGGGTCGGAGCTGATCGCGCAACTCGGCGGCCTCCACAAGTTCATGAACTGGGACGGGGCCATCCTGACCGACAGCGGCGGCTATCAGATCTTCTCGCTTTCGGAACTCAACCGGATCGACGACGATGGCGTCTCGTTCCGTTCGCACATCGACGGCGCGGCCCTCCGGCTCGACCCCGCCACGGCGATGCGGATCCAGAACGAGCTGGGTGCCGACATCATCATGGCGTTCGACCAGTGCCCGCCGTCCACCGCCGACCGCAGGGACGTGACCGCCGCCGTCGAACGAACGATCCGCTGGGCCGCCCGGTGCAAGGCGGAGCACGCCCGCGAGGACCAGGCGCTCTTCGGAATCGTGCAGGGCGGCATTCACCACGACCTGCGGCGCCTGTGCGCGAGCCGGCTGGTCGAGCTGGACTTCCCCGGCTATGCGATCGGCGGGCTCTCCGTCGGCGAGACGCACGAGCAGATGATCGAGGTGCTCGCCGCCCTCGAGCCCCACCTGCCCCGCGAGAAACCGCGGTACCTGATGGGCGTCGGCATGCCCGCGGACATCGTGGCGGCGGTGCGGTCCGGGGTGGACATGTTCGACTGCGTCCTGCCGACGCGTAACGGACGGAACGCCTACGCATTCACGCCGACCGGCCCGCTGCGGCTGCGAAACGAGAAGTACCGTGCGGACGAGCGGCCGCTTGAGCCCGGTTGCGACTGCCCTGCCTGCCGGGGGTTCTCGCGGGCGTACATCCGCCACCTCTTCCAGGCAACCGAGATGCTCGGCCCGATCCTCGTCTCGCTGCACAACCTGCGGTTTTACCAGCGGCTCATGCGCGACATCCGGGACTTGATTCCGGGCGGCGATTGGGCGAGCATACTGTCCCGATATCCAGTCGCAGGCGCGGCCGGACTGACAGGAGACAACGAGTGAGCACACTTGTGAATCTGCTGGGCGCTCTCCCCGTGGCGCAAGGCGGCGGGTCGCGGCCGGAAATGCTGTGGATCGGCCTGCTGCTGATGCTGGTCGTCTTTTACGGGATCATGTTCTCCGGCAGCCGCAAGGAGAAGAAGAAGCGCCGGGAGATGCTCGCCGCGATGAAAAAGGGCGACCGCGTCATGACGATCGGCGGGATCATCGGAACCATCCTGAACGTCAAGGAGGACGAGATGGGCCTGAAGGTGGATGAGCCGACGAACACGAAGATCACCTTCGTCCGCGGCGCGATCCAGAAGGTGCTGACCGAAGACGAGAAACCCACGATGGACCAGCGGTAGCGCGCGGACCTTCCACGGGATGCCCCGACGCGCCGGCCGGCCCATCACCTATCGCCGCGATTCCAGGCGTTTCTGGGCCTCGGCCAATTGCCCGGCCGTCGGCGCCCGGCCCGTCCGCATCATTTCCGTGAAGCAATCGAACAGATACGTGGCGTCGTGCGGGCCCGGGCTCGCCTCGGGGTGATACTGCACCGAGAAGACCGGCTCGCTCGCGTGCGTGAAGCCCTCCAGCGTCTGATCGTTGAGGTTGATGTGCGTGGGCGTGCCGCCCGCCCGCTCCAAGGATGCCGTCTCGACCGCGAAACCGTGATTCTGGCTGGTGATCTCCACACGGCCGGTCGCCAGGTTCTTGACCGGCTGGTTCGCCCCCCGATGGCCGAACTTCAGCTTGTACGTCTTCGCTCCGAGGGCCAGAGCCAGCAACTGATGGCCCAGGCAGATTCCGAAAATGGGCACCTTGCCGATCAACTGCCGCAAGGTCTCGATCGCGTAGTGCAGCGGCTCCGGGTCGCCCGGGCCGTTGCTCACAAAGACCCCGTCCGGGCGGCTCGCCAGGATTTCCGCGGCACTTTCGTGTGGCGGCCCGACCCGCACGCGGCACCCCGCCTCCACCAGATTGCGAAGGATATTGCGCTTCATCCCGCAATCGATCGCCACGACACGGAACCGCGGCTCGATACCCCGCGGCCGCATCGCGAACGGACTGTCGAAGCCGCGATTCCACTCGAACGACCCCGCCGGCGCCACCCGCCGGACCATGTCCTGCCCGACGATCCCCGGCCACGACCGGGCCGCAGCGACCAGTTCGGCGTCGTCGAGGATCTCCGTGGAGATGGCGCCGCGCATCGCCCCCTTGATGCGAAGCTTACGCGTGATCGCCCGCGTATCGACGCCTTCGAGTGCCGGAATGCCGTTCCGCTGGAGATACTCCTCCAACGTCATGGTGGCGCGAAAGTTGCTGTGCCGCCGCGCGAGCTCCTTGATGACGAGGGCCTCCACCTGCGGATGCGCCGACTCCGCATCCTCCTCCGTCACGCCGTAGTTGCCGATCAACGGATACGTCATCGTGACAATCTGGCCGCAGTACGAGGGATCCGTCAGGACCTCCTGATAGCCCGTCATCGACGTGTTGAAGACAACCTCGCCCTGCCGCGTGCCTTCCGCGCCGAACGCCGCCCCCGTGTACACCGTCCCGTCTTCGAGTGCGAGTTTGCAGATTCGCTCCGCCATGGCGGCTCCGACTCTTTTCCGCCGGCCGACCGGCGGCATAACCATTCCCGAACCCCGTTGCGCAATACTACCAACGCGGTTCGCCGGAATAAAGCCGGGCTGCCGGCGACCGTCGGCCCCACCGGCGCCCGCCGTCGGCTCCTGCTCCGCACGCATGACCGTGGCCCCGCGCCACGATCGTACCGTCGAGGTCCCGCGAGGCTCGTCGCGACATGGGTGCGCCCCCGCTGAAAAACTGCTAAAGCCCGCCGGCCGGGAAAACGATATAGCGAACGAGGCTGTGGGTCTCCGCTCGTTTGAGCGGACAGCCTGGCTTGGAGGGTCCGGGTTACGGCGAGCTCGGATCCTCTTTTTTGTTGCGCGCCAATCCCGCAGCGGGCGCCAGCAGCCGCGCGGGCAGCCGCCCGCCGGCTTCGCCTTCCGCTCGCCGCCGGCCGCTTGACGCGACGCCCGCCGCGCATATAGTTCCCATTGCCACGAGCGACGTGCCCGAAGCCCGCGGAGGAGACGGCGCGATCCCGCCGGGCTTGATCCGGTTCAGAAGGCGGTGACATATGCGCGAGTCGGCGCGGACCTCGGCCGACAAGATCATCGGGGAAGGCATCACGTTCGACGACGTCTCCCTCGTGCCCGCCCGATCGAATGTCGTCCCGCGCATGACGGATGTCAGCACGCGGCTGACCCGGCAGATCCGGATCAACATCCCGCTGGTCTCCGCCCCGATGGACACCGTCACGGAGGCCTCGCTCGCAATCGCGCTGGCGCAGGAGGGGGGCATCGGGATCATCCACAAGAACCTCTCCATCGAGGCGCAGACCCGCGAGGTCTACAAAGTCAAGCGATCCGAAAGCGGCGTCATCCTCGACCCGATCACGCTGCGGCCGAATGACTCCGTCGCCCGCGCGAAGGAGATCATGCGGCTGCACAACGTCAGCGGTGTGCCCATCACCGAAGGCGACGGCGGCCGGCTCGTGGGCATCCTGACGCGGCGCGACCTGAAGTTCCTCGAATCCACGGAACGCCGGATCGACGAGGTGATGAGCAAGGACCATCTCGTCACGGCGCCCCCGAACACGACACTCGCCGAAGCCGAACGCATCTTGAACCGGGCGAAGGTCGAGAAGCTCCTGCTCGTCGATCGCGAGGGACGCCTCGCGGGCCTGATCACGATGCGCGACATCGATCGCAGCCGGCAGTTCCCGCAGAGCTGCAAGGACGACCGCGGCCGCCTCCGTGTCGGAGCCGCCGTGGGCGTGCACGACTACGATCGCGTCGAGTCGCTGATCAAGAACGACGTGGACGTGATCGTCGTGGACACCGCGCACGGCCACAGCGAGAACGTGCTCGAGACCGTACGGAAGATCCGCAAGCAGCACGACATCGCCCTGATCGCCGGCAACGTGGCCACGGCCGAAGGCGCCGCCGACCTGATCGACGCGGGTGTCGACGCCGTCAAGGTGGGCATCGGTCCGGGGGCGATCTGTACGACGCGGGTCGTCTCCGGCGTGGGCGTGCCGCAAATCACGGCCATCCTGAACGCCGTCTCCGCGGCCGAGCCGGCGGGAATCCCGGTCATCGCCGACGGGGGCATCCGCTACTCCGGCGACATCACGAAGGCGATCGCCGCGGGCGCAAGCTGCGTGATGATGGGCTCGCTGTTCGCCGGCCTGGATGAATCGCCGGGCGAACTGGTCCTCTGGAGGGGCCGGCGCTTCAAGACGTACCGGGGAATGGGGTCGCTGGGGGCCATGGTCAGCGGTAGCGCCGACCGCTACGGCCAAGGCGGCGAGACGCAGCGGGAGAAACTGGTGCCGGAGGGGGTCGAGGGACGCGTGCCCTATCGCGGGGCGCTGGCCGAATTCGTCTACCAGCTCGTCGGCGGGCTG
>CAZMVY010000259.1:0-5339 GCA_964569765.1 uncultured Planctomycetales bacterium
CCTGACGGCGTTCATCCTCGGCCTGGCCGTGGGGAGTCTGGTCGTGGCCCGGTGGGTGGATCGCTGGCGGAACCCCGTGCTGGTGTTCGGGGGCCTCGAGATCGCCATCGGCCTGGCAGCCGTCCTGATCGTGCCGATGTACGGGCGGGCGCCGGAGATCGTTTACGAGCTCGTCCAGGCCTATCGCGACCACTACAACACGCTCCTGGCCGTGGAGTTCCTCCTCGTCATCGCCGTAACGCTGGTGCCGACGCTCCTGATGGGAGCCATCTTCCCGCTCGTGGCCCGGATGATCGCGACGGACATGAACGACGCGGGGGCCGCCACGGGTAAGGCCTACGCGGTCAACACGCTGGGCACGATCGCCGGTTCGTTCCTCGCGGGCTTCGTGATGATTCGCAGCGAGGTGCTCGGAGTGCAGGGCTCAATCATCGCCGTAGCCACGCTGAACGCCGTGGTGGGCGCCGCGTTGGTGCTCCTGTCGCAACCTCCGACGGCCGGAGCGTGGGCTCGCAGGACAGTCGCGGCGACGGCGTCGGTGTTTGTCGTTCCGGCGGTGGCGATCGGGGCCGGGCAGTGGGACGTGAAGATGCTGGTGACGGCGCCGTTCTACGCCCGGACGGACCCGGCGAGCATCGTGAAGACGCAGAAGGTGGTTTACTTCGGCGAAGGCGTCGACCTGACCGTAGCCGTCATGCAGGCCATCGAAGATGAAGACGCCATCAGCCTCAGCGTGAACGGGAAGGCCGACGCATCCACTGATTACACCGATCTGGTCACGCAACTCCTGCTCGGACACGTCCCCGCGATGCTCGTGGAGGACGGACGGGACGCCTGCGTAATTGGACTTGGGTCCGGGATGACACTCAGCGCAATCGCCTGCTACCCCTCCTACGAGCGGCTCGATTGCGTCGAGATCAGCGAAGACGTCATTCGGGCCGCTGCATGGTTTGCGCCGTACAACCGGCAGATCCTGACGGCCGATCCGCGCGTGCGGATGATCCGCGCGGACGGGCGGAACCACCTTCTGCTGACCGATCGGAAGTACGACCTGATCGTCTCCGAGCCGTCGAACCCGTGGATGTCCGGCGTGGCGAACCTGTTCACTCGCGAGTTTTTCGGCATCTGCCGAAACCGATTGAAGGACCACGGGCGGCTATGCGTGTGGTTGCACAGCTACATGATGTCGCTCGAGGACTTTCAGATGGTCGTCCGGACGCTGTACGACGTCTTCAAAGACGTCTCGGTCTGGCAGCTCTCGGCAACGGATTACCTCCTTGTGGCATCACAACAAGCGCAGCGCACGCCGCTCGACGGCGTACTCCGCCGGTACGCGGTGCCGGCGGTCCGGGAGGACCTGTTCCGCCTGGGAATCACGAACGCCGAGGGAGTCCTCGGTCGCTTCATCACATCGGGCGAGCCGTTGCGCGACTGGGTGGCTTCCGCGAGCATCCACACGGATGACAACGCCCGGCTGGAGTTCTCCGCGCCGAGGCAGATGTACCGCGGGGCCAGCGATCAGATCGCCATCGCGCTGGCAGCCCGACAACGTTCACCGCTGGAAACCGTGCTGAGCCCGTCAGCGGACCCCTGGGTCAACGAGGCCGAGCGTCGAAAGGTCGCGGCCTGGATCGAGGGCCGCCGCCTCGTGGCGGAAGCAAAGAAGCGCGCAGCCGAAAACGACGTCGTCGCCTCGTTTGAGTGCTTCGTGGCCGCGTACCGCGCGAACCCCGGGAACGTCGAGCTCTACAACCTGGTCCTGGACCGCATACAGGAGTTGCGGGGCAACTTCCCCCACCTGGCGCGGCAGCAAGGCGTAAAGAGACTGCTGGATGAAGTCGCCGGCTTCCGGCCGCTCGTCGTGTCCCCCCCACGGGGCGCCCCGGCGTCGGAGATCGTGAAGACGCTGACGGCCTTCGCCTCCCGCGCCACCGAGCGCCAGCAGTGGGACTGGGCTGCGCAGTACCTGGAGGCGGCCTGCGCGTTCGACCCCGGCAACGGAGACCTGGCTTGTGCCCTAGGCCTCAATCTGGCGCGGGCCGGCCGTGCGGACGAAGGCGCCAGACAACTTGACCGATGGCTCGCCGACCATCCGGCGGACGGCAAGGCGTTGATGGCGCGTGCGGGTCTGGCGTCGCAGGCGCGGGACGCGGACACGGCGATAAGGTGTCTGGAGGCGGCGCTGCGCGCCGGCGCCGTCACACCTGCGACGCTGCTGGGAGACGAGATGTTGCATCCGATTCGCGACGATCCGCGATTCGGCAGGCTGCTCGAAGAGGCGTCATCCACGAGGCCCGCGTCGCGTCCCGCTTGACCCGGGCGGCGGCTTGGGCTACATGTGCCTCTACGGCCCTCAAGAGAACCACCCGGAGTAGCCAATGAAGACTGGTTCTGCTTCCTGCGCTTCCACGCCGGCCGACGTGCCCGACGGACACGGCCGGTTCGGCCCGTTCGGCGGACAATACGTGCCCGAGACGCTGATGGGCGCGATCCACCAGCTCGAGGCCGAATACGCCAAGGCGAAGCAGGATCCGGCGTTCTGGGCGGAACTCGACGGGTATCTGAAGGACTACGCCGGGCGGCCCAGCCCGCTTTACTTCGCGCGGCGGCTCACCGAACGACTCGGCGGCGCAAAGATCTACCTGAAACGCGAGGACCTGAACCACACCGGCGCGCACAAGATCAACAACACGCTCGGCCAGGCGCTGCTCACGAAGCGGATGGGCAAGCGGCGCGTCATCGCCGAGACGGGCGCCGGCCAGCACGGCGTGGCCACAGCGACGGCGGCGGCGGTCTTCGGGCTGGAATGCGTCGTGTACATGGGCTCGGAGGACGTGCGGCGGCAGAAGCTCAACGTGTTTCGCATGGAGCTTCTCGGCACGCACGTCGTCGCCGTCGAGAGCGGCCAGAAGACGCTCAAGGATGCGATCAACGAGGCCTTTCGCGACTGGATGGGCTCCGTCGAGCACACGCACTACATCATCGGCAGCGTGATGGGCGCGCACCCGTTCCCGATGATCGTCCGCGACTTCCAGTCGGTGATCGGCAAGGAGACCCGCGAGCAGATGCTCGCCCGCGAGGGGCGGCTGCCGGACTACATCGTCGCGTGCGTCGGAGGCGGGAGCAACGCGGCGGGCATCTTCGCCCCGTTCGTCGGCGACGCGAGCGTCAAGCTCATCGGGGTCGAGGCGGGCGGCCGGGGCATCGGCGCCGGCGAGCATGCGGCGACGCTGGCCCACGGACGGCCCGGTGTGATCCACGGCATGTACACCTACGTTCTTCAGGACGAGGACGGCCAGACCGCCCCCGTCCACTCCGTATCCGCCGGCCTCGACTACCCGGGCGTCGGACCGGAGCACGCCTACTGGAAAGAGACCGGCCGGGCGCAGTACGTGGCGGCGACGGACCGCGAGGCCCTCGACGCGTTCCAACTCCTTTCGGAAACGGAGGGGATCATCCCCGCGCTCGAGAGTGCTCACGCGGTGGCCCACGTGGTCAAGCTCGCCCCGACGCTGCCGAAGAACCAGACCATCGTCATCAACGTCAGCGGCCGAGGCGACAAGGACTGCGTCGAGGTGGCCCGGCTGCTCGGCCGGCAGATCGGCTAAGGCACACCGCGAGCTTCCCGCGAGCCGCCTGAGGAAGCCAACCGGGGCTACCCCGCCTGCGCGCAAACCGGACTCCGTTGACCTAACTCCAAAAAATGATAGAATTTTTGGAGTGAGGTTCACGAGGCAACTGGTCCCGTTCAAGGGGAAGAGCTACTTCCTGTTCGGTCCGCGCCAAACGGGCAAGACCTCGTTCGTGAAAAGCCGGCTGGCGCCAGCCGATCTCTACATCGACCTCCTCCCGCAACGAGCGTTCCTCGGTTACGCGCAATCGCCGGGCCGTTTCCGCGGCGAAGTCCTTGCCCACCTTCGGCGGCACAAGCGTTTCACCTGCGTGGTGGATGAGATCCAGAAGCTTCCCACTCTCCTCGACGAGGTTCACGAGTTGATCGAGTCGACGCCGGTCACGTTCGCCTTGACGGGATCGAGCGCCCGAAAGCTGCGGCGGGGTTCATCCAACCTTCTCGCCGGGCGGGCGTACACCTATCATCTCTTCCCGCTGACGTTCGAGGAGCTGGGGAGAGAATTCGATCTCGACAAGGCCCTGAACTACGGCACGTTACCGCCGATCTGGGCCCGTCCCGACGAGAACCGCCGCGAGTTCCTTCGGTCGTATGCAGAGACCTACCTCCGCGAAGAAATCCAGCAGGAGGGGCTCGTGCGCAACCTCGCACCGTTCAGCAGCTTCCTCGATATCGCCGCGGCGGCCGACGGTGAAGTCGTGAACTACAGCAACGTCGCCCGCGAGTGCGGCGTGTCCGTGAAGACCGTCCAGCAGTACTACGAGATCCTGGCGGAGACGTTTCTCGTCCTGCGCCTGCCCGCCTGGACCCGCAGCACCCGGACCCGCCTCGTCTCACACCCGCGATATTACTTCTTCGACCCGGGCGTCACCAACGCGCTCACGCACCAGTTGAGCGGCAAGCTTGACCCGATTGCGCGAGGCCGCCGGTTCGAGCAGTTCGTCATCCAGCAAATCCGGGCTGCCATCGAATACCGTCGCCTGGACTGCGATCTGGCGTTCTGGCGAACCCAGCAAGGCGTGGAAGTGGACCTTCTGATTACCCGGGGGCAGCGAATCCTCGCCGCCGCCGAGATCAAGAGCGTACCCGCCGTCGCAGGAGTTCATCTGAGCGGGCTCCGAGCCTTCCTGGAAAACCACCCCGGCGTGCCTTCCTTCGTCTTATGTCCGGACGGACGCGAACGCCTCACCGAGGACAAGATCACAATCCTCGGCTGGCAACAGTTCATCACCGACACGTTACCCACGCTGTAGTCCGCCTTCGGCACGCAACGGACGCCCGATAATGTCCGAAAGACCGTTGCCCCTCGTATACACATCCGAGCGAAGTCACCGCCTCAACAACGTGCACGGTTAGCCAAATCCCGCAAACACCTTTGACAACAAAACGTCAGCCCGGTAGCATACAGTAAATCAAATCTCGCGAAGTAGTGCATATCGCGAAGCGGTCGTGACAGGAGACGGAACCCGTGCGCCGGGCAGGACCAGCGATCCTGTGGACATCGCCGCGGATGTTGCGGCCGTTCCTGGCATGGCGCCTTCTTCGCACACTCGGTTTGTGCCTGCTTGCGATCGTTCCGTACCTCAACAGCCTGCGGGGGGAGTTTCATTTCGACGATGACGGACAGATCGGGGGCAACGAGAAGCTGACCGATCTGGCGGCCCTGCTGCGGTCCAGCCCGCCGGCGCGGTGGCTGACGTTCGCCACG
>CAZMVY010000260.1:0-5337 GCA_964569765.1 uncultured Planctomycetales bacterium
GGCCGATGGGGGAATTCGAGAAGTGGTCCCACGATCAGGCTCGACGATTGGGGGCGGACGAATTCTGACCTGCGGCGCCGGAGGACGCCGGACGGCTCTCTGATAAGAGCTCCTAACAAAATGACCCACGAAGCGGGGTTGACTTGGCCGAAGTCATGGATGGACACGGAGGTCCGGCCATGGCCAAACCGTTACTGGACGATGAATTATGGAGCGTGATCGAACCCCTTCTGCCGCCGCCCAGGCCGCGCCGGCGCCGATATCCCGGCCGCAAGCCCCTGGACCGTCGCAAGGTGCTCACGGGCATCCTGTTCGTCCTGAAGAGCGGCATCCCGTGGGAAGACCTGCCCCGGGAGATGGGCTGCGGATCGGGCATGAGTTGCTGGCGGTATCTGGCGGCCTGGCAGAAGGCGGGCGCATGGGACAAGGTCCACAAGGTCCTGCTGGACCGGTTGCGGGCCGACGGGCAACTCGACCTGTCGGTGGCCGTGGTTGACAGTTCGCATGTCCGAGCGGTCGGGGGGGCGAACGTTCGGGTCCCAGCCCGGTGGATCGGCGGAAGAACGGCACGAAGCACCACGTCCTCACGGAGGCGGAGGGCATTCCGCTTGCCGTTCGCCTGACCGGCTCCAACCGGCACGACGTGACGCAGTTGATCCCCCTGGTGGATGCGATTCCGGCCATAGCCGGCCGGGTCGGCCGTCCGGTGCAACGGCCCCAAACCCTCCTGGCGGACCGGGCGTACGACTCCGATCCTCACCGCAAACAGTTGGCCCGGCGGGGGATCGTGCCGGTCATCGCCCGGCGAAACACCGAACACGGCAGCGGGCTGGGGACCTTCCGCTGGGTGGTGGAGCGGACGATCCGCCGGCTGCACCCGTTCCGGCATCTGCGGATTCGCTACGAACGCCGCGCGGATATCCATACGGCCTTCCTGACCCTCGGCTGTATCGTGATCTGTCATCGATGCCTCAGAAACTCATTTTGTTAGGAGCTCTCAGGACGGTATGACAGATGACGAGGCGCGGGACGTCATTCGGCTTCTGAAACGCCGTGGGTTTCCTCAAACGTCACCAGAAGGGCAGCCACCTGTTCCTGACTCACCCGCATACGCATCGTGTCAGGGTCGATCCTGTTCACGCCGGGGACGTGCCATCCGGTACGCTTCACGCCATCCTCAAGAGCGCGGGCATAGACACCTGAGCCACCGGCGCCGCCGCGTCACGGAATCTCCACGCCGATGCGCTGCTCGCCGCCCTCGCTCGAGAACGGCAGGTCAATTACCAGCCGCCCCTCGCTCGCCTCGGCCCGGCCGTCCTTGCGATACGGATTGTGCGGCAGCACGGGCCACCGAACGCCCGCAGCCGTCGGCACGTTCAGCCGAAAACCCGCGTGCTCGATCCACTGGCCGAACGCACCGGCCGGCCACGCAAACGCGTCCCCGCCAAGCACAACGGCCTTCCCGTCGGCACGGGCGACCTTTCCCTTCAGCCGCGGCAGCACCGTGAGATGAGCCGCCACCGGCTGCTCGCACGGCCCCGTCGCCGACCATATGCACTCCGCGTGACGCGCGTCGATCACCTTGATGCGGACGGAGCATCGCTGCTCGCCGTATTCCAGGTCGAGCCCGAGCGCGTCGCCCATTACGAGTTTCGCGCCCGTCGGCACATGAAGGATGCCCGGCGGCGGCTGAAACTTCGGCTCCTCATCGCCCTGCCTGTGAGACAGTAGTGTTGGATCGCCCACCGTGAATGTGCTCCATCCCGGTTGCAGCTTCGTATTGCCGCCGCCGAGGACCAGCCCGACCTTGTCGTGGTAAACGCTGAACAGGTTCTGCCGGTCCTGGATCCAGCGGCTATTCGCCACGGGACATGTCATCGCGGAAACCACGAGAAACCACGGCCCGCGCCGACGGACGGCCGCGCTGCCCTGGCCGAGGACGAAGTCGTGATCGCCCTCCAGCCCGCCCGCGGGCAGACCGGGGCCTTCCTTGCCGTAGAGCAAGAGCGAGGCGGCGTAGTCCGCCGCAATCGGAGCGTCGCCCTGGAGTCGCAACTGCTGCGCGACATACGCACGCCCCTCCGCCGTCACGGTAAAGCCGGCGTTCGGCACGACGTGTCCGGCGTGATACGGGTTCCGTTCGTCAACCGTCTCGACCGGCGTGCCGTCCGGATACGTGAAGTTCATGTGAAAAATGGCCGACTTCCGCAACGCCGGCAGTACGGCCGCATCCCCGGATGCCGCATAGTACGTTCCCACGGCGTCCACGTACACAAACCCGTAATTGATCACCGGCCCGCTGTGCTCGGACCAGTAGCCGTCCGGGTGCTGTGCCGCGACCACCTTGTGCATGAACTCCGCCGCCTGCTCCATCCAGGCGGGCTCGTCGAGGTATCGCCCGGCGAAGTAGAGGGCCATCGCCAGGTGCGAGGGGATGTTGTGGACATGCCGGAGCCGATCCCGGGAGATGCCCGCGAAGCCCAGCCGCAGCCCTTTGACCCACCTCTCGCGCCGCTCGGGCGGCATCGCATCACGGATGAGCCCGTACGAACGGATCCACCGCGAGTATGTCCAGGGCATGTAGATCTTGCCCCAGGTCGAGCCGTCTTTCTTGCGAAACTCCCACTGGCCGGTCTCGTCCTGATCGGCGATGAGGGCGTCGCCGGCCGCCATGATTGCCTGAAGCACTTGGGGGTTACGGTAGTAGGGATTGCCCGGGCCTTTCGTGGCCCATGCCGCCGCAAGCGGCAGCATCACATCTTGGTCGGTCACCAACCAGATGCCGGTGCCGAATCGCCCCGTACGGGGATCCTGCGATGCCAATATCTCCGGGACCGCGCGCACAATATCCGCCAGACAGCGCTCCCTGAACCGGACTTCCGCTGCGTGCGCATCCGCGGCGGCCAACCACCACGCGCACGCGCACAGGATGGCGAACCCTGATCCAGACCGCATAGACTCTCCTTGTGAAACAAGAAATGGTCGCAGTGTAGGATCCGGCGTTGCCGCGGGCAACCCGATATTCCCCGGGCGCGCTCACCGATGCCGCCGAAGCTGCTACACAAGAAGCCGCGCGGCCCATCTCAACACGAGCCGCGCGGCCCTCGGTTTCCTTACGTCCGGCGTGCTCCGTTCCCGGCCCGGTCCGTCTTCGGTGAGATAGTTGTCTCTGCCGCGCGGCTCGACGCACACCTCTGCCGCGACGCCGGCGCTTTGTTCTCATTCGAGCGGGCAAGCCAACGGCTTGCGCCCCGGGCTACCCTCGAACACCGCCGTGGCCCTCCGGCCGGACGGAGGCCGGCATAGACCGAAAACGACGCTAACAGCCGGCCTTCGGGGGCCGATTCGGACCATTGAAACAACTCTGAAACGCGTTGAAGTCCGCAAGGTCAACATCCCGAACGACCGGGTTATCGCCCTGATCCAGGCAGTAACACTCCTTGTTGTAGCCGGCCGGCAGCTTGTACGGCCGGTTCGGGCCGTTGAAACAGTTCTGGAAGACGCTGAAGTCGCCCAGATCCACGTCGCCGTCACCGTCCGTATCCTGCGCCGGGGTGAAGCACATGCTTACTGTAAACTGCGCGGGCGACGGCACGGCGCTGTCTGCACACGTTCTTACCACCACGTCCCAGAAGCCGGCCAGCGAACCGGGCTCGACACCGCCCAGGTCAATATCGCAGGTAATCTGCGTTTCGCTGACTACCACGACGTTCGTCGCCACGATGTCCGGCTTGCCGGATTGCATGAGCTTGCCCGTTGCCCCCGTGGCAAAGCCCGAACCCGTGATCGTCGCATGAACCGGACCGGTCGGCACTCCAACCCCATCATACGGCGGGTGCGATCGGATGTTGCTGCGTCCCTCCACGCCCACAGAGGGCGAGATCGCCGAAACCACCGGGGGCGCTCCGCATGCGGACACATGGATGGTCACCGGTCCCGTGATGGTTCCCGCCGGAAGGTCGTCCTGCGCCTGGAAGTTCACCGTGTACGTCCCGGCCGTTCCCGCCGCCGGCGTACCCTGTAGCATGATCGTGGCGGTCGGAGAGCCCTTCGCCATAGGACCGGACAATCCCAGCCCGGTCGGAAGCGTACCGGAAAGGTACTGGAGCGTAACGAGGTCGGGGCTGTCGGTATCCGTCGCGGTGATGGCGACGGACACGGGCTGCCCCTCCGTCACGTTGATCGTTGTCACATCCAGCACGGGCAGGTGATTGGTTATCTGCCGCAGGGAAACGTCATCGTAGTAGGCCGTGTGCCCGTCAAGCGTCACAACGGTCGGCTCAATGGTCCCTCCGGTGCTGACCGTGCCCGTGTTGCCGGACCATGTACCCAGGTAACCCGAGGTAATCTTGGGATTCGTATTGGCCTCGATATGACCAAGAATACCGTCTACATAGTAGTAGACCTTATTCGCCGCGATCTTGATGCTGAATCGATGCCAACCCGGCGAGCGAAGCGGGCAGCCGGGCTGATCCATGTTTCCGCTGACATTTCGCGAGCCTGAGACGGCCTGCGTGCACCGATAGTTGTACTTGGTCGGATCCGAAGCCTGCTTGGCCGGCACCCTGATCGTCGGGAGCAGCCCGATCTCGAAGAGCCAGTTCACCTGGCCGACGTTATACCCGCCCCCGGCGCATTCCTGGATGCCACCGACGTGGCGGGCATACGAGCCTGTGTAAGGCGGTACGCCCTCTTCGTACATCCAGAACTCAAACAGCACGGGATTGCGGTCCTGCGTGCTCACCTGGTAGTTGCCGGGTGCCGCATCCATAGCCATGCGGCCGCCGCTGACGGCATCCTCCAGCAGCGACTGCACACCGCGCGATTGCACGCTGGTCAGCGTCATGGGCTCCTCCAACTGCCAGAACAGCTTGACCGGCGAGGACTCGAAGTCGTCGCTGAAGCCCCAGAACGTGTGCGGAGGGGTCTGCGGACTCGGAATCGGCTGTAGCACCACGCGAGACCACGACCGCCAGCTCTCGACACCGTCGCGCGTCTGCGTCGCCTGGATCACATCGTCCACCTGCAAGTCGCCGGGGTTCACGGGGAAATCGTGCACGCCGTCGATGAACAGTGTCTGCGGATTCGTTTCGTCCGCATACGCCAAGACAGTCTCCACGCCGCCCCGGATGCGGTACAACGTCACCCGTGACGTATCTCCGGTCGCCGTGATGCCTTTCACTGTGATCGCCGTGGTGCTCGGATACAGCGGAGGCGCCACGCCGGTCGCGGAACCGCCTGGGCCGGGACCCTGGTTGGCCACGGTGACGCTCCACGACTCCGTCGTCGTTCCCGCGGCGTTCGTCGCACTGTTCGTGCTCCCGTAGGTCAGGCCCA